>NZ_CP046908.1:4805000-5116759 GCF_009789575.1 Stappia indica | reverse complement strand
CGGCGAACTTCACCGTCACCGCGACCGATGCCAACAACACACCGGCAACGCGCCTATTCCATCCAGGTCGATGCCCCCGTCGTCATCACCCTGTCCCCGGCGGCCGGCAGCCTCGCCAATGGCGAGGTCGGAGCGGCCTACAGCCAGAGCTTCACCGCCTCCGGCGGCACCTCGCCCTACACCTATGCGGTCACCGCAGGCGCCCTGCCCGACGGCCTCACCCTTGCCGCGACGGTGCGCTGAGGCACGCCGACCACGGCGGAGACCGCAACTTCACCGTCACCGCGACCGATGCCAACAGCGACACCGGCAACGCCGCCTATTCCATCCAGGTCGATGCCCCCGTCGTCATCTCCCTGAACCCCGCCGCCGGCAGCCTCGCCAATGGCGAGGTCGGAGCGGCCTACAGCCAGAGCTTCACCGCCTCCGGCGGCACCTCGCCCTACACCTATGCGGTCACCGCAGGTGCCCTGCCCGACGGCCTGACCCTCGCCTCGAACGGTGCCCTCACCGGAACGCCGACCACGCTGGAGACGGCGAACTTCACCGTCACCGCCACCGATGCCAACAGCGACACCGGCAACGCCGCCTATTCCATCCAGGTCGATGCCCCCGTCGTCATCTCCCTGAACCCCGCCGCCGGCAGCCTCGCCAATGGCGAGGTCGGAGCGGCCTACAGCCAGAGCTTCACCGCCTCCGGCGGCACCTCGCCCTACACCTACGCGGTCACCGCAGGCGCCCTGCCCGACGGCCTGACCCTCGCCTCGAACGGTGCCCTCACCGGAACGCCGACCACGCTGGAGACGGCGAACTTCACCGTCACCGCGACCGATGCCAACAACCACACCGGCAACGCCGCCTATTCCATCCAGGTCGATGCCCCCGTCGTCATCACCCTGTCCCCGGCGGCCGGCAGCCTCGCCAATGGCGAGGTCGGAGCGGCCTACAGCCAGAGCTTCACCGCCTCCGGCGGCACCTCGCCCTACAGCTATGCGGTCACCGCAGGCGCCCTGCCCGATGGCCTCACCCTTGCCGCCAATGGTGCGCTGAGCGGCACGCCGACCACGGCGGAGACGGCCAACTTCACCGTCACCGCGACCGATGCCAACAACCACACCGGCAACGCCGCCTATTCCATCCAGGTCGATGCCCCCGTCGTCATCTCCCTGAACCCCGCCGCCGGCAGCCTCGCCAATGGCGAGGTCGGCACCGCCTACAGCCAGAGCTTCACCGCCTCCGGCGGCACCTCGCCCTACACCTATGCGGTCACCGCAGGTGCCCTGCCCGACGGCCTGACCCTCGCCTCGAACGGTGCCCTCACCGGAACGCCGACCACGCTGGAGACGGCGAACTTCACCGTCACCGCCACCGATGCCAACAGCGACACCGGCAACGCCGCCTATTCCATCCAGGTCGATGCCCCCGTCGTCATCTCCCTGAACCCCGCCGCCGGCAGCCTCGCCAATGGCGAGGTCGGAGCGGCCTACAGCCAGAGCTTCACCGCCTCCGGCGGCACCTCGCCCTACACCTACGCGGTCACCGCAGGCGCCCTGCCCGACGGCCTGACCCTCGCCTCGAACGGTGCCCTCACCGGAACGCCGACCACGCTGGAGACGGCGAACTTCACCGTCACCGCGACCGATGCCAACAACCACACCGGCAACGCCGCCTATTCCATCCAGGTCGATGCCCCCGTCGTCATCACCCTGTCCCCGGCGGCCGGCAGCCTCGCCAATGGCGAGGTCGGAGCGGCCTATAGCCAGAGCTTCACCGCCTCCGGCGGCACCTCGCCCTACTCCTATGCGGTCACCGCAGGCGCCCTGCCCGATGGGCTGACCCTTGCCGCCAATGGTGCGCTGAGCGGAACCCCGACCACGGCGGAGACCGCCAACTTCACCGTCACCGCGACGGATGCCAACAGCGACACCGGCAACGCCGCCTATTCGATCCAGGTCGAAGCAGCCCCGGTCACCATCACCCTGTCCCCGGCGGCCGGCAGCCTTGCCAATGGCGAGGTCGGAGCGGCCTACAGCCAGAGCTTCACCGCCTCCGGCGGCACCTCGCCCTACTCCTATGCGGTCACCGCAGGCGCCCTGCCCGACGGCCTGACCCTCGCCTCGAACGGTGCCCTCACCGGAACGCCGACCACGCTGGAGACGGCGAACTTCACCGTCACCGCCACCGATGCCAACAGCGACACCGGCAACGCCGCCTATTCCATCCAGGTCGATGCCCCCGTCGTCATCTCCCTGAACCCCGCCGCCGGCAGCCTCGCCAATGGCGAGGTCGGAGCGGCCTACAGCCAGAGCTTCACCGCCTCCGGCGGCACCTCGCCCTACACCTACGCGGTCACCGCAGGCGCCCTGCCCGACGGCCTGACCCTCGCCTCGAACGGTGCCCTCACCGGAACGCCGACCACGCTGGAGACGGCGAACTTCACCGTCACCGCGACCGATGCCAACAACCACACCGGCAACGCCGCCTATTCCATCCAGGTCGATGCCCCCGTCGTCATCACCCTGTCCCCGGCGGCCGGCAGCCTCGCCAATGGCGAGGTCGGCACCGCCTACAGCCAGAGCTTCACCGCCTCCGGCGGCACCTCGCCCTACACCTATGCGGTCACCGCAGGCGCCCTGCCCGACGGCCTCACCCTTGCCGGCGACGGCACGCTGAGTGGCACGCCGACCACGGCGGAGACCGCCAACTTCACCGTCACCGCGACCGATGCCAACAGCGACACCGGCAACGCCGCCTATTCCATCCAGGTCGATGCCCCCGTCGTCATCTCCCTGAACCCCGCCGCCGGCAGCCTCGCCAATGGCGAGGTCGGAGCGGCCTACAGCCAGAGCTTCACCGCCTCCGGCGGCACCTCGCCCTACACCTATGCGGTCACCGCAGGTGCCCTGCCCGACGGCCTGACCCTCGCCTCGAACGGTGCCCTCACCGGAACGCCGACCACGCTGGAGACGGCGAACTTCACCGTCACCGCGACCGATGCCAACAGCGACACCGGCAACGCCGCCTATTCCATCCAGGTCGATGCCCCCGTCGTCATCTCCCTGTCCCCGGCGGCCGGCAGCCTCGCCAATGGCGAGGTCGGAGCGGCCTATAGCCAGAGCTTCACCGCCTCCGGCGGCACCTCGCCCTACACCTATGCGGTCACCGCAGGTGCCCTGCCCGACGGCCTGACCCTCGCCTCGAACGGTGCCCTCACCGGAACGCCGACCACGCTGGAGACGGCCAACTTCACCGTCACCGCGACCGATGCCAACAACCACACCGGCAACGCCGCCTATTCCATCCAGGTCGATGCCCCCGTCGTCATCTCCCTGAACCCCGCCGCCGGCAGCCTCGCCAATGGCGAGGTCGGAGCGGCCTACAGCCAGAGCTTCACCGCCTCCGGCGGCACCTCGCCCTACACCTATGCGGTCACCGCAGGCGCCCTGCCCGACGGCCTGACCCTCGCCTCGAACGGTGCCCTCACGGGAACGCCGACCACGGTGGAGACGGCGAACTTCACCGTCACCGCCACCGATGCCAACAGCGACACCGGCAACGCCGCCTATTCCATCCAGGTCGATGCAGCCCCGGTGGTCATCGCGCTCTCCCCGGCCGCCGGCAGCCTCGCCAATGGCGAGGTCGGAGCGGCCTACAGCCAGAGCTTCACCGCCTCCGGCGGCACCTCGCCCTACACCTATGCGGTGACCGCAGGCGCCCTGCCCGATGGGCTGACCCTTGCCGCCAATGGTGCGCTGAGCGGCACGCCGACCACGGCAGAGACGGCCAACTTCACAATCACCGCGACGGATGCCAACAGTGCCACCGGCAACGCCGCCTATTCGATCCAGGTCGATGCCCCCGTCGTCATCACCCTGTCCCCGGCGGCCGGCAGCCTCGCCAATGGCGAGGTCGGAGCGGCCTATAGCCAGAGCTTCACCGCCTCCGGCGGCACCTCGCCCTACAGCTATGCGGTGACCGCCGGCGCCCTGCCCGACGGCCTGACCCTTGCCGGCGACGGCACGCTGAGCGGAACCCCGACCACGGTGGAGACCGCCAACTTCACCGTCACCGCGACGGATGCCAACAGCGACACCGGCAACGCCGTCTACAGCCTGCAGGTCGATGCAGCACCGGTCGTCATCGCGCTCTCCCCGGCGGGTGGTGAATTGCCTGCCGCAACGGCTGGCGAGGATTACACCGCCTCGATCACCGCCAGTGGCGGGCTCGCGCCATATATCTACAGCGTTACCTCGGGCAGTCTGCCGGACGGCCTGGTGCTCAACATCTCCACCGGCCAGCTGAACGGTCCACTGGATCCCGATACCGAGGGCAATTACAGCTTCACGATCCAGGCGCGCGATGCGAACAACGTCACGGGTTCGGCGGCCTACACCTTGAGCGTCGCCGAGCAGACGGTGACGGTGAGCGACAAGGACGTGACCGTACCGCCGGGCTCGACGCCGCCCAACGTCAACCTGGCGAGCGGCGCGACGGGTGGGCCGTTCCAGTCCGCGAACATCGTTGCCGTCGAGCCGGCCAATGCCGGCACGGCGCAGATCGTGTTCGGAGAGTTCGCGCAGCTCGACAGCGCGCCTGCCCCGGTCGGCTTCTATCTGAAGTTCACTCCCAACCCGACCTATTCCGGCCAGGTGCGGGTGCGCTTCACCCTGACCAGTTCGCTCGGCACGTCCAATGTCGGCACCGTCCTCTACACGCTGGGCTACGATCCGCAGGCGGTCGCCAAGGAGGTCCACGGCCTGGTGCATGATTTCGTGCAGGCACGCCAAAACCTGCTCAGCAACACGATCAAGGTGCCTGGCCTGCGCGAGCGGCGGCAGATGGAGTCTGCGCGGGACGTCATCAACATGCGCATGATGCCGTCAGCCCAGGGCGTGACCCTCGGCTTTGCCACGAGCCTGGCGCAGATGTCCGCAGCGAGCGAGGCGATCGAGCGCAGCCTCGGCGTCGACACCTCCTCGTTCAACGTGTGGGTCGATGGCACCTTCGCCATGCACAATCGCAATGGAGAGGACAGTCGCTGGGGCACCTTCGCCCTGTTCTCCGCAGGTGCCGACTATCTGCTGACGGAGCGTGCCCTCATCGGCATCTCCTTCCACTTCGACCGGATGAGCGATCCGACCCGCGACGATGCGACACTGACGGGCAATGGCTGGTTCGTCGGCCCCTACGCCTCGTTCGAGCTCGGCCGCGGTGTGTTCTGGGATACCAGCCTGCTCTATGGCGGATCGTCGAACGACATCGACAGCAGGTTCTGGGACGGCAGCTTCGACACCAGCCGGTGGATGTTCAGCACCTCCCTGTCCGGCGTGTGGCATCTCGATGAAGCGACCACGCTGGCGCCGAAGCTGCGGACCGTCTACCTGTCCGAAAAGATCGACGACTACAGCGTCAGGAACGCCGCAGGCAATGTGGTGGGAATGGACGGCTTCACCGTCGAGCAGCTGCGCGTCAGCCTGGGAGCGGAGCTCGCCCGGCAGTTTGTCCTCGAGGAAGGCATGATCGTCACCCCGAGCATTGCCGTGACGGGCGGCTTCGCGGGTCTCGGCGGATCCGGGGCCTTCGGCTCGCTCGGCGCCGGCGTGGAACTCACCAATGGCGGCATGTGGAGCCTCGACGGCGCACTGCTCTTCAACATCGAGGGAGATGGCCAGGCCTCGGCCGGCGGCAGAATGGGCCTTGCCGTCCGGTTCTGATCCGGCAGGCGCTACTTCCTGAAGAGGATGCGGAGGACGTCGTCGTCCGAGCGCAGGAAGTCGCAGTCGACGCGAAACACGTCGCGCAGCAGGTCGGGGGTAAGCACGTCGGCCGGCGCGCCGCTCGCCACGACCTGTCCCCGGTGCAGCACCAGCAGATGGTCGCAGAACATCGCGGCGTGGTTGAGGTCGTGCAGCGCGACGATTGTCGTCAGCCCCAGCTGCGAGACGAGGCGCAGCAACTCGAGCTGGTGCTGGATGTCGAGATGGTTGGTCGGCTCGTCGAGAAACAGCTCGCGCGGTTGCTGAGCCAGAGCGCGGGCGATGTGGACGCGCTGGCGCTCGCCGCCCGACAGGCTGTGCCAGGACTGACGGCGGAACCCGGTCATGCCAACCTGCTCCAGGGCGGTGTCGACGGCCCGGGTGTCGGCCGGCCGCCAGGCCGCGAGCGGGCCGCGATGCGGCGTGCGGCCAAGGCGCACCACGTCCTCAACCGTCACGTTCACATCGGTCGCGGCATGCTGCTGGACCAGCGCCACGCGCCGCGCCAGCTCCCGGCGGCCGCTCCGAGCGATGTCCGTGCCGTCGAGCAGCACCCGGCCCGAGGCGGGGCGCCGCAGGCCGGCCAGCAGGCGCAGCAGCGACGACTTGCCCGAGCCGTTCGGCCCCAGCAGCCCGAGCACCCTGCCCGGCTCGACGTCGAACGACACGTCATCGACAATCGTCTTGCCCCCGACGCGCCACACGAGATTTTCGGCACAAACGCTCATGTTGCGGGCCTCGCGCGGTAAAGTATCAACGCAAAACACGGCACGCCGACCAGCGCCGTGACGATGCCGATCGGCAGCGTCTGCTGCTGCATGACGCTGCGCGAGACGATGTCGGCGAGCACCATGAACACGGCGCCGACCAGCAGGCAGGCGGGCAGAAGGCGGATGTGACCGGGCCCGATGAGGAAGCGCACCGCGTGCGGAACCACCAGGCCGACGAAGCCGATGGACCCGACCATGCTGACGATGGTCGCCGTCATCACCGCGGTGATAGCGAAGAGGACAAGTCGGACGCGCTCCACGGGTATCCCCATGGAGGCGGCGGCGTCATCGCCGAAGGTGAAGGCGTCGAGCGCCCGGGCATACCAGATGCACACGCCGAGACCGATCGCGACCACCACGGCCAGCAGCTGGAACTCCGGCCAGCGCACGCCGCCGAGGCTTCCGAGCAGCCAGAACATCACGTCGCGCGCCTGCTGGGCATTGCCCGAGGTGGTGACGATATAGGCGGTGAGCGCGTTGAAAAGCTGGGCGGCCGCGACGCCGGACAGGATGGTGCGGTCGGCCCCGCCCCGCCCGCCGCCGGACAGGACCGCGACGAAGAGGAAGGCCGACAACGCCCCGGCGAAGGCGCCCATGGACAGCGTCACCGCTCCGGCGCCGACGCCGAGGATAATGACCGCGACGGCCCCCGTCGAAGCGCCGGCCGAGATGCCGAGCACATAGGGCTCGGCCAGGGCATTGCGCAGCAGCGACTGGAGGATAGCACCGCACATAGCCAGGCCCGCGCCGCAGAGCGCGGCGACGAGCGCGCGGCTGAGCCGCAGGTCCCAGATCACGCTGGCCTGGATCCGGCTGATGTCGGCGGATGTCCAGCCGAACTGGTTGGTCACGGCGAGCGCCACGGTGCGCAGCGGGATATGCATCTCGCCTATCCCCACCGCCGTGGCGACCGCCAGCACCAGGACGGCCAGCGATCCGACCACCAATGCGGCGAACTGCAGGCTCGCCCTCGACGGGGATATCGTCACTTCAGGAGCCCGAGCGCCTCGAGCTGCGCGGCGACTTCCTCCGCGCCGTAGATGGTGCGGATGGTCGGGTTCATCGCCGCCCCGTTCATGGTGACGATATAGCCCTTCTGCACCGCCTCCATCTGGCTGACGGTCGGATCGCCCTTCAGGAAGGCGATCTTGTTTTCCGCCTTGTCGAGGTCCCAGCGGTTGCGGTCGAGGGAGGCGGCGACGATCACCGTCGGATTGGCGGCGATGATGCCTTCCCAGCCGACCGTCGGCCATTCGGCCTCGGTGGTGATGGCGTTGCGGCCGCCCAGCACGTCGGCGATGAAGCCGGAGGCGCCGTTCTTGCCGCCGAGATAGGCATCGTCCGCAACGGACGGGCTGGAGAACCAGAACAGGAAGGTCAGGTCCGGGTTGTCCCCGAGACGGGCGCGCAGGTCCGCCTCGCGCTTCTTGAACTCCGCGATCAGCTTCTGGCCGCGGTCGGCGACGTCGAAGATCCGCGAAAGCTCGTCGATCTCCTGGTACAGGAGATCCATGTTCCACAGCTGCTGGCGGCTGCCATAGAAGTCGCCGGTGTCCTTGCGGGTGTTGCAGATGCCCGGCGCCAGGTAACTGGGGATGTCGAGCGCCTCGAAATCCTCGCGCTTGGACACCTTGCTGTCGGGCCCGAGCAGCAGCGGCAACTGGGCGGCGACGAAGTCGGGCTCCTCGGCCAGGATCGATTCCAGCGTCGGCAGCTCCACGGTGAGCAGCTTCACCTTCCCGTTCGCTTCGGCAAGCTCCGGCAGCACCTTGGTCGGCCAGAAGGCGGACGCGGCAAGACGGTCCTCCAGCCCGAGCAGCAGCAGGATTTCGGCGCTGTTCTGGCCGAGTGCAACCGCGCGCTGCGGCGCCTTCTCGAACGTGACCGTCGCACCGCAGTTTTCGATCGTCAGCGGGTAGCTGGTCGGCTCGGCCCGGGCGGCGGACGCAAGGGCAAGGGTGGCCAGCGCGAGCGTGGCGGCGGCGAGAGAGAAGCTGGAAGACATGAGGATTAGTCCGCGCATCTGAGGGGGATGCGCGAGAGCTACTCCGATGGGACGGTCAATTCAAGAGTATTTCACTCATGTTTTTTATCCCCTCCACACGTGCCGCTCACATCAGATGAATGTAGCTGCCGGGGGCCGGCTCCAGCGGGGGTAACCCCTTGTCAGGTGCGCCGACGGCCGGAGGTATCCCCTCTGCGCTGCTGCGCGCGAGGAGCCAGGCGGACCATTCCGGCCACCAGGAGCCGGTGCGCGGCCGGTGCCGGTCCAGCCAGCCGTCGGGGCCGGAATAATGGGCGCCGGCCGGGCGATGAGACAGGCGATAATGCCGGCGCGGATGCCCCGGCTCGCTCAGAATGCCGCCGTTATGCCCGCCCTTGGTCAGCACGAAAGTCAGGTCGTTGTCCGTGAAAAGCTGGGTCTTGTAGACGGATGTCCACGGCGCGATGTGATCGGTCTCGGTCGCCACGACGAACATCGGCGCGGAGATGTCCTTCAAGGCGATGACGCGCCCCTCGACCGCGAAGCGGCCGGCCGTCAGCCGGTTTTCCAGGAAAAGGCCGCGCAGATACTGCGAGTGCATGCGTGCCGGCATGCGGGTCGTATCCCCGTTCCAGACGCCGATGTCGGTGGGGAGATCGTCCTGGCCGAGCAGATAGCGGCGCACGGCACGGGTATAGATCAGGTCCTCGGCGCGGATCGCGGCGAAGGTGCGGGCCATTTGCGGGCGGTCGAGATAGCCCTGGTCCCACATCATATCCTCCAGGAACGCCACCTGGCTTTCGTCGAGAAAGAGCAGCAACTCCCCGGCCTCGACAAAATCCACCTGCGCGGCCATCAGCGTGACCGAAGCGAGGCGCTCGTCGCAGTCCCGCGCCATGGTGGCCGCGGCAATCGCCAGCATCGTGCCGCCGAGACAATAGCCGACGGCATGGATGCGCTGGTCCGGGACGATGGCGGATACGGCGTCCAGCGCTGCCATGACACCGCGCTTGCGATAGTCCTCCAGCGACAGATCGGCCTGCGCGGCGGTCGGGTTCACCCAGGAGATCATGAAGACCGTAAAGCCTTGATCGACGAGGTATTTCACCATCGAGTTCTGCGGCGACAGGTCGAGAATGTAGTACTTCATGATCCAGGCCGGAACGATCAGGATCGGCTCGGCCTGCACCTTTTCGGTCGTCGGCGCGTACTGGATAAGCTCAAGGATATCATTGCGGTAGACGACGCTGCCGGGGGTGCAGGCAAGATCGGTTCCGAGCCTGAAGCCCTCGGGCGGCGGGTCGTGGCGCTGGGTCAGCGTCTTGACGAGGTCCTGCGAGAAATGCCCCGCCCCTTCCACGAAATTGCGCCCACCCTGGCGGATCGTCGCCTCGATGATCTCCGGATTGGTCAAGGGGAAGTTGGAGGGCGAGACCAGGTCGAGCGCCTGCCGCGCCATGAAGCGGGTCCGGTTGGCGTCCTGCTCCTCCAGCCCGCGCAGGCGGTCGGTCGCATGGTCCCACCAGTCCTGAACGGCGAGAAAGCCCTGTTTCCAGGTGCGGAACGGCAGCGTTTCCCAGCCCGGATGCTCGAAACGGTGGTCGAAAGCCTTGGGCGCGAAGGGAGCGCTGGCCTCGCCCTCGGCGCCCGGCAGGCAGGCTGCTGCCAGTTTCAGCGCATTTTCCTGCGCGCGCTCGAACAGTTCCAACTGGCGTCCGGGCGCCCGGCTCATATGCAGCGCCCAGTCGCTCCAGGCCTCGATGAAGGCATGCGGCGAGAGGCCCCCGGTCACCCGCGCGGCGGCCGCGCGGACGCCGCGGTCCATCGTCTCGTGCAGGTGATGGGCAGGTGCCGGCGCGCCCGGCGACCCGACCTGCGCGTTAGCTGGCGGGGCACCGGCCCCCGCAAGGGCGGTGCCGGCAAGGAGTTCGGCTTTGTCTTGCGCGCGCCTGGTCATGGCAGCCTCGATAACGTTCGGTGGGGCGCGGCTCGACGGCCGCATATCGATCTTGCCAGAGACAGACAGGCCTGACCTTGATCTGTGTCACCTTGGACGACACCCTATCCCCCTACGCTAGCGGCAATAAGGCGAGCGGCGCGGCTTCGTGTCGAGGTGGAAGTGGTCGTCGTGATAGGCGTCAGAGCCCGGTCCCAGCACGGTGGTGAAGGGCCCGCATGCCGCAGATCTCAGCGCTTTTTGCAGCCGCATCGCCTCGCCGGCATCGCTGCCGGTCTGGCGCGGGGCAACGGCGAACTCCCGCCCGTCCTTCAGAACGAGCCCGCGGATATCGATGGCCCGGCCGAAGGAATGCTCGCTGAGCCTTGCGCCGGCAATGCGGTTGCGGCCCCGGCAATGATAGGAGGCGGCGACGCGGATCTGGGCAACGTCGGAGCCGAGCGTGGAGCTTGCCAGCGGGGCGACAACCTGCGCGGCAAAGCGCGCCGCGACGGCCGCCGTATCGCAGGACAGCACCGCTTCGGGAACCAGCGCCATGCCGCCGACCGCCGAAACGGAGACGGCATCCTCGATGCCGCAGGCACCGGGCGCCTCGACCGGAGGCAACCGCTCGAAAACGGCGCCGAGCTGGCGCAGCGCCGCGATGCACCCCGTCACGGCCTCGCTGTCCGGCGCACGACTATCCACGTCCCGGGAAACGTTCGCGACCCGGTTGTTCCCGGCCTCGGCCGCGCGGTGCGCGAGCTCCGAAGCGGGGACAACCGGCTTGCGGCGGGGCAGGATCGAGATCTCTCCGGCCGTTTCCCGAAAGGGGTTTTCGGCCGGGATATCCTCCGCCTGTCCCCGCGCTTCGGCCTGGGGGACCGAAAGTGCCGGCCTTGGCTGCGGCAGCGGCGTCTTCGCACCGGCTCCGGCCGTCATGGCGGACAGCAGCAGACCCGCGGCAATCGCAATCCCCGCTCGCCTCGCCCCGCAACAAGCGTATAGGCTCGCAAGGTCAAGGGGCGGCAGCGCCCGCGCCCGGTACGGTTGTTCCACAGGAGACCACGTGTTCAAGAGCCTTTCCCTGCTTCGGTTGCAGCGCATGGTGCGGGGGTTCCTCTTCGTGCCGGCGGTGCTGGCGATCTGCGGCCTGCTTCTGGCCGGTCTGGCGGTGTCCATCGACCGTTCGGATCTGTTCGACCCCGTCTTCGAGGCGCTGCCCTTCCTCAACATTTCCACCAGCGGCGCCCGTTCCGTGCTGGGCACGATCGCGGGCGCGATGATGACCGTCATCAGCCTCGTCTATTCCCTGACCCTGGTGGTGTTCACGCTGGCGGCGGGCAATATCGGACCACGGCTGCTGGAGACGTTTACCGACAATCGTGTCAATCAATCGACCATCGGGCTGCTCGGCGCCACCTTTCTCTATTCCCTCTTTGTCCTCTATGTGGTCGGCGAAAACGAGGTGCCGCGCCTTTCGGTCGCGATTGCCATCGCCCTGGCTACCACGAGCTTCTTCTGGGTCGTGTATTTCGTCCATGACACGGCCCGCCGGGTGATGGTGGATAACGAGATCGCCCGGACCCAGCGCTCGCTGCGCGCGGCCATCGACCGGCTGCTGGCCGACGAGCCGAAGGAGGAGCCCGACGACCGCGACGCCATCCCGGATGGCGAGGGAACCGCGGTGCCCGCGCACTCCTCCGGCTATGTCACGGCCGTGCAGGCGGAAGCCCTGCTGCACCACGCCGTCGAGCAGGACGGGTTCGTCCAGGTGGTGGCGCGGCCGGGCCATTTCATCATCGCCGGGACGCCGATCGCGATCCTGCGCCAGGTCGGCGGCGACGAAAAGGCGCTGGCCGGGGCAGTACATCGCTCGATCTTGCTGGCCGACGCGCGCTCCGCCGACGGGGATATCCTGTTCAACGTCCATCTCAACGTCGAGATCGCGCTGCGGGCGCTGTCGCCGGGCATCAACGATTCCTATACGGCGATCAGCGCCGTGGACCAGCTGTCGGCCTCGCTGGCGATCATCCTGCAGCGCGGCGCGCCGTCCTCGCTGATCTGCGACGAGGAGGACAAGCCGCGCGTCTGGCTGGAGCTGATCGAGGTGAAGGAGATCGTCGGCACCGCGCTCCATCCGCTGCGGCGGGCAGCGAGCGGCAACGTCATGGTGGTGCTGCGGCTCGCACAGGCCATCGGCCGCATGGCCCTCGTGTGCCGGGGCGACCACGCGACCATCCTGCGCACGCATCTTCGCCTGATCGCCACCGACGCCAACATCGCCGTGCGCAACCGCGACGACCGGGCGGAAGTGGCGCATGAGCTCTACAAGGCGCATCGCAACCTGAAGAGGGCCGACGGGCGGCGCTGACACCGGTCAGTCCGGACCGGCCGAACGGGGACAAGCCCCGAAAAAGCGAAGGCCCGGGCGGTGGTCCCGCCCGGGCATATCCGGCTTGAAACGCCTTGAGACGAATTTTGCAAAATTCCGTATCGAAATCGCCGGATTTCGAGAACGGCGTCTCAAGATCACTCGAACTTGATCTCCGAGGTGAAACTCCAGTTCTTGCGCCGTGCCTCCGGCGGGATCGGGGGGAAAGGCTGCGCCCGCTGCACCGTGCTCAGCGCCGCCCGGTCGATGGTCTCGTTGCCGGAGCTCTTGACCAGACGCGCGCCGGCAAGACTGCCATTGCTGGCGACGACGAAAGTTACCACCGCCATACCCCGCTGTCGGCCGACCCTGCCGCGCCGCTTCGCGCGCTCGAGCCTGCTTTGCACCTTGCCCATGTAGTTGGAGGCGTCGGCGTTGCCGAACTCCTTCGACTTGCCGACATTGCGGGAGCCGCCGGCCTTGGCGGTGGCGTTCGAGTTGCCGCCATGGCCGCTGGTGGTCTTCTTCGAGCGGACGCTGGCGGCCTTCTCCTTCTGCCGCTTGACGGTGTCGGCCTTGCGGGCCGGGGCTTCGCGGCGGACCTCGGCGATCTTCAGGTCCTTCGGCCGGGCCTGCGGCATCGGCACGGCGGCGACCGCCTCCAGCCGCTCGGTCGAGGGCGTGGGCTGCGCCTCGACCGGCGAGACGCTGGCCTGGACGGGAGCTGCCTCGGCAACCTCGGCCGCCTGCTCGACGGCGGTGGGCACGGCGGTCGCGACGATCCCCGGCGCAAGGGCCGCCATCTCCATCGGCAGCGCCTCGACGGTCTCCTCGGCCGGCGTGGTCTCGGCGGTCTGCGACAGGGGCTCGGCGGTCTCGCTGGCGACCGGGGTCGGCTCGGCCGGCGGCTCGACAGCCTCCACCACCTCTTCCGGCGGCACGGCCTCGCTGTGCGGCACGTCGGGCGCAGTCGCTTCCTCGCTCAGGGACTCTTCCAGCGCGGTGGCGTGCTCGACGGGCTTCTCGCCCTCCGGCGCGTCGATGGGCGTAACGACTTCCGACGTTTCGCTCGTCACTTCGGTGTGCTCGCCATCGGCGCCGGCCTGCAGCGCATCGACAAAGGCATCGCCGAGCTCGGCCGACAGGACAGAGCCGCCGCCCTCGATCTGGACGCCGGAACTCTCGTGCATGATGACGGCGACCGCCGAGGCGTGCACCGCCGTCGAGATCATGAGAGCCGCGGCGACATGATGCGGTCTCAGCTTCATCATTCTGCTCCCCTGGTTACGAGCGATACCTTGCCGGCGCCGGCCCGGTAGAGCTGGTCGGCGATCTCCAGCATGCGCGCCGCGTCGAGATCGCGGTCGACGGCCAGCAGGACGGCGGGGCCGCCAGTGCCGGCGTCTTCGCCGGGAACGGGGCCCGGTGCGGGGCCCGGTGCGAGGCCCGATGCTGGGCCATCCGCACCGAGGGCCGCGAGATAGGCTGCAATCTCGACCGGCTGGCCGCGATGGGACAGGCGCCCCTCGCTGTCGGCAAAGAGCGCGTCCGGCGGGGCGAGCGGCGGCGCCTCGGTCGTCTCGGCAAGCGTCACGTCCGGGTCGACGGGCGGGGCGAGCTGGCCGGCGATGAGGAAGAAGATCAGCATCAGGAAGACGATGTTGATCAAGGAGATGGTGCTTTCCGCCTGACGCTTGGGCGGTGCCTGGCGAACCTTGATCATTTCGGCCTCGCGACGATGACCTTGAGCTCGCCGCCGCCGCGCAGCAGCTCGAGCGCGCTGACCAGATCCTGGGCGCGGGCACCCTCGCGCGGGACGAGCAACGCGGTCTTGGCGCCGGCCTCGACCAGCGAGGAGACGGCAGTGCCGGGTGCTTCCGGATCGACAAGCGTGCCGTTCACGGTGAGGCCGTTCGCATCGACTGTGGCGAAGATGTCCGGCCTTGTGACGGCCCCGCCCGTGCCGCCGCCGGGAGCCGCCAGATCGACCTGCGCGAAGCGCGTGAAGGTCGAGGACAGCATGAAGAACAGCAGCAGCAGGAAGATCACGTCGATCAGCGATGTCAGCGACAGGCGGCGCCTTCGCGGACTGGCGAAATCAATGCGCATTGGCCACCTGTTCGTAGCCCCCCGCCTCGACCTCCTCGAACGGTGCACGGGCACCGCCGCGCGCCTGCTCCAGCAGCACGGCGGAGGCGAGCGTCTCGATGGCGACCTTCTCGTTCTCGATCTGGCCTTCCAGATAGGTGACGACGAGCGAGACCGGCATGGCGACCGCAAGGCCGACGGCGGTGGTCAGCAGCGCCACCCAGATGCCGCCGGCAAGCAGCGACGGGTCGACGGCATTGCCCGCCGACTGGAGGTTCTGGAAAGCCTCGATCATGCCGAGCACGGTGCCGAACAGGCCGAGCAGCGGAGCGATCTGGGCGATGGCGTCGAGCGCCTTCATGCCGGCATTGTAGCGGTGCAGGCGGCGGGTCGCGGCGCGGGCGATGTCTTCCTCGACCAGCGCCTTGTCGAGGGTCTTGCCGCCCTCGCCCGACTGCATGGCGATGGCCACGGCCTCCTCCGAGGCGCTGCGGATGTCGCCGAGCGCCTGCCAGGCCTCGCGGCGGCGGCCATGGCCCCACAGGCGCACGGCGGCCTCGGCCCGGCCGGGACGTCCGACCCGCTGCGTCCAGAACTGCGCGAGCTTGAGGATCACCACCGTCAGGGCGATCACGGACAGGCCGGCGAGCACGGCGACGACGGGGCCGCCGAGCTCCAGGAAGCCCGAGATCGAGGCGAGAATGTCGGCGAAAGACATGGGTGCGTTCCTAACAGCTCATGGAATTCCGGGGCCGTTCGGCCCTTGTGTCATACCAGCCTAGCGGCTGAGGGGAATGTCGGCCCGGCTGGCGAGCGACAGCTGCGCCTGGCAATGGGCGGCGGCACCGCCCTCGCCGCACTGGGCCGGTCCGTTGACGAGGATGCGGCCGAGCTTGCCGCAGGCGACGCCCGCCAGATCGAACTGGCGCACCGAGGTCTTTTCCGGCGCAAGCGCGCCGAAGTCGAAGGTGGTGAGCCGGTCGACCAGGCCGTCGCTGTCGAACAGCACGAACTCGAATCGCGGCTGCGGCACCTCGCCACCGGTCGCGTTGCGCACGACGAAGGTCAGGCGGCACCCGCCGCCGCCATTGTCCGTGACCCGGTTCAGCTCGATGTGAAGACCGGACGAGGACGCCCCGTCCTTCGAGGCGTCCTCTGCGGCCCGCGCCTGGCCGGCCCACAGGGCCGCGGCGGTCAAAGCCGCCGCAGCCGCGATTTCAAGTCTGCGTCCCATTCGTCTCTCCCTGTCGGCCTACCATCCAAGGGTCTTGGCCAGAGTCAACTTGAACGTGCGCCCCTTGCCGTCGTCGCCGGCGAGGTTGTTGCGATACTGCTTGTCGAAGAGGTTTTCCACAGCGCCGCGGACCTCGAAGCCGGCCATCATGCCCTCGTCCGGCTTCCAGTCGGCGAACAGGTCATGCACGGAGTAGCCGCCGAACCCGCCCGCACGCGCGGTGGCGCCGGTGCCGATGGAGCCGGCAAAGAGGCCGCGCCAGCCGAAGGACAGGTCGTAGTCCGGCAGGCGGCCGCCGAGCGTCACGGCCAGCGTGTCGGCCGGGATGGTGGTCAGCGTGGCGCCGGTCGCCTTGTCCTCGCCGTGGATGTGGCTGAAGGCCAGGCTGCCGAAGAAGAACTCCGAATCGTAGGCCGCTTCCACCTCGACGCCCATGATCTCGGCGGCGTTGATGTTGACATAGTACGAGACCGGGGTCGCCAGACCGCGCGCCGGGTTCGGGGCGATCATGTCCTTCAGGTCGTTGTAGAAGCCGGTGGTCTTGACCTGCAGGCCGTCGCCGGAGGTGAACAGGTCGAACGCCTGCATGGTGAAGCCGACCTCGACCGCGTTCGAGCTCTCCTTGGTCAGGTTCGGGCTGACGGTCCGCCCGCCCGGATAGCTGGCATCGCCCGGGTTGGTCGAGTAGAGCTCGTCCAGCGTCGGCACGCGCTCGGTATGGGCGAGCGAGCCGAACAGCGAGAACGTGTCGTTCAGCTTGTACATCACCGCGAGCTTGGGCGAGAACGCCGTCTCGTTCCGCTGGTTGCCGCCGATGACGCTGCCGGACGGATCGAGGTTGACGAAGTCGACGCGCACGCCCGGGATGAGGGTCAGCCGGTCGTTCCAGATCAATTCGTTCTGGGCGAAGAAGCCGAACTTGGTGTCCGTGCCCTCGGGGTGGAACGAGACCTTGCCGAGCACGGTGTCGGCCACGCGCTCCTGGTAGCTGACCTGGGTGCCGAAGGTGAAGTAGTTGCGGATGGCGTCGCCTTCGTAGTCGAAGGTGTTCTGCAGCCGGCCCGACCAGGTGCGGTAGGCGTACTCGCTGTCGAAGAACAGCGGCGAGGGAATCGGCGCCGAGGCGTTGCTCTGGTTCACCTGAGTGTCCGAGAAGGACAGGTTCAGCTTCAGATCGAGCCAGCGATTGTCGCTGGCCGGGTTCTCGTAGGCGAAGACCACCGTCTGGTCGGTGATCTCGCGGTCGATGGTGCCGAAGGGCAGAGTGCCGGTCTGCGAGTAGGCCGTGTCGTCCGCATCGCTCTGCCAGCGCTCGTAGGACAGGCGGACCGACTGCTCGTTGTTGTCGCCGAAGCGGTGGACGATCTTGGCAAGGCCGGAGAAGGAGTCGAAGTCGGAGCCGGGGACCGGCTGGCCGAGGCCGTTCTCGTACTCGCCGGAGCGGCGGAAGTTGCCGTTGAGCAGCATCGAGGTCTGGTCGGAAAAGGCGTAGGCCGCGGTGACCGACGCCATCGCGCCGTCCTTGTTGGAATCGTACATTGTCTTGAGACGCACGGCGGCGGTCTGGCCCGGCTTGATGAAGTCTTCCGGATCCTTGGTGGTGAAGTTGATCACGCCGCCGATGGCGCCCGCCCCGTAAAGGGTGGACGAGGCCGGGCCGCGCAGCACTTCGACCTGCTTGTAGAGCTCGGGATCGGAGAAGAACGAGCCCATGCGGTACTGCTCGTAGAACTTCACCGC
The DNA here is from genome assembly GCF_009789575.1 of Stappia indica. NCBI lineage: Bacteria > Pseudomonadati > Pseudomonadota > Alphaproteobacteria > Hyphomicrobiales > Stappiaceae > Stappia > Stappia indica. The sequence continues at coordinate 5,098,877 of NZ_CP046908.1, read as the reverse complement.
GCCGTCGACCGCGACGATGATCTTCGATTCGTCCGACGAGCCGAGATCGCCGATGCCGCGGATGTTGAAGGACTGGCCGCCGATGCGGTCGCTGCCGACGATGGTGACGCCCGGCACCTGGCGGAACAGCTCGCCGATGGTCATCGCCTGCTCGGCGTCGATGTCCTCCTGGTCGAGGACGGTCACCGCCTGCGGCGTGTCGATCGCCACCTTCTCGGCGCCCGCGCCGACGACGATGCGCTGCAGCATGGTCGCGCGGCCGGGATCGCCCTCGGCCGCCACGTCCTGCGCCAGGGCGCCCGAAACGCCGCTCAGCGCGCAAAGCGCGACGCCGCTCATCAAGACAGCAGCCCTGCCCGCCGCCGTCCTTTCAGTCCTGTACGAGCCTGCCAGCCCCATTTGACATCTCCAATCGTGCTCGATCGCTCGCTGGCATGCGCTTGCTTGCTCGTCGAATGTTGATAAAACTTGAGAAACTTGCTCAGGTATTGATGTCGTTACAAAACATGAGTAATTGAGTCAAGTATGAGATCGGCATTCCGATCACAGGCAACCCGTTCGGCACCTTAGCCAGCACAGCCTTTCCGCCGGAAACCCGCGGTAGCGCGCATGAGCCGCGCCGGACACCGCCTTCCCCGGAAAGGTGCAAGCCCAGGTCGAACCCGACCGGCCCGCATGGACGCGAGCCCGCCAGGCGCGGATCGCGGCACGGCCGCTTGCAACAAGGTGACCCCATGACTCGCGAAACTACCGATTACGAACACGTCCGCCGCATGCGCGCCGAGAACCCGAAGATGCGCGAGCGCGACCTCGCCCGCATGCTGGAGCTGAGCGAGGCGGAATTCGTCTCCGCCTTCTGCGGGCTGGGCGTCGGCCGCATCGAGATCCGCTTCGACGAGATCTTCAAGGGGCTGGGCGGCGTCGGCGAGGTCATGGCGCTGACCCGCAACGAAAGCGCGGTGCACGAGAAGATCGGCGTCTACGACCGCTTCGTGCCGGGCAAGCGCGCGGCGATGATGCTGGGCGCGGACATCGACACGCGCATGTTCCCCACCGCCTGGGTGCACGGCTTCGCGGTCGCCAAGACCGGCGAGGACGGCGTGGAGCGCCACAGCCTGCAGTTCTTCGACGTCCACGGCGATGCGGTGCACAAGGTGCATACGCGCCCCGGCACGGACATGGCCGCCTGGACCGCGCTGGTGGAGAGCCTGCTCGCCGACGACCAGGAGCCGGGCCTCCTGACCGAGGTCACGCCGGCCGAGATCTCCGCGCGCCCGGCGCTGGAGCGCGACAAGGAAGACGCGCTGCGCGAGCGCTGGCAGGCGCTGACCGACACGCACCAGTTCCACGGCATGCTGCGCGATCTCGACCTGCACCGGCTGAACGCGCTCAACCTTGCCGGCGACGACTATGCCTGGCCGCTGGCCGAAGGCGCGGTGCCGGCGATGATGCAGGCGGCGGCCGACAGCGGCCAGCCGATCATGTGCTTCGTCGGCAATCGCGGCTGCATCCAGATCCATTCCGGACCCATCGCCAAGATCGCGCCGATGGGCCCCTGGATCAACGTGATGGATCCAGGCTTCCACCTGCACCTGCGCACCGACCACATCACCGAGGCCTGGGCCGTGCGCAAGCCGACCAGCGACGGCCACGTGACCTCCATCGAGGCCTACGACGCCGACGGCACGCTGATCATCCAGTTCTTCGGCGTGCGCAAGGAAGGCAAGGTCGAGCGTGCCGACTGGCGCGAGCTGGTCGAGGGGCTGGCGCGCCCTGAGACCGTCGCCGCCGAGTGACCCAACACAAGTCTGGACGGACCATGACCCTGCTTTCCCCGCGGCCGCTTGGCCGCATGCTTGCAATTTGGCCGCTTGGCCGCACGCTCCGCCGCATCGCCCTTGCGGCGGTGCTCACCCTGCCCGCCTCCCCGGCCTTTGCCGAGGAGGCCGCCGACATTTCGGGCGCGCAGCGCATCGTCGCCATCGGCGGTTCGGTGACCGAGATCGTCTATGCGCTCGGCGAGGAAGGCCGGCTGGTGGCGCGCGATTCCACCAGCGGCTTCCCGCAGGCCGCGACCGAACTGCCCGATGTCGGCTACATGCGCGCGCTCTCGCCCGAGGGCGTCTTGTCGGTGAAGCCCGACGCCATCCTGATGCTGGAGGGCAGCGGCCCGCCGGAAGCGCTCGCCGTGCTGCGCGAGGCAGGCGTGCCTTACGTTTCGGTGCCCGAGACCTTCGACCGTGCCGGCATTCTCGGCAAGATCGAGAAAGTGGGCGAAGCGATCGGCGCGGGCGACAAGGCCGCAAAGCTCGCCGAGCAGGTGGGCGCGGAACTCGATGCCGCCGTCACGGAAGCGAAGGCGCTCGGCCGCGAGGCGCGCGTGCTCTTCATCCTGTCGATGAACGGCGGGCGGATCCTTGCTTCCGGTACGGGAACGGCCGCCAACGGCATGATCGAGCTGGCCGGCGCGACCAACGCCATGGGCGTGTTCGAGGGCTACAAGCAGATCAACGACGAGGCGCTGATCGCCGCGGCCCCCGACGTGATCCTGATGATCAGCCGCGGCGAGGGCCACACCGCCTCCGCCGAGCAGGTGTTCGCCAATGCCTCGCTGGCGCAGACGCCGGCCGGGCAGAACAAGCGGCTGATCCAGATGGACGGGCTCTACCTGATCGGCTTCGGCCCGCGCACCGGCGCTGCCGTGCGCGACCTGTCGGCAGCGCTCGCCGGCATGGGCCTTTAAAGGAGGCGCGCCCGATGAGCCTGACCTCCTCGTCCCTGTCCGAACGGCTGCTGCCCGAGCATGTGGTCGCCCGGGCGCGCCTCGGCGACCGCGAGCCGCTGGCGCGGCTGGTGATCGCCGGGCTCGCCGTGCTGCTCGTTGCGGTGATGCTGTTCTCGCTGACCACCGGCGCGCTGCAGATCAGCCTGTCGGCCGTCGTCAACGGGCTGTTCGGCCAGGGCGAGGCGGCCAGCCCGTCGGATCTGCGCGACCGGATCGTGCTGATGGACGTGCGGCTGCCGCGCGTCCTGCTCGGCGCACTGATCGGCGCGGCTCTGGCGGTTTCGGGTGCGGTGATGCAGGGCCTGTTCCGCAACCCGCTCGCCGACCCCGGCATCGTCGGCGTGTCGGCAGGCGCAGGCCTCGGCGCTGCCTCGATGATCGTGCTCGGCACCACGGCGCTGTCGCCGGTGGTCGCCGTGCTCGGCATCTACGCGCTGCCGCTGGCGGCGTTCCTCGGCGGTCTCGTCACCACCTTCGCGCTCTACCGGATCGGCACGCGCGGCGGCATGACCTCGGTCGCGACGATGCTGCTGGCAGGCATCGCGCTGGCGGCGCTGGCGGGGGCTGCGACGGGCCTCCTGGTCTTCATCGCCGACGACCAGCAGCTGCGCGATCTCAACTTCTGGGGGCTCGGCTCGCTGGCCGGCGCCAACTGGGAAAAGATCCTGGCAGCCGGGCCGATCATTGCCATCGTGCTGGTCGGCGTGCCGTTCCTGGCGAACGGGCTCAACGCGCTGGTGCTGGGCGAGGCCGCGGCCGGGCATCTGGGCATCCGCGTGCAGCGGCTGAAGCGGATCGCCATCGTCGCGGTGGCGGCGGCGACCGGCGCCTCGGTTGCGGTCAGCGGCGGCATCGGTTTCGTCGGCATCGTCGTGCCGCATCTGCTGCGGCTGACCATCGGCCCGGACCACCGGTTCCTGCTGCCGGCCTGCGCGCTGCTGGGCGGCAGCCTCTTGATCCTCGCCGACACGGTGAGCCGCACCATCGTCGCCCCGGCAGAGCTGCCCATCGGCATTCTCACTGCGCTCGCCGGCGCGCCGTTCTTCCTGTGGATCCTGCTTCGGCGGAAAGGGCTGGTCACCTCATGAGCATGCCTGCGACCCCCACTCTCGAGATCGAGGCGCTGCACGTCTCGCTGGGCGGCACGCCCATCGTGCGCGATGTCTCCTTCACCGCGAAGGCCGGCCAGGTGACGGTGATCGTCGGGCCGAACGGCTCGGGCAAGAGCACGACGCTGAAGGCGGTGACCGGCGAGCTGCCGCATGGCGGGCGGGTGCGGCTCAACGGCACGGACGTCGGCGGCCTGCCGCCGGAAGCGCTGGCGGGCCTGCGCGCGGTGCTGCCGCAGCAGGCGAGCCTGACCTTTCCGCTGACCGTCGCCGAGGTGGTGCGGCTCGGCATCCGCCGCGGCGCGCTGATCGCCGGCTCGCCGCACCGGCGCATCGCCGAAGCGCTGGAGCGGGTCGATCTCGACGGCTTTGCCGCGCGCGACTACCACTCGCTGTCGGGCGGCGAGCAGCAGCGGGTGCAGCTCGCCCGGGTGCTGTGCCAGGTCTGGGAGCCCTGCCCGGACGGCGTGCCGCGCTGGCTGTTCCTCGACGAGCCGATCTCCAGCCTCGATATCCGCCACCAGATCCTGATCATGGATGTCGCCGCCGACTATGCGCGGGCCGGCGGCGGCGTGGTCGCGGTGCTGCACGACCTCAACCTGACGGCGCTCTATGCCGACCATATCCTGGTGATGAAGACCGGCCGGCTGCTGTCGCAGGGAACGCCGAAGCAAGTGATCACCGACCGGCTGGTGTCGGAGGCGTTCGACCACCCGTTGCGGGTGTCGGCGGTGCCGGCGGGCGAGGTTCCCTTCATCCTGCCGCAGGCGGCGGGACCGGCCGCGGCGGTGCGCTGAAATTTGTCGCCCTGTCAGGCTGCCGCTTGAGATTTTTTGCCTGTCTTAGGCAACAGCCAGGCATTCCTGCCTGTCTTAGGCAGCAGCCTGACAGGTTGCACAGGTGCCGCGCAGTTCCACCGTCGACTTGCGCACGACGAACCCGTACTTGCCGGCAAGGTCGCGCAGGTGATGGGCGAGATGCGCGTCGTTGAGCTCGCGCACCTGTCCGCAGGTCTCGCAGATGGCGAAGGCGGCGGTCTCGTGCCCCTCGCAGTCGGGATGACGGCAGGCGACGAAGGCGTTGATGCTTTCCAGCCGGTGCACGGCGCCCATTTCCACCAGCTTGTCGAGCGCGCGGTAGACCTGCGGCGGGGCGCGGAAGCCCTCCTCGCGCAGCTGGTCGAGGATGGTGTAGGCGCTCAAGGGCGCGCCGGCGCGTTCCAGCGCCGACAGGACCAGGGTCTGGTTGCGCGTCAGGCCAGACAGGGTTTCTCCGCTCATCGACTGGTCCTCATCACTTGGCTTCCCCCGGGCGCGAGCCCTTTTCGTCCCTGCCGAACAGCTTCGGCAACCATCCGGCGACCGGCGACAGGCTGGCGAGAAACAGCACCAGCGCCGCGACGACGATGGACGGCCCCGACGGCGTATCCCACTCCAGCGAGGCGAACAAGCCGCCGACGACGGCAATGGCGCCGACAAGGGCCGCAATGACGGCCATCTGCTCCGGTCCGCCGGACAGGCGGCGCGCGGTGGCGGCCGGAATGATCAGCATCGCCGTGATCAGCAAGACGCCGACGATCTTCATCGAGATGGCGATGACGGTCGCCAGCAGGATCATGAAGATGAGGTTGGCCCGGTCGGGGTGCAAGCCCTCCGCCTCGGCCAGTTCCCGGCTGATCGTCGCCGCAAAGAGCGGCGTCCAGATCATGACCAGCACGGCCAGCACCGCAGCACCGCCGACATAGACGGCGAGAATGTCGAATTTCGACACGGCGAGGATGTCGCCGAAGAGGAAGCCCATCAGGTCGATGCGCACCCAGCTCATGAAGGCGAGCGCGACGAGGCCGAGCGCCAGCGAGGAATGGGCGAGCAGGCCGAGCAGCGCGTCCGACGAGAGCGAGGCCCGGCGCTGCAGGCCGAGCAGCGCCAGCGAGACCAGCACCGAGACGGTGAAGACCGAGAGCGTGATGTTGACCTGCATCAGGAAGGCCAGCGCCACGCCGAGGAGCGCGGCATGCGAAAGCGTGTCGCCGAAATAGGCGAGCCGCCGCCACACGACGAAGCAGCCGAGCGGCCCGGCAACGAGCGCGACGCCGACGCCGGCAATCAGGGCGCGCAGGAAGAAGTCGTCAAGCATGGCGCCCTCCGGCCGGGGATGCGGCAGCGCCCCCTGCCCCGTGATCATGGTCATGGTCGTGATCATGATCGTGGTCGTGGTGATGGTGGTGGCCGTCGTCCGGGTGGCAATGCTCGGTGATGCTGCCGTCGGCATGCATCACCCGCCCGTCCGCCAGATGGGTGTGGTCGTGATGATGCTCGTAGACGGCGAGCGTCGCATCGGCGCGGGCGCCGAACAGCTGCCGGTAGGCCTCGCTCGAGGCGACCGCCTTCGGCGCGCCCTGACAGCAGACATGGCCGTTGAGGCAGACGACATGATCGGTTGCCGCCATCACCACATGCAGGTCGTGCGAGATCAAGAGGATGCCGCAGCCGATGTCGTCGCGGATGCGGCGGATGAGATCGTAGAGCGCGACCTCGCCGGAAAAGTCGACGCCCTGCACCGGCTCGTCGAGGACGAGAAGGTCCGGCTTGCGGGCCATGGCGCGGGCGAGCAGCGCGCGCTGGAACTCGCCGCCCGACAGGTTGCGCATCTCGGCGCGGCGCAGGTGCGGAATGCCCGTCGCCTCCAGCACGCGGTCGGTCTCGCGCGAGGAAATGCGGCCGGTGAGCGAGAGGAACCGCTCGACGGTGAGCGGCAGCGTCCAGTCGATGCTGAGCTTCTGCGGCACATAGCCGACGGCAAGGCCGGGGCAGCGCTCCGCCCTGCCCTCGCTCGGGGCGATGAGCCCGAGCGCGGTCTTGGCCGTGGTGGACTTGCCCGAGCCGTTCGGCCCGATCAGGGTGACGATCTCGCCCCGGCGCACGGCCAGGTCGACGCCGCGCACCAGCCAGCGGCCGTCGCGGAACACGCCGGCCGAGGTAAGGCGGACGAGATCCTCTCCGGCGGGCCTCGATGGGGTCGTCAACATGGGGCTGGGTCCTGATTCACGCGGCCATCCTCCAATGCTCCCGCGCGGCGGGCAAGTCCCGCGCGTTTCGCAGTGCGGGAGTTTTTTCGACAGAGGGTCCGACAGGGGCTTGCCCGTCTGTATCTCACACGTTATAGCGTAACGCAACAATGTAATCTTATAACATGTCAGCCGATACGGAGACGATCATGACGCTTGCCCGCACACTGCTGCTGTCCGCCTCGCTGCTGGTTGCGACGAGTGCCGCAGGGCATGCCGCACCGAAGGTGGTGGCCTCGATCAAGCCGGTCCATTCGCTCGTCGCCTCGGTGATGCAGGGTGTGGCCGAGCCGCAGCTGATCATCGAGGGCGCCGGATCGCCGCACACCTACAGCCTGCGCCCCTCGCAGGCGCGGGCGCTGCAGGAGGCCGACCTGATCTTCTGGATCGGCCATGAGCTGGAGGCCTTCCTTGAAAAGCCGGTCGAGACCATCGGCACCGGCGCGAAGTCCATCGAGCTGATCGACGCGCACGGCCTCGTCAAGCTGCCCTTCCGCGAGGGCGGCGCGTTCGAGGGCCATGATCATGGGGAGCACGGGGGGGAGCATGGACATGCCGACCATGACGAGGACAAGCACGACGACCATGCCGGCCACGACCATGACGAGACGCATGGGCATGACGACGGGCACGGGCATGCCCATGGCGCCTTCGACGCGCATATCTGGCTCGATCCGGAAAACGCCAAGGCCATGGTGAGCGAGATCGCCGAGGCGCTGTCGGCAGCCGATCCGGACAACGCCGCTGCCTATGAGGCCAATGCGGCCAAGACCGTCGAGCGGATCGAGACGATGCGCACCGACATCGACGCGCGGCTGGCGCCGCTGCGCGGCAAGGGCTTCATCGTCTTCCACGACGGCTACCAGTATTTCGAGAAGCGCTTCGGCGTGACCGCCTCCGGCTCGATCACCGTCAGCCCGGAAGTGATGCCGGGCGCGGAGCGCGTCACCGAGATCAAGGCACGCATCGGCGAGCTGGGCGCGACCTGCGTCTTCGCCGAGCCGCAGTTCGAGCCGAAGCTGATCCAGGTGGTGACCGAGGGCACCAAGGCCCGCTCGGGCGTGCTCGACCCGCTGGGCGCGGAGCTTGCCGACGGGCCGGACCTCTATTTCGGCCTGATCGACGGGCTCGCCAGCTCGATGGAACAGTGCCTTGGCAGCAACGGCTGAGGCTTTCCCCTCCCCCAAGGGGATGGGAGGCCGTGCCCTTCTCTCAGGATGTCATCCCGGTCAAGCAAAGCGCAGAACCGGGAACCATTGGCACCCGCAGCAAGCGTGAGGCGGAGGGCGTTGGCGGTCTCCCCGGCTGTCATACCTGCGAAGGCAGGTATCCAGTATCCGCCGGGATGGGCAGGTTTGCGCAAGCAGTTCCCCAGCCTCGGCGAGGGGCGCTCGCGGCGACGTCACGGCTCGGGCCGCACGACCTGGGGTTACTGGATCCCGGTCTTCGGCTGCGCCGAAACCGGGACGACAGGCGGAGCGTGGGCGCGCGTCGGCGTGTCCTCGCAACCGCTCTGGGAACGAATGGGCCCCGGATCTCGCGATGCTCGTCCGGGGTGACGGCAGAGAGGATGCGAGGCCGTGCCCTTCTCTCAGGTTGTCATTCCGGCGCGCGCTCCGCGTGCCCAAGGGTACGGCCGTGGGAATAGAAGATCGTGGCGGTTCCGGCCGCCATTCTTTCGGTCAAGCAATGTTATGTAATAACATAATAAGCCAATCCGGCGCTGGCAGCCTCCGCCTGCCCGCCGTCAACCAGGAGTTTTCGCGATGGACAATCGCCTCCCCGTCACCGTCCTGTCCGGCTTTCTGGGCGCCGGCAAGACGACCCTGCTCAACCACATCCTCAACAATCGCGAGGGGCTGCGGGTCGCCGTCATCGTCAACGACATGAGCGAGGTGAACATCGATGCCAGCCTGGTGCGCGAGGGCGGCGGCAACGTCTCGCGAACCCAGGAGCGGCTGGTGGAGATGACCAATGGCTGCATCTGCTGCACGCTGCGCGAGGACCTGTTGCGCGAGGTGCAGGCGCTGGCGACAGAAGGCCGCTTCGACCACCTGGTGATCGAATCCACCGGCATTTCCGAGCCGCTGCCGGTCGCCTCGACCTTCGAGTTCCGTGACGAGGAGGGCGAGAGCCTGAGCGACGTGGCGCGGCTCGACTCGATGGTGACGGTGGTGGATGCGGCAAGCCTCCTGAAGGACTACGGCTCCACCGACTTCCTCACAGAGCGGGGAGAATCGCTCGGCGAGGAGGACGAGCGCACGCTGGTCGACCTGCTCGTCGACCAGATCGAGTTCGCCGACACGATCATCCTCAACAAGGTGAGCGATGCCCGCCCGCAGGACCTTGCAGCCGCGCGCCAGATCGTGCGCGGTCTGAACCCGGACGCGGTGGTGATGGAAACCGACCGCTCGGCGGTCCCCTTGCGCGACGTGCTGGGCACCGGCCGTTTCGACTTCGAAAAGGCGCATGAACATCCGCTGTGGTTCAAGGAGCTGAACGGCTTTGCCGACCATGTGCCGGAAACGGAGGAATACGGCATCCGCTCCTTCGTCTACCGGGCGCGCCGGCCCTTCGCCCCGCGCGCGCTGAGCCGCTTCGTGCACAAGAGCTGGCCGGGGGTGATCCGCGCCAAGGGCTTCTTCTGGCTGGCGACGCGGCCGCAGTTCGTCGGCGAGATCAGCCAGGCCGGCGCCTTCGTCACCACCGAAAAGCGCGGATTGTGGTGGTCGGCGGTGCCGCGCCAGCACTGGCCCGAGTCGCCCGACTGGCGGCGGGCGATGGAGCCCTACATGCATCCCGTGTGGGGCGACCGGCGGCAGGAGATCGTCTTCATCGGCACCGCCGGCATGGATGAAGCGGCGATCCGGGCCGAGCTCGACGCGGCACTGGTCGCCGACACCGGCTTCCATCCGGAGCGCTGGACCGGGCTCGACGACCCCTTCCCCGCCTGGGGCAGCGCGGCGGCCTAGGTCGTGAACTCATAATTCTGACGAGAAACGGTATGCCCGAACCCGATCGGATACAAGAAGCAAGACCGCAGGAAACCATCAGGTTTTCAAGGGTTTGCGACGCTGTTGCCGGCGGGTTCCGGCATACCCGAAGGGCGTCGGTCGAGCTGCGATCTGCGGCGTCGGACCGCTCGGCCGGGGGACCTGCCCCGGCCCTCGCGATCCTCCTGGCATATCTTTGCCCGACCGGACGCCGTTTCCGGCACAATTATGAGTCCACGACCTGAACCAGCGACGATGGCTTTGGGTGATTGGCCTTGAAGCGGTCCCCGTCATCTGCCAGTTTGGCGGCGATGGTTGCCGACGGCCGAACCGCCAGAGGCATGAAAAGGGAACACGGTGAGGCGTACCCATCAGGGGCCGAGACCGTGGCTGCCCCCGCAACTGTAAGCGGCCGGGGCCGACGTCCTTTACCGGACGAATGGCCCAGGCCCAGCCGCACGATGCCACTGCCCGAAGCCGGGCGGGAAGGCGCGGCCGGGCCGGACCCGCGAGCCAGGAGACCTGCCATCTCCCGCAACGACGACCGGACGGGGTGTTCCGGGAAGGTAGCCATGACACGCAACGATTCCATCTTCCGCCCATCCAGGGTCTTTGTCCGCAGCCTGCCGAACCTTGCGGCCGAACGCGCGGGGCAGCGCCATGGCGCATGATCTCGCGCTCGGCGAACGCCGCATGGAGGCAGCGCCTGAAATGCGCCGGCACTGCATCACCGTATGCACCACCTGCCGGGACCCGGAAACGCGCGCGCGCCCGGGTGCGGACCTCATCGAGACCCTGAACGCGGCGCTTGCCGAAAACGGTCTGGCGCATGTGAGCGTTGAGGGCGCGGCCTGCATGGCCGGCTGCTCGCGCCCCTGCACGGTCGCCTATCAGGCCGAGTGCAAGGCGAGCTATCTCTTTGGCGACATCGAGCCGGCGCGCGACGTGGAGACGCTTGTCGCCTTCGCCCGGCAATATGCCGAGCTCGAGGACGGCTGGTGCTCCTCGCTGCAGCGCCCGGACGGGCTGAAGGGCAAGACGCTGGCGCGCATGCCCGCCCTGCCCGCTTTCGCCCCCGGAGTGCCGGGGCGGAGGGACAGCGCATGAGCCATCACAGCGGAACCCCGGTGGTGCTGGAGCTGCAAAAGGTCGGCTACCGGCCGCGCGGCGCGGATGCGCTCCTCTCCGACCTGACGCTGCATGTGCATGACGGCGAGATCCTCGTCGTCGCCGGGCCCAATGGTGCCGGCAAGTCGACGCTGATCCGGCTGATCGCCGGGCTGAGCGAACCGACCGGCGGCGAGATGCGGCTCGGCGGCAAGCCGTATCGCGACGTGCCTATCACCGAGCGCGCCCGCATCATCGCCTATGTCGGCCAGAGCGAGGAAAGCTGCGACCGGCTGACCGTCTCGCAATATGTCTCGCTCGGCCAGCTGCCGCATCACCGCACCGGCGGGCGCGAGGCGAGCACCAGGGCGACCGACGAGGCGCTGGCGCTGGCCGACCTGACGCGGTTTGCCGGCCGGCGCATGGGCGAGATCTCCGGCGGCGAACGCCAGCGGGCGAAGATCGCCCGCGCCGTCTGCCAGCGCCCGCGCATCCTGGTGCTGGACGAGCCGACCAACCATCTCGATCCGCTGGCGCGCGGCGAGCTGCTCAGCCTCGTCTCCGGCCTCGGCATCACCGTGGTGGCGGCCCTGCACGACCTCACCCTGATCGAAGCCTTCGCCAGCCATGTGGCGCTGATCCAGGACGGACGGCTGGTCGCCCACGGCCACCCGGTCGAGGTGCTGTCGAGCGAGCGGGTGCGCGCGGTCTTCAGCGTCGACATGCACCGGATGCAGCATCCGGTCGAGGCCCGCCAGATCAGCGTGCTGGACATCCCGATCGAAGGGCGGTTCGGCGCCGCAACCCTGCCGGGAGAGGCACCCCGACCAGCCGCACCCGGTGCTCCGCATCTGCGTGCGGTGGCAACGCGCGGCTGAGCCGCGCCCTCACCTTTTTCCAGAGTTTTCACGGTTTTTCATCCTCACCAGGAGTCTGTCCCCCATGACCCGTTCCGGCCTCAAGCGCCTGTCCCTGTTCGCCGCCGCGATGGCCTTCGCCGCGCCGGCCCTCGCCTTTCCCGTCACCGTCGACAATTGCGGGACGCCGCTGACCTTCGAGGCGGCGCCCGAACGCATCGTGGTGCAGGACATCAACATGAGCGAGATGGCCTTCGCGCTCGGCCTGCAGGACCGCATGGTCGGCGTCAGCGGCATCAGCGGCTGGTACAAGACCAGCGAGGCGTTCGACCGCAAGCGCGGCGACATCCCCGAGATCGCGCCGAAATATCCGACGCTGGAAAATCTCGTTGCCGCCGATCCGGATCTGTTCTTCGCCGGCTGGTATTACGGCATGAAGCCGGGCGGCGACGTTACCCCCGACACGCTGGCGCCGCACGGCATCAAGACGCTGATCCTCACCGAAAGCTGCGTCCATCTGGACAAGGCGCGGCCCAAAGCCTCGCTCGACCTGCTCTATGGCGACATGCTGCGGCTCGGCACGATCTTCGGCAAGGAGACCGAGGCGCAGGCGCTGGTGGACGGCTGGAAAGCGCGGATGGCGGAGCTCGCCGCGCGCATCGGCGAGAACCGCGAGATGAAGGTGTTCCTCTACGATTCCGGCGAGGACAAGCCCTTCACCGCCGGGCGCTTCGCCATGCCGACGGCAATGATCGAGGCGGCCGGCGGGCGCAACGTCACCGCCGAAATGGAGACCAGCTGGGGCACCACCTCGTGGGAGGCGGTGGCGGCGGCCGACCCGCAGTTCATCATCCTGCTCGACTACCAGGACGGCGGCGGGGCGGACAAGCTGCGCGCCTTCCTGGAAGCCCATCCGGTGATGAGCCAGACCGAAGCTGTGAAGAACGCCCGCTATCTGCCTCTGCGCTATGAGGAACTGACGCCGGGACCGGCGAACATCGAGGGCATCGAGCGGCTCGCCCGAGCGATGCATCCGGAGGCGTTCTGAGCCATGCGGCTGGCGCTGGTCCTGACGGTAAGCCTGCTCGCGGTCATCGCGCTGCTGGTGGCCGCCGTTGCCATCGGCTCGACGCCGCTGCCGGTGCGCGCGGTGATCGACGCGCTGGCCGGCGGCGACGGGCCGACGGCGCGCATCGTCATGGACCTGCGCCTGCCGCGGGCGCTGCTGGCGCTGCTGGTTGGGGCCGGGCTCGGCACGGTCGGCTGCCTGCTGCAGACGACGACGCGCAACGACCTGGCCGATCCGTTCCTGTTCGGCCTGTCCTCGGGCGCGGCGGCCGGGGCGGTGCTGGTGATCACCGTCACCGGCGATCTTCTCGGCCTGTGGACGCTGCCGCTCGCCGCCTTTGCCGGCGGCATGGCCGCCTCGGTGATCGTGCTGGCGCTGATCGCCCGGCTCGGCGACCGGGGGCCGGCACGGCTGGTGCTGGCGGGGCTTGCGGTCTCGTTCCTGTTCATGGCGCTGACCAACTACCTGGTCTTTGCCGGCGACCAGCGGGCCGCCCATTCCGTGCTGTTCTGGACGCTGGGCGGGCTCGGCCTTGCCCGCTGGGACCTGTTGCCGATCGCGGCCCTCGGCCTTGCCGCGATCCTCGCCTTCGCCTTCTTTCGCCACCGCAATTTCGACGCGCTGCTGGCCGGCGAGGACACCGCGCGCACGCTCGGCGTCGACGTGGTGGCGCTGCGACGGACGACCTTTCTGGTGTGCGCCTTCGCAACGGCCGCCTTCGTGTCGATCAGCGGCGTCATCGGCTTCGTCGGGCTGATGGTGCCGCATATCGCCCGCGCGCTTGCCGGGCCGATGCACGGGCGCTTCGTGCCGGTGGCCGCGCTCACCGGCGCCGCGCTGCTGCTGGTCAGCGACATCGCCGCGCGCACCCTGCTGGCGCCGCAGGAACTGCCCATCGGCATCGTCACCACGTCGCTGGGCGCGGTCTTCGTGCTGGCCCTGCTGACCCGCGAGCCATAGGGCTGATCAACCGGGCACGCAGGACGTCACCTTCTTCAGGCAGCGCAGCGAGAAGCTCGACTTGGAATGGCGCAGGCCCGGGATCGGGAACAGCCGCTCGCGCAGGAATTCCTCCACGCCCTTGGTGCCGCTCGCCGCGACCTTGACGAAATAATCGCAGTCGCCGGCCATCAGATAGACCTCCAGCACCTCCGGGATCTCCGCCATCGCCTTGCCGAAGCCCTCCAGCGCTTCCGGGTCGTGCCGCTCCAGCGAGACCTCGATCATCACCGTCTCGCCGACGCCGAGCGCCTCGTGGTCGAGCACCGCCGTGTAACCGGAGATCACGCCCTCCTCCTCCAGCCGCCGCACCCGCTGCCAGCACGGGCTCGGCGACAGGCCGACCTCGCGCGCCAGCTCCGTGTTGGACAGGCGGCCGTTGGCGACCAGCGCCTTGAGGATGCGGCGGTCGATGTCATCAAGCTGTCGCGCCACAACACGTTCCTCCTTCATATCGCGTCATTGCAGAAGGATATTTCACACATGGGTAAAATCGAAGCAAATTCAGCATGAAATTTCACGCATAGCGGGCAATAGTATTGGAAACACCCGAGACCTGACCGCCCGACACCCCCGGTGCACGGGCCCGCAACTCATGCCATCGTCAGGAACCGGGCGCATTTCAGGCGAGGAGGCGCCGTACATGGATTTTGCGCTGTCCGAGGAGCAGACCCTCATTTTCGACATGGCCCGCGACTTCGGCCGGGAGGCCATCGCGCCCCATGCCTATGCCTGGGAAAAGGCCGGCACCATTCCGCGCGAGGTGCTGCGCCAGGCGGGCGAACTCGGCTTCGGCGCGCTCTACGTGCCGGAAGAGTATGGCGGCACCGGCCTGACCCGGCTGGACGCGGCGCTGGTCTTCGAGGCGCTGTCGGAGGCTTGCCCCTCCGTCGCGGCCTTCATCTCGATCCACAACATGTGCGCCGGCATGATCGCCAATTACGGCAGCGAGGCGCTGCGCGAGCGCTACCTCGCCCCGCTCGCGAGCATGGACAGCATCGCCTCCTACTGCCTGACCGAGCCGGGCTCGGGCTCGGACGCGGCGGCCCTGCGCACCCGCGCGGCGCGCTCGAACGAGGGCTACGTGCTGAACGGCAGCAAGGCCTTCATCTCCGGCGGCGGCTATTCCGACGTCTATGTGGTGATGTGCCGGACCGGCGAAGACGGCCCCAAGGGCATCTCGACGCTGGTGGTCGAGGACGGCAGCGAGGGCCTGTCCTTCGGCGCTGCGGAACACAAGATGGGCTGGAAGGCGCAGCCGACCGCCCAGGTGCAGTTCGACGACTGCGCGGTGCCGGCGGCGAACCTGCTCGGCGAGGAAGGCAAGGGCTTCGCCTATGCCATGAAGGGCCTCGACGGCGGCCGGCTGAACATCGCCGCCTGTGCGCTCGGCGGCGCGCAAGGGGCGCTGACCGCGGCGACCCGCTACATGGGCGAGCGCAAGGCCTTCGGCAAGACGATCGACCAGTTCCAGGGGCTGCAGTTCCGCCTCGCCGACATGGAGATCGAGCTGCAGGCCGCGCGCGTGTTCCTGCGCCAGGCGGCGTGGAAGCTCGACCAGGGCGCCGCGGATGCGACCAAGCATTGCGCCATGGCCAAGCGCTTCGTCACCGACACCGCGTTCCGCGTCGCCAACGACGCGCTGCAGATGCTGGGCGGCTACGGCTATCTCGAGGATTACGGCATCGAGAAGATCGTCCGCGACCTGCGCGTGCACCAGATCCTGGAAGGCACCAACGAGATCATGCGCGTGATCGTCGCCCGTGCCATGCTGGCCGAGCGCGACCGTTCCTGAATTGCCCCGCGGTGCGCCGGGTGCGCGCCGGACGGACTTGCACACTTGTCGACGAAGGAGTTTTCATGACCGCTCCACGACCGCTTTCCCTTCACGTACCCGAGCCCGGCTGCCGGCCGGGCGACACGCCGGACTTCTCCGATTTCGAGATCCCGCGCGCCGGTGCGGTGCGCCGGCCGGCCATCGATGAAGCGCCGGAGGACATGCGCGACATGGCCTTTTCGGTCGTGCGCGTGCTGAACAAGGCCGGCGAAGCGGTCGGCCCCTGGGCGGGGCTGCTCGACGCCGAGGCGCTGCGCACGGGCCTGCGCCACATGCTGACCCTGCGCCAGTTCGACGAGCGCATGCTGAAGGCGCAGCGCCAGGGCAAGACCAGCTTCTACATGCAGCATCTGGGTGAGGAGGCCGTGTCCTGCGCCTTCCACATGGCGCTGCAGGACGGCGACATGCACTTCCCCACCTATCGGCAGGCCGGTCTGCTCATCGCCAGCGGTTATCCCATGACCGACATGATGAACCAGATCTACTCCAACGCTGCCGACCCGCTGAAAGGCCGCCAGCTGCCGGTGATGTACTCGGCGCGCGACCACGGCTTCTTCACCATCTCGGGCAATCTCGGCACGCAGTTCATCCAGGCGGTGGGCTGGGCGATGGCCTCGGCGATCTCCAACGACACCAAGATCGCCGCCGGCTGGATCGGCGACGGCTCGACCTCGGAGAGCGACTTCCACGCCGCGATGGTCTTCGCCTCCAGCTACAAGGCGCCGGTGATCCTCAACATCGTCAACAACCAGTGGGCGATCTCCACCTTCCAGGGCATGGCGAGGGGCGGCGCCGTCACCTTCGCCGCGCGCGGCCATGGCTTCGGCATTCCCTCGATCCGCGTCGACGGCAACGACTATCTCGCCGTCCATGCGGTGGCGAGCTGGGCGGCGGAGCGCGCACGCACCAGCCTCGGCCCGACCTTGATCGAGCACGTCACCTACCGCGCCGGCGGGCACTCGACCTCGGACGACCCGTCCGCCTACCGCTCGAAGGAGGAGTTCAGCGCCTGGCCGCTCGGCGAGCCCATCGACCGGCTGAAACGGCATCTCATCACCATCGGCGAATGGTCGGAGGAGCGCCACACCCAGGCGCTGGCCGAGATCACCGACGAGGTGCGCGCCTGCCAGAAGAAGGCGGAGGCCAACGGCACGCTGATCTCCGGGCCGAAGCCCTCGCCGCGGGCGATGTTCGACGACGTCTATGCGGAGATGCCGCCGCATCTCCAGCGCCAGCGCCAGGAAGCGGGGTTCTGACATGGCACGGATGAGCATGATCGAGGCGATCCGCAACGCCCATGACCTCGCCATGGACCGGGACCGGCAGGTCGTCGTGTTCGGCGAGGATGTCGGATATTTCGGCGGCGTGTTCCGCTGCACCGCCGGCCTGCAGAAGAAATACGGCAGCAACCGCTGCTTCGACGCGCCGATCAGCGAGAACGGCATCGTCGGCGCCGCCGTCGGCATGTGCGCCTACGGCTTGAAGCCGGTCGTCGAGATCCAGTTCGCCGACTACATGTACCCGGCCTACGACCAGATCGTCAGCGAGGCGGCGCGCATGCGCCACCGCTCCGCCGGGCAGTTCACCTGCCCGATGGTGATCCGCATGCCGACCGGCGGCGGCATCTTCGGCGGCCAGACCCACAGCCAGAGCCCGGAGGCGCTGTTCACCCATGTCGCCGGCCTGAAGGTGGTGGTGCCGTCCAACCCGCGCGATGCCAAGGGCCTGCTGCTCGCCTCCATCGAGGACCCGGATCCGGTGATCTTCCTGGAGCCGAAGCGGCTCTACAACGGTCCCTTCGACGGCCATCACGACCGGCCCGTCGTCTCGTGGAAGAACCACGAGCTCGGCGATGTCAGCGAGGATTATTTCACCGTGCCGCTGGGCAAGGCGAAGATCCGCCGCGAGGGATCGGCGCTGACCGTTCTGGCCTACGGCACCATGGTCTTCGTCGCCCAGGCGGCGGCGGAGGAAGCGGGCGTCGATGCGGAAATCATCGACCTGCGCACGCTGCTGCCGCTGGACCTGGAGACCATCGAGGCCTCGGTGAAGAAGACCGGGCGCTGCGTCGTCATCCACGAGGCGACCAAGACCTCCGGCTTCGGCGCGGAGCTGAGCGCGGTGGTGCAGGAGAGCTGCTTCTATCACCTGGAAGCGCCGATCGTCCGCGTGACGGGCTGGGACACGCCCTACCCGCATGCGCAGGAATGGACCTATTTCCCGGGTCCCGAGCGGATCAAGCGCGCCTTCGCGCAGGTTCTGGAGGGCTGATTCCCATGGGCATTTTCACCATCACCCTGCCCGATATCGGCGAAGGCATCGCCGAGGCCGAGCTGACCGAATGGAGCGTTGCCGTCGGCGACGAGGTCCAGGAGGAGGACGTGCTCGGCACCGTGATGACCGACAAGGCGGCGGTCGAGGTTCCCTCCACCGTCTCCGGCAAGGTCGTGTGGCTGTGCGGCGAGCCGGGCGACGTGGTCGCCATCGGCGCGAAGTTCATCCAGATCGAAGTCGAGGGCGAAGGCAACGGCTCTGCCGAGCCCGAAGCGACCGCGCCCAAGGCAGCGACCGGGGACAAGGACGAGGACAAGGCAGACACGTCGGAGGCCGCAGCGCCCGCCCCGGAAAAATCAGCAGAAAAGCCTGCGCCCAAGTCTGATGCCAAGTCCGATGCCAAGCCGGACGCGAAGTCTGGTGCGAAACCCCAACCATCCCAGGCGGCACGGCCCGCGGCCGCGCATCGCCCGCTCGCCGCCGGCGAGAAGCCGCTGGCCTCGCCGGCCGTGCGCCGGCGCGCCGAGGAAGCGGGTATCGACCTGCGCCGGGTCGGCGGATCGGGCCCTGCGGGCCGCATCCTGCACGAGGATCTCGACGCCTATATCGAGCACGGGCCGCCGACCGCGCGCCAGAGCGGGCGCATGCCGGCGCTCGGCACCCGCGACGTCAAGGTGGTGGGCATGCGCCGGCGCATCGCCGAAAAGATGGCGCTGTCGAAGTCGCGCATCCCGCACATCACCATCGTCGAGGAAGTCGACGTTACCGCGGTGGAGGAATTGCGCGGCCAGCTGAACACCGTGCATGCGGCGAGCCGCGGCAAGCTGACCCTCTTGCCCTTCGTCATGCGCGCCATCGTCATGGCGGTGCGCGAGCAGCCGGAGATGAACGCGCTCTACGACGACGAGGGCGGCGTGGTGCGCCAGTACGACGGCGTGCATATCGGCATCGCCACGCAGACGCCGGCAGGGCTGACCGTCCCGGTCGCCCGCCACACGGAGGCGCGCTCGGTGTGGGACTGCGCGGCCGAGGTGGTGCGCCTGGCCGAGGCTGCCCGCGAGGGCAAGGCGAGCCGCGAGGAACTGTCCGGCTCGACCATCACCATCACCTCGCTCGGGCCGCTCGGCGCCATCGCCACGACGCCGATCATCAACCACCCGGAGGTGGCGATCGTCGGCATCAACAAGATGGCGGTACGCCCCTTGTGGGACGGCAAGGAGTTCCAGCCGCGCAAGGTGATGAACATCTCCTGCTCCTTCGATCACCGCGTGATCGACGGCTGGGATGCCGCCGTCTTCGTCCAGAAGCTGAAATCGCTGCTGGAAACCCCTGCCCTGATGTTCGTCGAGGACTGAGCCCATGAGCGACATGACCTGCAAGCTGCTGATCATCGGCGCCGGTCCCGGCGGCTATGTTTGCGGCATCCGCGCCGGCCAGCTCGGCATCGACACGATCATCGTCGACGAGCAGAAGCCCGGCGGCACCTGCCTGAATGTCGGCTGCATCCCCTCCAAGGCCCTGATCCACGCGGCCGAGGAGTTCCACAAGCTGTCGCATTTCAACGGCAGCTCGCCGCTCGGCATCACGCTCGCCTCGCCGCAGATCGACCTGTCCGCCACCATCGACTGGAAGAACGGCATTGTCGCCCGGCTGAATGCCGGCGTCGCGGGCCTTCTGAAGAAGTCCGGCGTGCGGCTGATCGCCGGCAAGGCGACCTTCCAGGACGGCAAGACCGTCAAGGTGACGACCGGCGACACTTCGGTGCAGATCCGCGCCGAACAGGTGGTGATCGCCACCGGATCGGCGCCGGTCGAACTGCCCTTCCTGCCCTTCGGCGGCAAGGTGATCGGCTCCAGCGAGGCGCTGGCGCTGCGCGCCGTGCCGGACAGGCTCTGCGTCGTCGGCGGCGGCTATATCGGCCTGGAGATCGGCACCGCTTTTGCCAAGCTCGGCGCCAGGGTGACCGTGGTCGAGGCGGCTGAGCGGATCCTGCCGCAATACGACAGCGCCCTCACCCGCCCCGTCCTCAAGTCGCTGCAGGCGCTCGGCATCGAGGTGATGCTGGCGACCAAGGCGAAGGGGCTCGGCGACAAGGGCCTCAAAGTGGAGACTGCCGAGGGCAGCGAACGGGAGATCGCCGCCGACAAGGTGCTGGTCACCGTCGGCCGCCGGCCGCGCTCCGACAGCGCCAATATCGCCAGCCTGGGGCTGGCCACCGACGGGCCGTTCCTGCGCGTCGACGACCGCTGCCGCACCTCGATGCAGGGCGTCTTCGCCGTCGGCGACGTCACCGGCGAGCCGATGCTGGCGCACCGCGCCATGGCGCAGGGCGAGATGGTGGCCGAGATCATCGCCGGCCACAAGCGCAGCTGGGACAAGCGCTGCATCCCGGCGGTGTGCTTCACCGATCCGGAGATCGTCACCTGCGGCCTGTCCCCGGACGAGGCGAAGGCGCAGGGCGGCGCGGTGACGACGGGGCAGTTCCCCTTCGCCGCCAACGGCCGCGCCATGACGATGGAGGCCGAGGACGGCTTCGTGCGCGTCGTCGCGCGCAAGGAGGACGGGCTGATCCTCGGGCTGCAGGCGGTCGGCCGGGGCGTTTCGGAACTGTCCGCGGCGTTCTCCATCGCCATCGAGATGGGCGCGCGGATCGACGATATCGGCGCGGTGATCCACGCTCACCCGACCCAGAGCGAGGGGCTGCAGGAAGCGTGTCTTGCCGCGCTCGGCCACGCGCTGCACATCTGACGAGACGGCGGGGCTGTCCGGTCGAACGCCCCACCTCCAGTGTCCTTGAAATCAAAATGGCCCGCGCCCCTCTCGGGACGCGGGCCTTTGTTGCGGCGGGACGGGCGGAGCGGCAAGGAACCTGCGGCGCGGTTCCGTAACGCCCCCTCCCGGCTCGTCGCGATCCGCCGGACCGCATCTTGCGAAAGCCGGCGGGGGAGCTCGTGTGTCGGCGGTCTAAATACCGGCCGACAGAAATCCTCCATCGACCACCAGGATCTCGCCGGTGACGAAGCTGGCGGCCGGCGACAGCATGAAGCCGATGGCCTCGGCCACCTCTTCCGGCGCGCCGTAGCGGCGCTGCGGGATGCGGCTGATCCAGGCGTTGCGGGCGGCATCGCTGTGCAGCCCGTCGAGCAGCGGCGTGCTGATCGGCCCCGGCGCGACCGCGTTGACGCGCACGCCGAGCGGGGCGAGTTCGCCCGCCATCACCTTGGTCATCGTCACCACCGCGCCCTTGGAGGCGCCATAGGCGGTGCGCAGCGAATTGCCGATCAGGCCCGACACGGAGGCGATGTTGACGACGGCGGCGTCCGGCTCGCGCTCGGCCGCCACGAAGGCGCGCACGGCAAGGAAGGTGCCGACCACGTTGACGTCGAGCACGGTGCGCATCAGCTCCGCGTCGGTCTCGCGGAACGGCACCGCGCGGGCGATGCCGGCAGAGTTGACCAGCCCCGCGAGCGGCCGGCCGAAGCGCTCCTGGATGCCCTCGAAGGCGAGTTGCAGGCTGCCCTCGTCGCGAATGTCGGCGCGGGCGCCGAACAGGCGGTCGGACCCGCCTTCGAACTCGGCCGAGAGGTCGGCGATCGCCTTGTCGAGCGCCTCGCGCGACATGTCGAGCAGCGCCACTTCCGCGCCGCGGGCCAGCAGCCAGCGCGCGGTGGCAAGGCCGATGCCGGACGCCCCGCCCGTGACGATGTGGCAGCGCTCCTCGAGCGTGCGGTTGAGATCGGTCATGCGCGTGCGCTCCCCATTGCATCGGACACCGGGGCGGAGTGCGCCCCGGCAATGGTGCCGGCCGGTACCGCATCGGGCAGCCATTCCTCCAGCACGATCTCGAAGGTCACGCAGACCGGGTTCTGACCGGGCAGGAAACGGCCGCCGCTGATCGTGCCGTTCGGCTCGGCCAGAACGCCGTGCAGCACCGCGACCGGATTGCCGGCCTCGTCCGCTTCCACCATTCCGGTCATGCCGATCACCTCCACCGCCGGGCCGCGCACCACCTTGACGCTGCCGGAGGAAAAGGCGACGCAGGCGTCGGTCAGGCTTCCGAGCCCGGCGCGCAGGAAGCACTGTTCCAGCCCCTCGCGCAGGCAGATCTTCTCCACCGCCTGGACCAGGTCCTCGTTGGGGTGGACGCGGGCATAGACGGTCCGGCCGGTGCGGCCGCTGACAAGCTTCACCTCTTCGCTCATTGCACCCCTCCTGAACGCTCCAGAGGCCGGAAGACGGTGTGGTTGGTCTCCGCATCGGGCATCTGCCGGATGTCGAAGCTGTCGAACACCGTCATGCGGACCCGCAAACCCTCGCCACTGATGCGGCTGGCGAACGTGTCGAGATGGCCGCCCAGCACCCGGCCCTCATGCGGCTCGGCGAACCAGGCATGGCAATGCAGCAGCGGCGCGCCGTCGGCGCCGATCCCCAGCGTCGCCGAGCCGCCGAAGGCGCGCACGGTGCCGGCATTCGTCATCGGCGTGTAGGTCACCACCCGCTCGCCGCCGGGATCGGGCGCGGCAAGGCAGTAGATGCAGGGCTCGAACCCGCCCGACAGGATCTCGAAGGCGGCTGGCCGCCACTCGCCGCCGGTCGCCGCGCGCACGGCGGCGCCGAAGGCCTCCACCAGCGGCGTGCCGGGGACGAGCCGCACCAGGCCCGAGCGCACGTCCTCGCAGATATCCATGCCGAGGGTGATCCGGTCGCGGGCGACCGGGCCGGGCTGACGCAGCAGCCGCGAGGCGGCTGGCAGGCCGCCAGGGCCCCTCACCTTACCCCCTCCAGTACGGGCTCTTCGGCAAGGCGGCTTTCCAGCAGCTCGCGAACCGCCTTCTTGGTGATCTTGCCGTAGCCCGAGCGCGGCAGCTCGTCGAACACGACGAAGCGCTTGGGGATCTTGTAGCCGGCGATGCGCGTGGCGAGATCCGCCTTCAGCTGCTCCGGCGTGATCTCGGCGCCCGGCTGCAGGACGATGGCGGCAACGCCGATCTCGCCCCACTTCTCGTCCGGCATGCCGACGACGCAGGCCTCGGCCACCGCCGGATGGGCGACGATCTTCTCCTCCACCTCCAGCGGATAGATGTTGGAGCCGCCGGAGATGAACATGTCAGAGGCGCGCCCGGTGATGAACAGGAAGCCGTTCTCGTCGAAATGGCCGATGTCGCCGGTGCGGAACCAGCCGTTTCGGAAGGACTCCGCATTGGCCTTCTCGTTGCGGTAATAGCCGTTGAACACCGCCGGGCCGATGACGCAGATCTCGCCGTTTTCCAACGGCGGCAGCCGGTTGCCCTCGTCGTCCTGGATCTCGATCTGCATGCCGGTGCGGGCATAGCCGCAGGTGCCGACGCGCACGCCCGGCCCGTCTTCGGGATCGTGCAGATGCGGCGGCAGAACGGTGATGTTGCCGGTCACCTCGCCGAGGCCGAAATACTGCACCAGGCAGCGGCCGAGCTTGCGCAGCGCCGTCTTCTGGTGCTCGCGCAGCATCGGCGCGCCGGCATAGATGACATGGCGCAGCGAGGAATGGTCGTAGCGGTCCACCGCCGGGTCGCCGACCAGCGCGGTCAGGATGCTCGGCACGGTGAACATGTTGGAGACGCGGTGGCGCTCGATCAGGCGGAACGCCTCGTCGGCATCGAGGCTGCGCGAGACCGTCAGCACGGTGGTGACGCAGCGCGCCACCTGGATCAGCTGGTGGATGCCCGCCCCGTGCGACAGCGGCGCGACGACCAGCGAGGCATCGTCCGAGGTGGTGCCCGGCATCAGGTCGGCGAGGTGATTGGTGATGACGAAGGCCATCTGCCCGTGGCTGAGCACCGCCGCCTTCGGCTTGCCGGTGCTGCCCGAGGTGAAGAAGAACCAGCAGGGATCGTCCCGCTCGACGGGGGCTGCACGGAAGGGCTTGCCCAGCTCCGCCGCCACCAGATCGGCATGGACATGCTCGCCAGCGCGCGCTGCGCCGATGCAGACGACGTTCTGCGCCCCGGCATCGCGCGCCGCATCGGCATGGGCGGCGAATTCCGGCTCGTAGATGATGGCCTTCGCCTGCGAGGAGCTGGCGACATGCGAGACGTCGTCCGGCAGGATGCGGAAATTGGTCGGCACCCAGACGGCGCCGAGCTTGTAGACCGCGAACATGGTCTCGAACATCTCGACCGAGTTGCGCGACTGGACGATGACCTTGTCGCCTGGCCCGATGCCGAGGCCGGCCATCGCATGGGCGAAGGCGTCGACGCGGGCGTTCATCTGCGCCCAGCTGACGACCCGCTCGCCATGCACGACTGCGGGCCGGTCCGGATGGCGGCGGGCGGCATCGGTGAGCAGGTCACCGAGATTCATCACCCGGTTGGACATGCGCTCGGCGCCTTCCACCCTCATTTCAGCCGCTCCAGGATCGAGACGTAATTGGCGACCGCCGCCCCGCCCATGTTGAAGACGCCGGCAAGCTCGGCGCGCGGCAGCTGCATGTCGCCGGCATCGCCGCACAGCTGCATCGCCGCCATCACATGCTGCGAGACGCCGGTGGCGCCGATGGGATGGCCCTTGGACTTCAGCCCGCCGGACGGGTTCACCGGCAGGCGCCCGCCGAAGGCGGAAATGCCCTCGTCGATGATGCGGTGCCCCTCGCCTTCGCGGGCAAGGCCCATGGCCTCGTATTCCAGCAGCTCGGCGATGGTGAAGCAGTCGTGGGTCTCGACGAAGGAGAGATCGGCGACGCCGACCTTGGCGCGCTCATAGGCCGAATTCCAAGCCCTTGCAGCGCCTTCGAAGGATGTCTTCGAGCGGCGACTGAGCGGCAGGAAGTCGTTCACATGCTCGGCGGCGCGGAAATACACCGCGCGCGGCGCGGTGGTCAGCGCGGTATCCGTGTCGGCGATCACCATCGCCGCTGCCCCGTCGGAGATCAGCGAGCAGTCGGTGCGGCGCAGCGGGCCGGCGACGATCGGGTTCTTCTCCGAGACCTCGTTGCAGAAGTCGAAGTCGAAAGGCTTGCGCATATGCGCATACGGGTTGGCCATGCCGTTGGCGTGGTTCTTGGCGGCGATCCGCGCCAGGCTCTCGCGCCGGTCGCCATGGGCCTGGAAATAGGCCTGGGCGATGTTGGCGAAGACGCCGGCGAACCCGCCCTCCACCTCGGCCTCCTCCTTGCGGTAGGAGGCGCCGAGCAGGATGTCGCCGACCTCCGGCGTCGGCGTCGCGGTCATCTTCTCCACGCCGACGACCAGCACGCGTCGGGCGCGCCCGCTCTCGATCTGGCGGATGCCCGCATGGATCGCGGCCGACCCGGTGGCGCAGGCGTTTTCCACGCGCGTTGCCGGCGTGAAGCGCAGCTCGGGCACCGCAAGGGCAACGAGCGAGGCCTGGAAATCCTGTCTGGAAAAACCATTGTTGAAGGTGCCGAGGAAGATCGCGTCGATCTCCTGCGGACCGACATCGGCATGCCTGAGGCACTCGCCGACCACTTCGGCGATCAGCTCCTCCGCCCCCGCCGCTTCCGATTTGCCGAACCTGGAATGGGCCCAGCCGATCATGCAGGCTCCCATCGCGTTCCTCCCTGCGACTTACACCATCAGCGCCGTCACTATAAAGCCGGCATTCCGGCTAATCTTGTCTTTTCGAGGCGCCCGAATAGACTAGCGCGCATGAAACCAGCGCGCCAGCGCTTAGACGGAGCTGAAACATGCAGCCACTCGACGAAACCGATCTGAAGATCCTGCGCGTCCTGCAACAGGACGGCTCACTCTCCGTCACCGAAGTGGCCGAGCGAGTCGGCCTGTCGCAGTCGCCCTGCTCGCGCCGCATCAACCGGATGATCGAGGACAAGGTGATTCTCGGCCGCTCGATCATCCTCGACCGTCGCAAGCTCGGCTTCGACGCCACCATCCTGGTGCGCATCAAGCTGTCGGGCCACGGGCGCCAGTCGATCTCGGTGTTCCAGGAAGCGGCGCTGAAGATCCCGGAAATCCAGGTGGTGCAGCTGATGCTCGGCGAATTCGACTTCAACCTGCGCGTCGTCGTGCGGGACATGGATCACTTCCAGACCCTCTTGCGCGAGAAGCTGGTGATGCTGCCGGGCCTGCACGAGATCCAGAGCACGGTGATCCTGGAAGAGACCAAATACACCACGCACCTCCCGATATGAGTCCCGAATATCCATCACTATACGACCGGATTCCCACATTTAATATTATATATATCGATATCATTATTATAATTGATCGCAAGACATCGAGACAATAAGGTCTCTCTACAGGAAGACGGGGCAAACAGACGCCCCGAAAACCTGCGGCCTCGTGGCGGAATGGCTACGCAAGGGATTGCAACTCCCTTAATCCTGGTTCGACTCCAGGCGAGGCCTCCATTCCCTTCTTCCTTTTTCGCGGCGGCGGCCGGGCGGGATTTCCCGCCCGTTTTTGCGTGTTCGCAAAAGGCCCGGCGCACGCCTCAGGCCGGCTGTGCCGCCACCTCCTGCTGCCGGCGCAGGGCCTGGCGGTCGATCTTGCCGGTGGAGGTGCGCGGCAGGGTATCGACCGGCACGAAGCGCTCCGGCACCATGTAGTTCGGCAGAAAGCCCAGGCAGTGCCGCTTCAGCGCGCGCGCATCCGGCACCTCTCCAGGCGCGATGAAGCAGGCGGCCAGCGTGCGGGTCCCGTCCGCGTCCAGTTCGTCGATCACCGCCACCTCGCTGACGCCCTCGTGGCGCAGCAGGGCCTCCTCGACCTCGCCGATATTGACGCGGAAGCCGCGGATCTTCACCTGGGAATCCCGCCTTCCGACATAGTGCAGCGTGCCGCCCTCACCGATGCGCACCAGGTCGCCGGTGCGGTAGAGCGGATCGGGGTAGAGGTCGTGGCGCGGGTCCTGCACGAACTTCGCCGCCGTCATCGCCGGATCGCCCCAATAGCCCTTCGCCAATGTCGGCCCGCGGGCGCAGAGCTCGCCGATGGCGCCTTGCCCCGACAGGACCTCGCCCTCCTCGCCCAGCACCAGCACCTCCATATGGGCGCAAGGCACGCCGATGGGCAGCGGGCCGTCGTCCGGCAGACCAGTCAGCGCGTGGCAGGTGACGTCGTTGATCTCCGTCGCGCCGTAGATGTTGTGATAGCGCGCCTTCGGCAGGCGGGTCATCAGGTCGCGCAGCTCCGCCGGCGGATAGGGCTCGCCGGCAAAGAAGATCAGCCGCAGGTGATCGAACTCCGGTCCCGGATCGCCGAGCTGGCGGGTGATCATCCGTAGCACGGACGGGACCGACTGCCACACCGTCACGCGGCTTTCGGCGAGGAAGCGCACCAGGTCCGTCGCCATGAAGGAGATGCCCTGCGGCACCAGGTGCACACAGGCCCCGTGCGCCAGCGTCGTCCACACGTCGAACAGCGACAGGTCGAAATGCAGCGGCGAATGCGAGGCGACCCGGTCCTGCGCGTGAAGCGCGAAATACTCCCCCGCCCAGTCGGAGAAGGCGACGATGGCCCGGTGGCTGATCATCACGCCCTTCGGCTTTCCGGTCGAGCCGGAGGTGTAGAGGATGTAGGCAAGGTCCTCGTCGATCACCTGCGAGGGCGGCGGAGCGGTCCCCTCGCCCCTCTCCTCTCCCATGCTCTCAGCTTTGGGCTCCAGCATCACCGGGGCGATGCCGCGCGCCTCCGGCGACAGCGCCAGCGGCACGCCGCCCGTTACCAGCACCGGCGGCAGCTCGCAGCCCTCCGCCACCAGCGCCTCCAGCCGCTTCGCCTTGTTGGCCGAGGAGACGAGCATCGACGGCTCGCAGTCCTTGAGGATGCCGGCAAGGCGCGGCGCCGGCCCGGTCGGGTCGAGCGGCACGCAGATCGCGTCGGCCATCATCACGCCGAGCAGCGCGCCGACCGCCTCCGGCGACTTGTCGAGCCACACCGCGACCCGGTCGTCGCGGCGCACGCCGCCGGCATGCAGGGTGCGGGCAACGCGGGCGGCGAAATCCTGCAGCTCCGCCCGCGTCCAGGTCGTGTCCTCGAAGACGATGGCGGCAGCCTCCGGTGCCTGCCGTGCCATCGCCTCGAGCAGCCGCGGAATGATGCGCGCCATCGTCGTACTCCTGTCCCTTTGTTTTCACGCAATTTCGGACGGAAAACCGGTTCCCACTTTTCCTGGAATTGCTTCAGAGATCGTACCGGCCCATCAGCCAGGCGAAATACTGGAAGCGGTTGCCGAGGAAGCGCTCGGCCTTGCCCCACATCTCGTCGTCGGTGATGTCGCTGGGATACTTGCGCCCGACTGCGCTGCGCTCGAACAGCGGCCGCAGCAGGGTCAGCGCCAGGATGTAGAAGAGGTCGTGGTCCATCTTGTAGGACTTGCGCCGGTCGCCGTCCCAGCCGCCGAGAATGTCGTCCCGGTGCTTGTTGAGCAGCGCCAGATGCGGGATGAAGTAGCCCCACAGGCGGCGGGAGATGGCGCGGATCTCGGCCTCCGGCACGTCCGGGAAATAGCCGGCGATCTTCGCCGCGATCGGATCGAACTCCATCAGGTTGTCGATCGTGTATTTGCCGAGCGCGGTCGGGTAGCCGATCTTGCCGACCATCCGGTAGATGGCGCTGGCCAGGTCGCGCCAGGACTGCATCGCTTTCGCCGTCGGCGGCAGATTGTTGATGTCCTGCACGGAATCGAGGTCGATCAGGAACAGCCGCTTGCTCTCGACCGAGTAGACGAAATTGCCCCAGTCGCCGGAATAGCGGTAGAGCTCGGCCAGCGAGAAGTCGTGCAGCAGCTTGCCGGCCTCGCGGGCGAGCTTGCAGATCACCGTGAGGCGGACGCGCTCGTCGTCGGGATCGCCCTCCACGCCGAGCGCCTCGCGGATGCCGTCGTAATGGGCGTCGAAGACGGGATCGCTGCCGCGCACCATGCCGGCGCCGAACAGGATCTCCGAGATGCGGTAGGAGGCGGAGCCGGGCGAGAGCGTCAGCACCGCGCCCATCGGCTGGCCCTGGAAGGTCAGGTTGCCGCCGTATTCGATCACCGCCAGCGGCGCGATGGTCGGCACGCCGTGGCGCACCAGCCGCTCGGCCGACCAGAACTCGCGATGCGCCCGCTCGTGGACGATGCCGCCGATCGGGCTCGGCGAGCTGTAGGCGTACTTGTACTCTCCCTCGTTCGAGATGCCGAAATGCGGATAGGTGACGAGATATTCCAGGAGGTCCGTCAGCGGCGGCACCGGATCGTTGCCGGCATCGTCATGCAACTTGTTGGAATATTCCGCGTCGCCCGGCAGGATCGGGTTCCACAGGCCGACGCCCTTGAGCTTGGCCGCGTGGAAGGTGACGGTGGGATCGTCCTTGAGCGCGATGGGCTCGTTCAGGCTCTCCCACGAGCCGCGGCCGCGCCGGGTGAAGGTCGGCACGTGGCCGTTCCAACTGGCGATGTCGAGCAGGCGCTGGAACTCGCCATCCGAGATGGTCAGACCGTCGAACTGGTGGGTGATCCGGTAGTCCAGCTTCTGGTGAGCGTTGATGTTCATCTGGTAGGATCCTGAATTCAAAAAGGAAAATCCGGGTCAGGCATAGGTCCGGGCGCCGAAGATGGCCGAGCCGACGCGCACGCTGGTGGCGCCGTAGATCACCGCCTTCTCGTAGTCGCCGGACATGCCCATGGAGCGGCGGGCAAGGCCCGCCTTGTCGGCGAGCGCGGCCAGCAGCTCGAAATGCGGCGCGGGGTCCTCGCCTGCGGGGGGAATGCACATCAGCCCCTCGATGGTCAGCCCGTGCACGTCGCGGCAGCGCTCGACGAAGGCGATGGCCTCGTCGGGGTCGATGCCGGCCTTCTGCGGCTCGCGGCCGGTGTTCACCTGCACATAGAGGCGCGGGCTGCGGCCCTGGCGGGCGATCTCGCGCGAGATCTCGGCGGCGATCTTCTCCCGGTCGACGGACTCAATCACGTCGAACAGCGCGACCGCGTCCTTCGCCTTGTTGGACTGCAGCGGCCCCAGCAGGCGCAGCTCGATGTCGGGATACTCGGCCTTCAGCGCCGGCCACTTCTCCTGCGCCTCCTGCACCTTGTTCTCGCCGAACACGCGGGCCCCTGCGGCAATCACCGGGCGGATCGCGTCCGCGTCGAAGGTCTTGGAGACGGCGACCAGCGTCACCGGGCCGGGATTGCCCTCGCGCACTTCCTCCGCCGCCGCGATCTTCTGCAGCACTGCCGTGAGCCGCTCCACCGATTGATCCTTGGTCATGGTCTTCACTCTCTGTGTGACGGTTGTCGAAAGGGAACGGCGCCTACATGCCGACTGCGAACATGCGCGGCACCATGAGCGTGATGGCGGGGAACAGCGCGCACAGCACCACGATCACCACATGGGCGGCGGCGAAGGGCAGCGACTCGCGCACCGCGCTTTCGTATGGGGCGTTGGCTATTCGCGCCGCCGTCATCAGGGTCAGGCCGACGGGCGGGGTGATGTTGCCGAGGTTGAGCGCCAGCAGCATCACCATGCCCGCATGCAGCGGGTGGAAGCCGAGCTCGACCAGGGCCGGGGCGAGCACCGGCACGGCGATGATGATCGCCGGCAGCACGTCGATGAACATGCCGATGACGATGAGCAGCGCTGCGACCGCGAGGATCTGCACCACCGGATTGTCGCTCATGCTGGCGATGGTCTCGGCCGCATGGCGGGCGATACCGGAGCGGGTGACGAACCAGCCGAGCACGTTGGACGCGCCGAGCAGCAGGAACACCACGCCGCTGAAGCTGACGGTGGAGACGAGCGACTCCCACAGGTCCTGCCGGCTGAGCCGGCGATAGGCAAAGCCCCCGAGCACCAGCGCGTAGATGCAGGCGATCACCGAGGCCTCGGTCACCGTGGTCACGCCGCTCAGCACGCCGCCGAGGATGACCAGCGGAATGCCCATCGCCGCCAGCGCGCTGAGGCCGGTCGAGACGATCACCGAGAGCATCACCCGCTGGTGGCTGGCATAGCCGCGCTTCCACGAGATGATGCCGCTGACGACCAGCATGGCGAAGCCCATCATCAGCCCCGGCACGATGCCGGCGGCGAACAGGCCGAGGATCGAGATATCGCGCAGCGTCGCCGCATAGGCGATCATGATGATGCTGGGCGGGATGATCGGCCCGACGATGGCCGAGCAGGCGGTGACGGCGGCGCAATAGGCGGCGCTGTAGCCCTCCTTGCGCATGGAGGGGATGAGCGTGCGCCCGATCGCCGCCGTCTCGGTCACCGCAGCGCCCGTCAGCCCGGCGAACATCAGGCAGGTGGTGACGTTGACATGGGACAGCGCGCCCGGCACCCGGCCGAACAGCGAGCTGGCGAAGGCGATCAACCGCTCGGTCAGCCCGGCGCGGTTCATGATCTCGGCGGTGATGATGAAATAGGGCACGGCGATCAGCACGTAGCCCGACACGCCGGAGTAGAAGCGGTCGGCGAGGATGCCGAGGAAATCCGCCCCGCCGATGGAATAGGCGCCGACCATGCCGGCGGCCGTCAGCACCAGGCCGAGCGGCAGGCCGATGAACATCAGCACGATGAAGGCGATGGAGGCGCTCATCCCGCGGCCTCCGCGATGCGGCGCGCCGGCGCCGGTCCGGCCGTGTCGGTTGTGCCCGGATCGCCCGCGACCGTCGGCGGCCCGTCGCCGAACTCCAGCTCCGCTTCCGCCGCCTCGACCTCCTCGGCAGCCGCGCTGATCGCGCCGCGCTCTTCCAGCAGGGCCATGCCGTCGACGAGGTGCAGGCACAGGATCGCGCCGGCCACCGGCACGGAGGCCGCCGTCCAGTGATGCGCCACCTGCAGGCTGGGGGAGATGATGTAGAGGTTGGTCGCCTCGCGGAAGAAGCCGAAGCCGTACCACAGCAGCGCCAGGGCGAAGAGGCCGATGGCGGCAAGGTTCACCGCCTGCGCCAGGCGCGCGGCCCAGCGGGGCAGCCGCCGCGCCACGGCGAGGATGGCGATGTGCTCGCCATACTTGAACGCCACGGTGATGCTGAGCATGCCGAGCCAGGGCAGGAACAGGCGGAACAGCGACGGACGGGTGTTGGCATAGGCGAAGGCGAGCGGCCCGCTGTCGAACAGCGAGGCATGGCCAAACCGCGCCGCCAGCGCCAGGCCCAGCTCCAGCACGATGCCGGCCGCCGAGACGAGCAGCATCACGGCAAGCAGGACCGCGCAGACGACGATGGTCGCACGGTTGACCGTGTCGCTGACCCGGCGCAGGGCGCCAAGCAGCGCTCCCGGCCCGATGGAGGTAATCGTGCTCATGGGTTCGGTCCCGGTCGGCTGGGGCGATGTCCTGGGGCGATGTCTTGAACGGGGCTTGCGCGCGTCCGCGAGAGGCAGGCGGCGGCCGGACACGCCCCGTCGCCGCCTGCCATCCGCGTCAGTCGAGATAGAGCTCGACGGCGGAACGGTTCAGCTCGTCATGAATGCGCGAGACTTCGGCGCGCAGGTCGTCGTAGAGCGCGGCCTTCTCGCCGAACTCCGCCACCAGCCATTCGCGATAGATCGGCTGCGAGATGTCGCGCATGCGCTGCTTCTGGTCGTCGGAGAGGATGTGGCACTGCTCGAACTTCTTGCAGGAGTTCACCCAGCCGATGACGGTGATCTGCGCGGCGATGCCATGCGCCATCGCCACCGCCTCGCGGGCGGAGGTGATGATGATCTTCTTGTACTCGTCGGGCAGCTGCGAGAACCAGGCCTCGCTGACGCTCCAGGTGATGGTGTTGTAGACGTGGCCGCTCCAGGTGGTGAAATCGGTCACGTCGTAGAACTTGAAGATGTCGTTGACGCCCGGCGCATGGAAATGGCCGTCGACGAGGCCGGTGGCGAGGCCGGTCTGCAGCTCGCCCCAGGGCAGCGGCGTCGGCGAGGCGCCGAGCGCGCGCATGATCGTCATGTGCGCCTGGTTTTCCTCCACGCGGATGCGCAGACCCTTCAGGTCCTCGACCTTGGTGATCAGCCGCTTGTTGTTGGCAAAGGCGACGAAGCCGCCGCCATCGTCCAGCGTGCCGAGGTAGCGCAAGCCGCTTTCCTGGACCATCGGCTTCATGAACTCGGCGAACCAGGGGCTGTCGAAGAAGGTCCAGGCCGTCCGGTAGTCGGGGAACAGGAACGGCGAGGTGATCATCTCGTAATTGCGGTAGAAGGAGGCCTGCGTCCCCGAGCCCAGCATGACCGACTGGATGGTCTTGCCGGCGCGGGTCTGCTGCGCGGCCTCAACTTCGCCGCCGAGGGCGCCGTTGCCGAAGATCTGCACGTCGATGTCGCCGCCCGTGGCGCTCTCGACCAGCTGTTCGAAATGCTTGAGGGCCGGCGCGGTCTCGTTGTTGGTGAGATCGTCCGGATAGAGATGCGCGATCGTCATGGTGTAGCTGGCGGCCTCTGCCGGGGCAGCAAGGCCGGGAACCAGCGCCAGCGCCATGGCACCGGCCAGCAGCAGCGACCGCGCACGCCCCTGCCGGGCGCCGTGCGACGATTTCTTTTTCGCGCGCAGGGAAACTGCCGGCCCCTCCGTTTCGTTACTTACGCCATGGAAGCAACAACAACACTCTCCAGCCGACATAATTCCCCTCCTCAAGCGAATATTATTCTATTCGATTGTAAGTCGAGGATAGGAAACGGCCTTGAGCCGGTCTAATTCTATTTTTCTATTTCTTGTGACTATTGCGACGCGGATCTTGGGAGTTGGAAAGCGGTACGCACAAACGCCAGCGGCCGGGATCTTCCGATCCCGGCTGACAGTCTGGCATCCTGGCCAGACCTCGCTGATCCTGATCCCGAACGAGTCTCGCCGGCCCGCTCCGGCGGGTCGAAAAGCCTGCCCGTCCAGCCTCCGGCACCGTCCCCCCATCAACCGGATGGTGCTGGCTGCCGGACGGGCATAGAGCGGGCTGCGTTCCGACCGGATCGCCGTTCCGCCCTATCTCGTCTCATTGCGCCTTGCCCCACGCGGGACGGGCAAGGCCCGCCCGCCGTCCCGCCGTGAGGCGACCGAGGCGCCGTCAGCCCGTCACCGCGCCCTTGTTGGCCGGCAGGGCGAGCTGGGAGAACTTGCCGAGCACGCCGCTGCGATAGCGCGGCTCGGGCTGGCGCCAGTTGGCGCGGCGCCGGGCGAGTTCCTCGTCGTCCACCTCCAGCTGCAGCAGCTGGCGCGAGGCGTCGATGGTGATCGTGTCGCCCTCCTCCACCAGGGCGATGGTGCCGCCCTCATAGGCTTCCGGCGTGACGTGGCCGACCAGCATGCCCCAGGAGCCGCCCGAGAAGCGGCCGTCGGTGATCAGGCCGACATCGGCGCCGAGGCCCCGGCCGATGATCGCCGAGGTCGGCGCCAGCATCTCCGGCATGCCCGGACCGCCGCGCGGACCGAGATAGCGCAGCACCAGGACGTCGCCGGGGCGGATGCGGTCGGACTGGATCGCATCCATCGCCGACTGCTCGTCGTCGAAGACGCGTGCCGGGCCGGTGATCGAGGTCGACTTGAGGCCGGTGATCTTGGCGACCGCGCCGTCCTCGGCCAGGTTGCCGCGCAGGATGGCCAGATGGCCTTCCGGATAGAGCGCCTGCTCGATCGGCCGGATCACGTCCTGGTCGGCGGCCGGGGCATCCGGCACATGGGCCAGTTCCTCGGCCAGCGTCCGGCCGGTGATGGTGATGCAGTCGCCGTGCAGCAGGCCGGCATTCAGCAGGATCTTGAGGATCTGCGGCACGCCGCCGGCCTTGTGCAGGTCGACCGCCATGTACTTGCCCGAGGGCTTGAGGTCGCAGATCACCGGGACCTTGCGGCGGATCCGCTCGAAGTCGTCCAGCGTCCACTGGACCTCGGCCGCGTGGCAGATGGCGAGGTAGTGCAGCACCGCGTTGGTGGAGCCGCCGGTCGCCATCACCAGGGTGATCGCGTTCTCGACGCTCTTGCGGGTGACGATGTCGCGCGCCTTCAGCCCCTTCTTCACCGCCTCGACGAGGACGCGGGCGGACTCGGCGGTCGATTCGAACTTCTCCTGGTCGATATTGGCCATGGTCGAGGAATAGAGCAGCGCCATGCCGAGCGCCTCGAAGGACGAGGCCATCGTGTTGGCGGTGTACATGCCGCCGCACGCGCCGGTGGTCGGACAGGCATTGCGCTCGATGCCCTCGAAATCCTCCTCGCTCATCCGGCCGGCCTTGATGGCGCCGACCGCCTCGAAGGCGGAGATGACCGACAGGTCCTGGCCCTTCCACTTGCCCGGCTTGATGGTGCCGCCATAGACATAGATCGCCGGGACATTGGCGCGGACAATGCCGATCATGCCGCCGGGCTTGTTCTTGTCGCAGCCGCCGAGCACCAGCACGCCGTCCATCCACTGGCCCTGCACCGTCATCTCGACGCAGTCGGCGATGACCTCGCGGGAGATCAGCGAGTATTTCATGCCTTCCGTGCCCATCGACATGCCGTCGGAAATGGTGGGCACGCCGAAGAGCTGCGGATTGGCGCCCGCCTCCTTGATCGCCTTCACCGCCACATCGGCGAGCGGCTGCAGGCCGGCATTGCACGGCGTGATCGTCGAATGCCCGTTGGCAATGCCGATCATCGGGTTGTCGAAATCTTCCTTGGTGTAGCCGAGACCATAGAACATGGCCCTGTTCGGCGAACGCTCGATCCCTTGCGAAATCGTCTTCGAACGCTCGTTGTATGGCACCCGCAGTCCTCCCTGGAAACGCGCGCGGCGCCGGTCCGCCGCCTGTCCGGCCCGTCACGCAGGCCGCCTCCCGATCCAGACGGACACGGCCGGCCTTTCCGGACGTTCGCGAGCAGCCTCGGGAGAGTGGCGCAACCGCCTAAAATCCCACGCTGTTTCGTGTCCGCAGAAGGTGTGCCCGTCAGCTTTCCGGCGACGGTATCGCCTCGCCTTTCATTTCAGAAATATATTTGTCATGCGGTATTAGGTCGTTTTATGACTTAATCGCTGCCGCAGGACGGGGTCCCGGACATGCCGGGACGGCAGCGGCGCCAGCCCTCCCAAGCCGGCGCCGATCCTCGTGTTTGCGTTCGATGATGCGGAAAGGGACGTCCCCGCGTCAGTCGAGCCGGCCGGCGTGGCCGTGGCCGTTCAGGTCGCGGCGGGCATGCACCAACGCCGCCTCGGGCAGACCGACGCCGGGCGCCCCTCCGCCCAGTCCTCCGTCCAGCCCTTCGCCCGTGCCGCCGCCCTCTTCGCCGGTCTGTTCGCCGAGGCCGCGGGCGATCTCCACCAGGCGCAGCACCGTCGGCGAAGGATCTTCCTTGCGCCACACGAGGCCGGTCTCGATCACCGGCGGCTTGCCCTCCAGGCCGACATAGCGCACGCCCATGCGCCCCAGCCGGCGCAGCGAGCCGGGCACCAGCGCAAAGCCCATCCCGGCCGAGACCAGGCTGATGATGGTCTGCATCTGGATCGCTTCCTGGCCGATGACGGGCTCGATGCCGTTGGAGGCGAAATAGGTGGTGATGATGTCGTGGAAGGCCGGGGCCGAGCGCCGCGGGAACAGCACCAAAGGCTCCTCGGCGACGTCCTGGATCTTCAGCCGGCCGTTGACGATCTCCACGCGCCCGGCTCGCACCCACTCCTCCGGCACGGCCGCCACCAGCGGCTCGTGCAGCAGCGGCAGGTAGGACAGCGAAGTGTGCAGGGTCTGGTGCAGCGGAATGATCAGCCCGGCATTGATGTCGCCCTGCATCAATGCCTCGACCTGCAGGTCGCTGGTCATCTCCTTCAGCGTCACCTTCACCTCCGGAAAGGTGGCGCCGTAATGGCTGATCAGCTCGGGCAGCAGGTTGTAGTCGGCCGTCGTGACGAAGCCGAGCTTGAGCGAGCCGATCTCGCCGCGGGCCAGCTGGCGCGCCAGCCCCGGCAGGGCCTCCACCTCCTGCAGCAGCTTGCTCACATGGGACAGAAGGTGCTCGCCGACCGGGGTCAGCGCCACATTCCGCTTCGTCCGCTTGAACAGCGTGACGGACAGTTCCTCCTCCAACGCCAGAATGGCCTGACTGAGCGGAGGCTGCGTCATACAGAGCCGCTCCGCGGCCCTGCCGAAATGCAACTCCTCCGCAACCGTTACAAAGAACTTGAGCCTTCTCAGATTCATTGCTTGCCTTCTGCTCCCTAGGATTGGCCGATTTTTGCTGTCCCCAAAAATTCGAACGCAAACCTTTATATGGCAAAAATATATATTTCTCGACACGAACGGAAAGTTGTATTGTGGTTGTAATTAAAATTAGTTTCTCGTTTCAGGAGTCCATGCAATAAACGAAATCGAGTTCCAATGCAGAGATCACGAAAACGGGAGGACCTTATGGCATATGTATTTCGTATCAATGACGCGAAGAGTTCGAATTTGAGCTCCGCCAAAGAATAAACCTCCCTACAAGATCACTGTCACTATTATCAATGAATTTTTCGTCAGGGGATGTTTCCGGCCCCGGACAGCGGCGAAGCCATGCCTTCGCCCACCGTCCGATGCCGCCGTCCCGCCCGGCGAAACCTGCCCCCGCCATCCAACCACCAGCCGGACGTCCGCGCAAATCCCGCAAGCCTCGTCCGGCCGGTGATCCGAGCCTGCGGCCTTCGTCCGCCCGACGGACCGACGCCGCCGCCAGACCCATGACCTGACCACGAGGAGCGCAGATGGACTTCAGCTTCACTCCCGAGCAGGAGGCCTTCAAGGAGAAGGTCGTCCGCTTCGCCAAGGACGAGCTCAACGAGGGCGACCTCAAGCAGCGCGATGCCGAGTGCATCCTGTCCCGCGACCTGTGGCGCAAGATCGCCGGCTTCGGCATCCTCGGCCTTCCCTTCGAGAAGGCCTATGGCGGCGCCGAACAGGACATCATCACCACGGTGCTGGCCATGGAGGCGCTCGGCTACGGCTGCCGCGACAACGGCCTGCTGTTCAGCATGAACGGCCAGATGTGGACCGTGCAGATGCCGATCGCCCAGTTCGGCACGCCGGAGCAGAAGGACAAGTACCTGCGCGGGCTGATTGCCGGCGAGCTGATCGGCGCCCACGGCATCACCGAGGCCGAGGCCGGCTCCGACGTGATGAGCCTCGGCACCACGGCGACCCGCGACGGCGACCACTACGTGCTCAACGGCGCCAAGGTGTTCTGCACCAACGGGCCGGTCGCGGACGTCTTCGTCATCTTCGCGACGGTGGACAAGAGTGCCGGTTCGCTCGGCCTCACCGGCTTCATCGTCGACCGCGACACGCCGGGCCTCACCATCAGCCCGAACCGCCGCAAGATGGGCCTGCGCACCTCGCCGATGGCCTGGCTGACGCTGGAGGACTGCCGGGTACCGGTCACCGCGCGCATCGGCAAGGAGGGCCAGGGCGGGCGCATCTTCAACAACTCGATGGAGTGGGAGCGCAGCTCGATCCTCGCCAACCTGGTCGGCGCCATGGAGCACCAGGTTGAGCAGTGCGTCGCCCATGCCAACAAGCGTACCCAGTTCCGCAAGCCGATCGGCAAGTTCCAGTCGGTCTCCAACCGCATCGTCGACATGAAGCTGCGGCACGAGACCTCGCGGCTGCTGCTCTACAAGGTCGCCTGGCTGAAGAAGACCAAGGGCAGCTGCCCGATGGAGGCCGCGCTCGCCAAGCTGTATCTCAGCGAGGCCTGGGTCGCCTCGTGCCAGAACTCCGTCGTCATCCATGGCGGCTACGGCTACATGGCCGACTACGAGGTGGAGCGTGACTTCCGCGATGCGGTCGGCAGCCTGCTCTATTCCGGCACGTCGGACATCCAGCGCACCATCGCCGCGCGCGCCCTCGGCCTGTAGTCCGTCCCCTCCGGCAACGCTTGCGTCCGGCGGCCGCCGCCGGACGCCCTCCCCCAGCAATAACTCTGGCATTTCTACGTATACTTCAGAAATGAAATACATATCAATCGATAGAAATTCAGTCAGACCGACGATATTGACTTGAAACAATTGCGCAATAAGTTGTTTACATTGGATATTTTCTAAAAACAACAAGACTATCCACTCATTCACTGTGCGAATGACAGGGAGCGAGAGGGCAGAACCCTTCGCCCGAACGGACTGCAACCGTCCGGCCCTGCGCAGACAGGACCGCGACAGCCTGATGGAGGAGAAGGCCCGTGAGTGCACCCGACCTGATGAGCGTACAGAAGAACCTGCTCGCCTACCTGATCGAAAACTCCGGCGTGAACGTCTCGGGCGGCATCGACCCGGAAGAGAACCTGCTGGACAGCGGCATTCTCGACTCCCTCGGCATCGCCGAGGTCACCGAATACATGGAAAAGGAATTCGGCATCGCCATCGACGAGGACGAGATCACCTCGCAGAACTACAAGACGCTGAACGCGCTCTCCGGTTTCTGTCACAGCAAGATCACGTCGGCGGCGGCGTAAGGGCCCCGGCCCTTCGTCCGTCCAGATACCCGAGGGATGGCGATACCATGACACGCATCAAGGCCGACCTGATCCTGGTCCATGCACCGGCGATCTTCGACTTCCGCAACCGGGACGACTTCGTGCTCGGCTGGTATTCCAGCCAGGAGAGCAGCAACGTCACCCCGATCTTCGAGATGCACCCGCTCGGCTTCCTGTCGATCAAGAGCTTTCTTGCCGAGCGCGGGCTGGACGTGAAGATCGTCAACCTGGCATCGCTGATGCTGAAGCACCCCACGCTCGACGTGGAGAAGCTGTTCCAGTATCTCGACGCGCCGGCCTTCGGCATCGACCTGCACTGGCTGCCCCACTGCCAGGGCTCCATCGAGGTAGCCGGGGTGCTGAAGAAGGTGCACCCGGAGAGCTTCGTCGTCTTCGGCGGCATCGTCTCCACCTATTATGCCCGCGAGATGATGCAGTACCCGCAGATCGACGGCGTCATCCGCGGCTACGACACGCTGGAGCCGCTGGCGGACCTCGTCGGCCAGCTGAAGCGCGGCGTGCGCGGGCGCCTCGACGTCGAGAACATGGTCTACAAGGACAAGGGGGAGGTCGTCGACAACGGCCATTCCTACACGCCCGACGTGCTCAACGACGTGGCGATCGACTGGTCGAAGATGTTCCCCAAGACCGACAACCTGCTGAACATGCCCAACCTGATGGTGCTGCCGAACACCGGCTGCCAGCAGAGCTGCGGCTGGTGCTCGGGCTCGCGCTGGGCCTATCAGCGGATGATGAACGTGGAGAAGAAGACCGTCTTCCACCGCCGCTCGGAGCAGCTGGCGCGGGAGATCACCACCTTCCCCAAGACCGAGTCCCCGCTCAGCGTCTACACGCTGCAGGCCTATTCGGAATCCGCCCCGCGCCTGCTCTCCTACCTGGAGGCGGTCAACGACAGCGGCGTCGTCAGCTCGGTCTCCTTCGAGCAGTTCCGCCTGACCAAGCCCTCCGTGCTCAAGCAGATGGCCGAGGTCGCACCCGATCTCGACATCTACATCAACCTGTCGCCGCAGTCGCACGACGTGGAGATCAGCCGGCTGACCGGGCGCGGCACCTATACCAACGAGGAGATGGAGGACTGGATCGCCGCCGCGCTCGATGTCGGCATCAAGGGCTTCTACCTCTGGTACACGATCGGCATGCCGAAGCAGACCCATGCCTCGGTGATGGAGACCGTCGCCTATTCGCGCCGGCTGATGCAGCGCTTCCCCAACGACAAGGTGATCCCGACGATCTTCGGCATGGTGCCGTTCCTCGACCCGGGCTGCCAGTGGTTCGAGCAGCCGGAGGAGCACGGCTACACGGTGTTCCACCGCGATCTTGAGTCCCATCGCAAGTCGCTCACCCAGCCGCGCTGGCGCGATGCGATGAACTACGAGACCAAGTGGATGAAGCGCGACGAGTTCCTGCCCAGCATGTACGAGGCGATGCAGGTCATGGCCAACGACAAGGCGGAGTTCGGCCGCATGACCAAGCGCTCGATCGGAATCGTCAACGACCGCATCGACCACCTGCGCTACCTCACGGGCTCCGTCGACCGGGCCTACGAGCTCGACGGCGGCCTGTCCGCCTCGCTGCGCCAGGAGATCGGCCGGCACAACGACGAGATCCTCTCCTACGCGGCCGATGTCGCGCTGGTGAAGAAGCCGCTGTCGGGCCGCTGGTACGACGACCACACGGTGCCGGCGGAGATCATCGAGGCCTGCACCGGGGCGGCACGCGCCGCCTGAGCGGTGCACTTCCGAAGGGCCGCCTGAGCGGCTCGGCACCCCCTATCGGCCGCGCCGCCCTGCCCGACCTTGCCCGCTTGGCCCTCACGGCCGGCGGGCAAGCGGGAGACCGGGCGGCGCGCCCTTCTCTCCCAGCCAGGAGCCGGATCCCATGACCCGCGAAAGCGTTACGGAACCCGTCGGTCTGCTTGCGGCCGCCCATTACCTGCCCGAGCGCACCAGCCCGCTCGACGAGATCATCGCCCGCGAGACGGGACCCGTCGACGTCACCGCCGCCGGGCGGCTCGGCATCGACAGCGTCCATGTCTTCGAAGGCGAGAGCCCGACGGACATGGCCGTTGCCGTGTCGCGCAAGGTGCTGGAGACGGCGGGCCTCACCCCGCTCGACCTCGATGCCATCATCGACTTCTCGATGATGCCGCAGCGCTATGTCGAGCCGGCCTGGTCGATGAGCAACGAGCTGCAGGCCGAACTCGGCGCCAAGCGCGCCTTCACCCTCGGCTATAGCGGCGGCCATTCGTCGAACCTGCATGCGGCGATCAAGTTCGCCCGCGCGCTGATCCTCGCCAATGACGACGTGCACCGGGTGCTGCTGGTGGCCTCCGACCAGGCGATTTCCGGCAACCGGGTGATCGCCGGCAAGGACGCCCCGCTCACCGTGCTGGGCGACGGCGCCAGCGCCGTCATCGTCGCGCGCGGCGCGGGCCGCGCCCGGATCCTCGGCACCGCCATGCGCTCCAACGGCGCGCTGCACGACGTCCTCAACATTCCCGGCGGCGGCATGAAGCACCCGACCCGGCTCGACCTCTACCGGCTGACGCTGGATGCGGCCAAGCACGCGCGCGCCGACCGCACCAGTGAG
This sequence comes from Stappia indica, assembly GCF_009789575.1. Lineage (NCBI taxonomy): Bacteria > Pseudomonadati > Pseudomonadota > Alphaproteobacteria > Hyphomicrobiales > Stappiaceae > Stappia > Stappia indica. Next base: position 5,056,790 of record NZ_CP046908.1, on the reverse strand, counting down.
CTCAAGGGACTGGTCGACAAGCTGCTCGCCCGGCACGGGCTCTCGGCCGGCGACATTTCCCGCACCATCACCGCCAACATCTCCGCCTCGGACGCGCAGGCGGTCGGCGACAGCCTTGGCGCCGGCGAGCGGCTGGTGCCGGCGGGCTTTGCCGCGCGCGGGCACCTGCATGCCTCGGACCTCGTCCTCAACATGCTGGAGCTGGAGGAAGAGGCACCGCCCGCCGGCACCCATGTGCTGCTGGCCACCCATGGCCACGGCTTCCTCTACGGCGCCACCTTGCTGCAATACTGACAGGGGAGATCCAGATGGACCACGTCGGCATCCTTTCCGAAGCCTTCTACCTTCCGCCCGGCAAGAAGCTGGTGGCGGACGTGTTCCGCGACGAGGACGTGCCCTTCGGCACCTTGTCGAAGAACATCGACTTCCAGCGCGACATCGGCATTCACGACATCCATGTCACCGACGAGCTGCCTTCAGTGCTGGCCATCGCGGCCGCGCGCCGCGCCCTCGACCAGGCCGGCGTCGCACCCGGCGAGGTCGACCTCGTCGTCGACTTCACCTCGATCCCGGAGGATTATGTCGGGCCGACCTGGTCGGCCGCCGGCCTGGTGCAGCAGGAGCTGGGGTTGGAAAATGCCTTCGCCACCGCCGTCAACACCGGCGGCTGCGCCAGCTACCACCTGGCGCTGAAGACCGTCGTCTCCTTGATGCTGGCCGACGACGACGTCACGACGGCGCTGCTCTTCGCCGGCGACCGCACGCCGGATCTCAACAAGACCTACTACCCGATCACGGTGGCGAGCGACGGCGGCAGCGCCCTGGTGCTGCGCAAGAACGCGGCCCGCGCCCGCATCCTCGGCGTGGAGACCATCTCCATCGGCCGGCTGCACGACGTGTGGTACGTGCCGGGCCTGCAGAACCGCCAGCCGAACGAGGAAGTCACCGAGCGGCTGCTGCACATGTACGCCAAGATGGACAAGTTCAACGAGGGCGTCATCCCGATCAATTTCCGCATGTTCGGCAAGGTGATGACCCAGCTGCTCGACAAGCTGAACCTCAGCTTCGACGACGTCGACTATTACGTCTATCCGACCTTCTCGACCTGGGATCAGGCCTATTTCATGAAGAAGTTCGGCCTCTCCCCGGAGAAGGTCTACACCAGCGCGCTGAAGCATCGCGGCCATGTGCAGGAAAGCGACATGGTCATCAACTATGCGGAAGCGGTGGAGCAGAACCTGATCCGCACCGGCGACAAGGTGATGGTCGTCTCCAATGGCGCGGGCTTCGCCTGGTCGGCGGCCCTCATCCACCATTGAGCGCCGCGTCGCCGGACGGCGAATTCCTCGTGCGGCGACAAGGCCGCGCCGGGCGGATCACGCTGAACCGTCCCCGCGCCCTCAACATGCTGAGCGAGGCGATGCTCTCCGGCATCGCCTCGGCCCTTCACGACTGGCGCGCCGATCCGGCCATTGAGCTCGTCGTCATGGATGCGGTCGGCGGGCGGGCCTTTTGCGCCGGCGGCGACATTGCCGCCGTGCATGGCCGAATGGTTCAGGGCGATATCGACGGCGCGCGCGGCCACTGCCTTGCCGAATACCGTCTCGACCTTGCCCTGGCGCGCTACCCGAAACCCGTCGTCGCGCTGATCGACGGCGTCGCCATGGGCGGCGGGCTGGGTCTGGCGCTCCACGCCAGCCACCCGGTCGCCAGCGAGCGGGCGAGCTTCGCCATGCCGGAATGCGGCATCGGCTGGATCCCGGATTCGGGCGCCTCGCATCTTCTCTCCGACCTTCCCGCTCCGCTCGCCGCCTTCATCGCGCTCACCGGCGAAAAACTCGGCGCGGAGGCCGCCGTCTCGCTGGGGCTCCTGCGGCGGCGCATCGCCTCGGCCGACCTGCCGGAGCTGACGGAGGCGCTGTGCGCGCAAGGCATCGCCGCCCTGCCCGCCTCCCTGCCGGAAAGCACTGCTGCCCCCGCCCTGCCCGGTTTCGCGCCGGAGCTGGAACACGCCTTCGCCGCCCCCGACGTGCCGGAGATCCTCGCCCGGTTGGATAGCGGCGGCGAGGCTTGCGCGCGTGCGGCCCGCTCCCTCCTCAAGGCCTCGCCGCTGGCGCTCGCCCTGACCTTGGGGGCGCTCGCCCATGCCCGCCGGCAGGGCAGCCTGGAGGCCGCGCTCGGGTTCGAATATGCCGTGGTCTCGCAGCTCCTGATCCACCCGGATTTCACTGAGGGCATCCGCGCCGCGATGATCGACCGCGACCGCCGCCCGGCCTGGACGCTAGCCCACACGCACCGCTTCACGCCGGCCGATCTCGCGCCGTTCCTGCCTGCGCCCGGCACGCTGCTTCCGGCCCTTGCCGGACCGCGAAACGTCAGTCGCAAAGGCACCTGAACCCCGCGGAATTATATATTTCCCCCGCTTCCGGGGCGCCTTTAGATTTTCCCGTGCAAGGCGCAGAAAAGATCAACAACGATGCGGGGTTGCACCCGGATCGCCATCGTTCGCGCGCAGCGCTTGCGGGAGGAGAACCGCCCCTTTCCCGCCTTGCAGTCGTTTCACGGCAGATCGCCGTCGGAGGCTTCGCCACCCGGCGACCGTTTCCGCAAACGCATTCGGGAAACAGACAATGACCTCAGTCCAATCGACACCACGCTCTTCGCTGATGGGCAACTGGCCGACGCTGGCGGTCGCCGCGCTCGGCTCATTCCTCGTCATTCTCGACGTGACGGTGGTGGCCATCGCGCTGCCGTCCATCGAGCGGGAGTTGAAGGCGAGCTTCGCCGAGCTCCAGTGGATCATCAACGCCTACAACATCGCCTATACCTCGGTGCTGATCGCCGTCGGCGCCCTTGCCGACTGGTTCGGCCGCAGGCGGGTGATGGTCATCGGCCTTGCCCTGTTCGGCGTCACCTCGCTGATCGTCGGCCTTGCCGACACGCCGACGGCGCTGATCTGGGCGCGCGTCGCCCAGGGCCTGTCGGCCTCCGCCATGCTGATCCTCGGCGTCGCGCTGATCTCCAACGCCTTCCAGGGCTCCGACCGGGCCCAGGCCTTCGCGCTGTGGGGCGTGTCGATCGGCTGCGGCGCGGCCTTCGGGCCCATCGTCGGCGGCATTCTCGTCGACTTGCTCAGCTGGCGCTGGATCTTCCTGCTCAACGTGCCGATCGTCGCGGTGCTGATCGCGCTGTGCTACTGGCGCGTGGAGGAATCCTCCGACGACAATGCCGGCGGCCTCGACTGGCCGGGCATCCTCACCTTCACCGGCGCGCTGGGGTGTCTGTCCTATGCGGTGATCGAGGGCGGTGAGCGCGGCTGGGGCAGCGACACCATCCTGGCGGCCATTGCCGGGGCCGTGGTGCTGTTCCTGCTGTTCGTGTGGATCGAAACCAGCGTCAAGAAGCCGGCCTTCGACCTGCGCCTGTTCCGTATCCCCACCTTCACCGGGGTGCAGCTGGTCTGCGTGCTCAACAGCATCACCTTCTGGGTCATGCTGGTCTACCTGCCGATCTACTTCCAGGTGGTGCACGAGATGTCCGCGTCCTCGGCCGGCCTGATGCTGCTGCCGATGACGATCCCCTTGCTGCTCGTCGCCCCGCTCGGCGCGCGGCTCGCCTCGCCCGAGCGTCTCGGCGTGCGCGGTCTCATCGCCTTCGGCTGCGCGCTGGTCGCCGTCGGCTTCCTGTGGCTCGCCATCGCTCCCCCGGCCGAGGTGGTCGTGTGGGTGGTCGCCTTCCTGCTGCTGGGTCTCGGCACGGGCCTGATCAACGGCGAGCTCTCCAACGTTGCCACCGCCGTCGTCCCGCCGGAGAAGGCCGGCGTCGCCTCGGGCGTCAACATCACCTTCCGCCACGGCTCCTTCACCCTGTCGATCTCGGTGTTCGGCGCCATCCTGCTGTCCAGCATCACGCTGCAGCTCGGCGGCTCGGGCGATCTGGCGACCGCGCTCGGCGAAGGCCTCACCAATACGGCGAACTTCATCGCCCGCGGCGACTTCGCCGGCGCCGTTGCCAGCGCGCCGATCGAGGTCCAGCCGGCAGTCACCGAATTCGGCCGGGCGAGCTTCGCCTCCGCCTTCTCGGTGCTGATGTGGATCGTCGCCCTGCTTTCGGTTCTTGCCATCGTCATCTCTGGTCTGATGATCCGGCGGCGCGACCTGCTCTCGGGCCCGGAGGCCCAGGCAGCCGCGGCGGCGGGCGAGTAACCGGAAGACCGGCCGCCGCATCAGCGGAATCCGGCCCGCTTTCCAGGAGGCGGGCCGGGTTGGCGGCGGAAGGTTCCTCCCTAAAAAACTAGGGCGCGCCCTCATCCCGAAGGCGCGCCCCTTTTCGTTCCGGCCCCTTTTCGTTCCGGCAAGGCGATGCGGCGGGAGCGTCAGCTCCAGTAGGTCAGCGGCTGGTCGTCGCCGCGATGGCCGACGAAGCAGGACATCGTCACCCGGCGCCCGCCGACGCCCGGCGTCACCCCGTGGATCAGCTGCGAGTTGAACAGCACCAGGTCGCCGTTCTCCGGCCGGATCAGCAGCCGCGGTTCGCCCAGCACCTCGCGGTCGAGCCCGTCGCGGGTCTCCTGCTCCTTGTCCTGCTCCGGCGTCGGCTCGCTCAGCCACAGCTCCAGCTCGCCCCCTTCCGGCGGCATGTCGAGATAGACGTTGACCGCCAGCTGGCCGGTCAGGTCCGACGCGCCGTTCGACAGCATCCGCGCCAGCCGGTCGTTATGCGGCAGCATCTTGGCGCCCGGATCGATCACCCGGCAGGTGCCGACGAAGCTCTTGCGCCCGTCGATGGTCTGGATGGTCGCGCCCGCCGGCCAGACCTCCTCCAGCAGCAGGCGGAAATGGTCGAGCGGCGTAAGCCTGGGATAGATCATGTCGCGGATGCCCCAGATCGAGCGCATCGCCTCGCTGTGGTAGCGCTCGGCGTTGTCCGCGTCCTTGCCGACATCGACATAGCCCATGCCGAGCCGCTTCAGCGCGTTCTGCACCTTGTAGGCTTCCAGCTCCGAATGCCCGGCGATGCAGTCGGCGAAGGTGGCCGACAGGTCCTTCGGGTAGAAACCCGGCACATGGATCGCGTCGATGTTCTTCGCAATGAGCTTGCGGAGGCTGTCCGCGTTAAGCTCCTTCGAAATCTCGATGGCCTTCAACATCGTATTTCCCTTCCCGGATAGGCAAAAATGACGAGCCGTTTGCTTTCGAAAACCATCGAAAGACGGCGCGCCTCCAGTATTCCAGAGAGGGTTTCTTGCCACAAAGTCCGTTTTCATATCTGCGCGACCAGCGCAAGACAGAGGGAAACGGCCTCAGCCCGGGCCGAGGAAATAGGTCCCGATATGCCCCATCGCCCGGCGCAGCACGCCCGGCGATCCGTCCGTCCCGCCCGTCAGCGGGTTGGGCAGCGTGCCGGCATATTCGAACCCCTTGTCGGGGTCGTTGGGATCGAGAAGCTGCCGGTTGTCGCGCAGCTGCAGGCGGTTGATGCAGTTGCGCGGGAACTCCGGCACGAAGACGTCGTGGCGGGCGAACTTGTCCGCATATTGCGGCTGCGCCGCCTGATACTCGCGCACGCACTCGCCGACCAGCGCCCAGAACCGCGCCTCGGGCAGCACCTGCCGCTCGTCGAGGATCGCCGCCAGATGGCGGAAGTAGCAGTCGAAGACATCGGTGAAGATGCCGTCCAGCCGCACCGCATCGTCCAGCACCACGCAGTTGCGCCGCACCACCGGCGGCAGCGTCGCGCCGCTGTTGAGGATGCGCATTTCCTCCGCCAGGTCCTTCATGACGATGCGCGTCGGCGCGTCGTTCTCCAGAATGAGAATGACGTTCTCGCCATGCGGCATGAAGATGATGTCATAGGCGTAGTAGCAGTGCAGCACCGGCGCCAGATACGCCTTGAGATAGCGGCGGATCCACTCCTCCGCCCCCAGCCGCGAACGCTCGATCAGGCAGGCGGTCAGCGCATCCCCTTGCGGATCGAGATGCAGCAGCGCGGCCATGGTCATCAGCCGCTCGCCGGGCCGGATCAGGTTGACCGGGCTTTCCCGCCACAGGGCGGCCAGCACGTGCTTGTAGGGAGAATCCGCCGCCAGCCCTTCCTCGTAATAGGGATTGCGGTAGCTGATCGTCGCCTGCTCGCAGATCAGGCAGAAGCCGTTGTCCTGCAGGTAGCGGTCGCGCGCCAGCAGGTTGCGCAGCCACTCGTTGATCTCCGGCGTCGTCTGCATGTCCTCCGGCGACAGGCCGCGCTGCAGCATGAAGCCCATGTTGAGGATCGACAGCGCCATCTTGACGTAGCGCTTCGACGGCGCAGAGGCATTGAAGAAGGTGCGGATCGACTGCTGCGGCTGGTAGAGGTCCCGCGACAGGCCGAGATAGACGATGTTGCGCCGGGCGATCTCCGGGGCAAAGCTCATCGAGATGCGGTTGAACCACTGCCAGGGATGCACCGGCATGAAGTGGTAGCGGTCGGGATCGAGCCCCTCGCCCGTCAGCTGCGCCCGGTAATCGGCGACCGTGTCCTCGCCCAGCTCCTCCGCCATCAAGCGGTCGTGGTCGATGCCGGACATCGCGGTGAAGCGCGAGTGCTCGCGGGAGACCGCGATCCAGACGATGGACAGCGGGCCCGCCGCCTCCGGCGCGTAGAGCGGATAATCGGCCGTGTCGAAGCCGAGCCGGCCGTTGTTGGCAACGAAGGAGGGATGGCCCTCGGTCATGCCCGTCTCGATGGCCTGGAAGTCGGCGCCGGCAAGGTCGGATGCCCGGTGCGGCTTGGTCGCCGCCTTGTAGGCGCTGCCGTAGAGAATGCTGCTGATCTCGTCGAGATAGACCGGCATCATCGCATCGCGAATGCCCAGCTCCTTTTTGAACTCGATGATGAATTTCAGCGCGTCGAGCGGCGCCGGCTCGCCCTTGATCCGCTTCTTGATTGAGTGGGCATCCACCTGCCAGTGGTCGAGGCGCATGCGCCTTGCGCGGAACGTGTACTCGATGCCGAGCGCCGGCTGCTCCAGCACGTAGTGGCCCGCTTCGCCACCCTTCTCACGGGGCGCGAGCAGCAGCTCGTGGGCGAATTCGGAGATCGCCTTGCGCACCAGCAGCCGGTTGGCCCACAGCCAGCGGTCGCTTTCCAGATGCGCGGTCGCACGCTCGTGCGGCGGCATGGTCTGCAGGGCGGCGGTCATCGCATCCATCGTCGTCTTGCCCCGTCAGCCGCCGGCCGAGACGGCGGCAGCGATGCCGTCCGCGAGCGAAGAAAAGCGCTGGAAGGCAAGGCTGCGCTCCACCGGATAGTATTCCTTGCCCAGCACCTCGCGGATGATGACCGAGTTGCGGTAGCAGGACTGGCCGAGATCCGGCGGCAGGTAGCTGTCGGCGTGGATTTCCGCGTTCTGGACGAAGATCTCGCTGCCCTCCTTGTCGATGCTGCAGTTGCGCGCCACGGCGAAGCGCCCCTCCCCGCACCAGTTGATGCGATCCGAGATCGGCTTCAGATAGTCCGGCATGCGGAACCGGTAGCCGGTGCCCATGATCAGCACGTCGGTCTCCAGCTCGAAGGACTTCTCCTCCTCCACCTGGCGGAAGGTGACGCGGAAGCTGTCGCTCGCCGCATCATGGGTGCAGGCCTCCACCTCCGTGTTGGAGATCAGCATCATGTCGACATCGCCGCCGAGCAGCTTGCGGTAGCGCAGGTCGTAGATGTCGTTGATCAGGGACGGGTTGACGCCCTTGAAGATCGCCTGCATCGCCCGCACCAGGTCCTCGCGCTTGGGCCGCGAGAGCGAGAAGAAGTAGTCGGCATAGTCCGGCGTCGTCATCTGCAGGGTGAACTTGGTCAGCTCCCGCGGCACGAGGCGCGAGGAGCGCGTCACCCAGTTCAGCCGGTAGCCGTAGCGGTCGATGTCGCTGAGCAGGTCGTGATAGACCTCCGCCGCGCTCTGGCCCGAGCCGACCACGGTGATCGACTTCCTCTGCCGCACCGCTTCGCGATTGCGCAGGTAGTCGGCGCTGTGCAGCAGCGTGCCGCGCAGCGGCTCGCACGGGGCGGGCAGCGCCGGCGACATGCCCGAGCCGAGCACGATGCGGCGGGCGAGCAGCACCTTGCGCTGGCCCATCTTGGTGTTGAAGCTGGTCACCCGGTAGACGCCGGCCTTGTCGTCGTACTCGACGGCCTCCACCTCGCGGTTGAACACCACATTGTCGAGACGGCTAGCGGCCCAACGGTAATACTTGTTGAATTCGTTGCGCAGCAGGAAGAAGTTTTCCGTGTCCAGCAGGAACGCATAGAAGGCATAGATGCGGCCGGTCTGCTTCAGGTAATTGAGAAAGCTGAACTCGCTGGTCGGATCGGCCAGCGTCACCAGATCGCACAGGAAGGGCGTCTGCAGCGTCGCCGTTTCCAGCAAGGTACCCTCGTGCCAGTTGAACTGGTCCTTGCGTTCCAGGAACAGGCAGTCGAGATCGCGGATCGGCTGGGTCAGGCAGGCGAGCCCGAGGTTGAACGGACCGATGCCGATGCCGATGATGTCGAAGACATGGCCTTCGGCGCTTTGCACGGATTGCGACGTCATTGAAACTCCTTCCGGCGACGCCAACCGGGACGCGGACGGCATCCGCGGCGGACGGGAAAACCTTAGCGATCCGGCAAAAGCAGTTGAAATATATTATATTCGGCCCATTCGGTGGCTTGGCGACTGATTTGCCGCCAAGCCCCGCTCCGCCTCGATGAGACGGTCTCCGGCGGCCGGATGGCGTGATTTGCGAGACCCGGAGCGCAGCGTACATTCGGGTACGTGAGCACCGGAAGCGCAGAAAATCGCGTCAGGCGGCCGCTGGAGGGCGTCTCTCAGTAGGACGACGGCCGCTTGCCGGAAAAGTCGTGCGCCTCGGTGCCTTCGATGGGCGGGCTGAAGACGCTGAGGCAGATCGAGGGATCGTGCACCACCATGCGGTGGGCGTCGTTGCGGTTCATGATGAAGGCGGTCGCCCGCGCCCCGTTGGTGTCGATCGGGTGGCTGCCGCTCTCCCAGACATATTCGCCGCTGCCCGAGACGTAGTAGCAGCTCTCGAAATGGTGCCGGTACTGCAGCGGCGAGTCCGTATTGGCATTGCCGAGCGTCTGGCACAGGGCGAAGCCGAAGCCGTCGGCCTTGACCAGCAGCCGCCGGCTCTGGCCGTTGCCCCAGAAGACGTCGCGCTCGGTGCCGATGAACTCGTCGACATGGCGGATCAGCGCGTCCGCGCGGATCGCCTCCTGCGGCCCCTCGCCGCCGAAGACGGTGCAGATGCGCATCTCGGTCTCGGCGATGAAGCTCACCTCCGCGCCGGCCCGCGCGGCGACCAGCGTTCCGGGCGAGGCGCGCTCGCTGCGCCCGTCGACGGTCACCGTGCCGCTGCCGGAGAGGCAGAAATGCGCCTGCGCGGGAAACTCGCCGGCGGCATCGCGCGCGACCGTGTCGGCAGCGCCGGCGGCCAGCGTCGTGTCGTAGAGCGCGTGGCCCACCTGGTCGGTGCGCGAGACCACCTCGCGAGACACGGCATAACGGAAAACCGGCGCATCGCCGGCGGCCTTGAAGGTACGGACGATCACGTTTGAGCCCTCCCGGATCGATCCGGCCGGCCCGTCTGCCGGGCCGCTGCCGGACGTGTCCGCAAAGGCTACCCCGCGCACCGTCAAAGGTATAAATCTTGTTTTGTCTTAGTTTGCGCTTGCGAAGATATCGAGCACACGGCCCCCTTAAGTATAAACTGCAATAATTCGCAAAATATATTCATGGGCACAGCTTGCGATATCGAAAGGGGCGAAAGCTAACCGCCATTCCACCGCCATCGCCCCACCTCCGAGGTCACCCCGGGCAAGCGCAAGCGCGACCCGGGGCCTATTGGCTTCCAGAGCGGCGACGAAACACACCGGCCATGCCCCACGCACTCTTCTCCCCCCTTGAGGGGGAGATGTCGGCGCAGCCGACAGAGGGGGGTGAGCAGCGCCCGCGACGGGGCGCCCCACCCCGCGTCCTCCCGGACGGCGCCCCCTCCTTCGTCCTCCCGGACGGCGCGCAAGCGCCGAGCCGGGACCGGGGAGCCGAGGGCCTGTCGAAGGCACTCCCGCAAAACACCGCAACCGCCGCGGCTCGCCGGTTCCGGGTCTCGCGATGCTCGCCCGGAATGACGCAGGGAAAGGCATGCGCGCCTCACACCCGCCGAGGGCGCCAATGGATCCCGGCTCTCCGGCTTTGCCTGCGGCCGGGATGACGTCCTGAGAAAGAAGCACGACCTCGCATCCCCTCTGCCGTCACCCCGGCCAAGCGCAGCGCAGAGCCGGGGCCTATTGGCTTCCAGAGCGGCGACGAAACACACCGGCCATGCCCCACGCACTCTTCTCCCCCCTTGAGGGGGAGATGTCGGCGCAGCCGACAGAGGGGGGTGAGCAGCGCCCGCGACGGGGCGCCCCACCCCGCGTCCTCCCGGACGCCGCCCCCTCCTTCGTCCTCCCGGACGGCGCGCCAGCGCCGAGCCGGGACCGGGGAGCCGGGGGCCTGTCGGAGGCACTGCCGCAAAACACCGCAGCCGCCGTGGCTCCACACTCCCGGTCGCTCCCGCAGCCCCTTGGGGCCAACAGCGGCCGCGCGGGTTGTCAGTGCCCGGTCAGCACAAGCGTCTGCACGGGGAACAGCAGAGCCTGGAGACGAAGCAGCATGGCGTGAACGAGCCCGACCGCATCGACCGCATGCAGGTAGATGAACTCCCCTGTTCCGAGCGGTTCCCCGGAGGACAGCCGGTCGTGGTTGCTGGTATAGGCGTTCACCTTGCACACCGCGCCGGGCGGAAGCTCCTGCAGGCCGTCCTGGTAGATGGGCTCCAGCACGGTGGTGATCGATGCCGGCCGCACGGTCTGACTGGCATCGACCATCTGACCGCCCACGCCCACCTGTCCGGAGGCGATCTGGGTCTGCACTTCCGTGATCACCAGCGGAATGATCGTGAAAGGCAGCGCGCCGCAAAAGGCCTCGGCCACCATGCCGACCTTCAGGACCTGGGCTTCGATCTGGCCGAACCCCGCGATCAGGCGCTGCTTCTGGGCGTCCTTCGGGATCAGGATCCCTGCAGGACGCATCATCGGATTGACGATGTCGCCCGGCCGCAGCACGAATTGGCTGACGGTCCCGTCGACGCCGGCGTAAACGGTGGTCTTCGCCAGTTCCACCTCCGCTTCGTCCAGCCGCGCCTGCGCGCTCTTCAACTTCTGGGGCAGGAACACGCTGATCTTGGTGTCGATCAGGTCCTTGTTCGCCTGCGCGGCCTTTGCAGCCCCCGCCATGGCGCTCACGGTGTTCTGCAACTTCTCGACATCCCGCACGCTCACGACGTTGGCATTGCGGTCGAACAGCTCCTGCCTGGTGTCCAACTCGTCCTGCGCCTGCTTCAAGGAGGCCTGCGCCTGCTCGACCTGCGCGCTGGCGACGGCAAGTTCGCCCCTTGCCAGCGCGATCTCGGCCTGGACATCCCCCACATGTTGCCGCGCCGTCTCGACGGCAGCCTCCTGGCGATGGCTGTCCAGCTTGAAGACCGGATCACCCGCCTTGACTTCGAACTCGAGGCTGACCGGAACATAGGTTTCCGACACACGGCCCGACACTTCCGGCAGGATCGCAATCGTACGGAACGACGCCACCGCCGTCGTTGCCGTCGGATGGTAGTAGAAGACAAGTGTTATCAGCGAAATCGTAAGGATCAGGCAGGTGACAATGCCATAGCGCAGCTCGTACCAGACCGAGTAGAGCGTGATCTCCCGGCCGATCCGCTTGCCCTGGCCATAACGGCGAAAAAGATAGTCCGGCAGGATCGTCAGGATGGAACAGAACAGAAGTTCGAACATTTACCCCTCCTGCCTGTCTGCGGCCTGCCGAGGCGCGGGCGTCGGCTCGCTTGCCGCTGCGATGGTTTGCGGTTCCGCAGGGGCGTCCGGCTCCGTTGCCTCGCGTGGCGGCTCCGGCTCGCTGTCGTGCCGCATGTCGGCCGGGTTGGCCATTCGGCTCAGGGAATTCGCGATAGACCCGAGCGGTGTCATGAAATCCGGGAGCTGCACGAATGCGAGCAGGAGCGCTGCGACCCAGAAGAGATTGTTGTGCGTGAACAGCGCCAACAGGCCGAGCACGGCGACGAGTTCGAACTGCATCCTGCCATGCTTGTGCGCGAGGCGCTCCGGCAGGGAGTGAAGATGCAGGTAGAACGTCCCCAACAGCACCACACCGATGAGGAGCACGGCCAGCATGATCGTCATCAGCGGATCGCCACCATCCGCCGACGGTATGAACGACGGCAGATGATGGGGTGCAAGTTCATGTGTAGCGGCAGCCATTCCAAGCCCCCCGGTTTGCCTGCGGCCTGCGCCCCGAACGCCTCCAGCCCGGCGGCTTTACACTAGAATGAAATCCGGTACGCGGAGTAGAAAAAACACCATCAGCAGCAAGGTTTGTACCGGCCGAAGGGGCTCTACCGCAGCGCAAAGACGAGGATGCCGGCGGCGAGCACCCCGTTGAGGATCCAGAACAGGGCGAGCCGCCGCAAACGGGCGGTGTGCGGACGCATTACCGGCAGGCGGCGTGGCTCAGTCATGCTGGAACCTTTCCGAAATGATCCGCCGGGGTGCCACGCCGAGGCCGAGCAGCGCCTCCTCCGCCGCCTCCATCATCGCCGGCGGGCCGCACAGGACATAGAGCCAGTCGCGATGGCGGGGATCGGCGAACAGCCGGGCGATCAGCGCCGCATCGACCATGCCGCGCTCGCCCTCCCAGCCGTCCGGCGGTTCGGACAGCACCTGCACCACGGTTGTGCGGTGCTGCCGGCGCATGCGGGCGAGATCCTCGCTGCAGGCGATCTGGCCGGCATGGCGGTTGCCGTAGACCAGCATCGTCGGGCGCGGGTCCGCGTCGATCTCCAGTTGCCGCAGCAGCCCCAGCATCGGCGCGATGCCGACGCCGCCGGCAATGAAGGCGATGCCGCTGCCCTGCCGCCCCTCCAGCACCAGGTTGCCGTGCGGCCCGTCGACATGGGCCGTGGTGCCGAGCGGGATGCCACCGAGTGTCGCGGTGAAGTCGCCGAGCTCCTTGATGACGAAGCGCAAGTCCCGGCCCTCGCCCGGCGCCGAGGCGATGGAGAACGGGTTCTCGCGCAGCGAGAAGACCGGCGCGCCGATGCGGATCCAGGCGAACTGGCCGGCGCGGTAGGCGATCCCGTCATGCCCCTTCGGGCTCAGCACCACCTCCCATGTGCGCTCGGCGAGCTTGCGCAAGGCAGTCACCTCCCAGGGACGCCGCCGCGCCAGCAGCGGCTTCACCAGGTAGACATGCAGCAGGGACAGGACCGCCGCCGCCGTCAGCACCCCCCACAGGCCGGCAAGCTGCGGGTCGGCGCTGTAGCGGCCCGCGTGCCGGGCATGGACCAGCACCAGCACGGCGATGGCCAGCGCGCCGAGCCCATGGGCGAGCCGCCAGGTCTCGTAGCGCCAGCCGATGCGGTCGCGGGCAATCGACAGGACCACGAAAGCCGGCAGCAGCACGAAGGCGAGGACGCCGGTCACCAGACCTTCCGCCGCGAAGGTCAGCGTCAGCTGGCGGGTGGGATCGAAGGGCAGCGGCCGGGCGAAGGGCAGCGTGTAGAGGAACGGATGAGCCAAGGCGAGCGCCAGCGCCGTGCGGGCGAGCAGCTGGTGGAAGCGCATGGTGACGTCGAGGCCGACGCGGCCGGAGATCGAGCGGAAGCGGCCCGACAGCACGAATTCCATCAGCAGGATCGCGAAGGCCACCATCGCCATGCCGCTGGCGATCTCGTCCATCACCGGGCGCGGCGGCCGCCCGCTGGCGGCAGCCAGGGCCAGCGGCGCCAGCGCGACAAGAAGATAGAGCAGGATCAGCGCGGCGGCAGGCATTGCGGTTCCCCCTTGGGTCCCGATGATAAGGCCCCTCGCCCGTCCGGCAATGCGCGAAAACCGCTATAGCACTGCCGCAAATCATCGTATGGGCGTCAAGACCTCGACACATTGCCGGGCGAACACTCATCCTGACACTGCCTTTTCGGCAGATTCATTCAGGAGATTTGAGGCATGACGCTTTTCCGCTCCCTTGCCACGCTTGCTGTCGCGGCGTCCGTCGCCCTTGCAGCGCCGGCAGCCCTTGCCATGGAGATCCGCACCGAGCGCATCGACATTCCGCGCGGGGCGGCCGGCACCGAAGTCGCCGGCATGATCAAGGGCGAGGAATTCGTCGAGTACCTGCTGCCGGCGACGACCGGCCAGCAGGTCAGCCTCTCGCTCTCCTCCTCCAACCGCTACGTGCATATGGGCGTTGCCGAGCCGGGCAGCCGCCGCGAAGTCTTCGACGGCGCGCGCCAGGGCACGAAATATACCGGCCGGGCGAGCGAGGCGGGCGAGTTCCGCATCCGCGTGCGCCTGTCGGTCGACGGCGTCGCCCGCAACGAGACGGCCCGCTACGTGCTGACCGTCGCCTCCGCGCGTCCGGGGCAGAGCCGGCCGCAGCGCCCCGACCCGCAGCCCGGCACCGGCGGCGGCCGCCCGCCGGGTGGAAACCAGGGGGGTGGAAACCAGGGCGGCGGCAATCAGGGCGGCGGCAATGCCGGCACCCCGGAATTCTGGCAGGTGACGGGCGTCGGCTCCGGCGATTTCCTCAACCTGCGCTCGGGGCCGAACACCAGCAACCCGGTCGTGGCGCGGCTCGCCAATGGCGAGGTGCTCCGCAATCTCGGCTGCCACATGGTCACCGGCCAGCGCTGGTGCCAGGTCGAGCGGCCGAACGGGCGCGACAACGGCTGGGTCTCGGCCACCTATCTGCGCGAAGGCAGCAACCGTCCGGACCGCCCCGGAACCGGTCGCCCCGACCGTCCTGATCGTCCCGGCGGCGACCGTCCCGGCCGCCCGGATCGTCCCGAGCGTCCCCGCATGATCATGGACGACGGCGGCCCGGACTTCTGGCGGGTCACCGGCATCAGCGGGCGCGACTATCTCAACGTGCGCACCGGGCCGGGCACCGGCTTCCCGATCACCGCGCGCCTCTCCGACGGCGAGGTGCTGCGCAATCTCGGCTGCGGCCGGCTTGTCGGAGACCGCCAGCGCTGGTGCGAGGTCGAACGTCGCAACGGCCAGGACAAGGGCTGGGTTGCCGGCGACTTCCTGCGCGAGGCGAGCTCGCGTCCGGTGCCGCCCGTGGACGAGCGCCCCACCCGTCCGGGTCGCCCCGGCCGTCCGGGTGACGACCGTCCCGGCGATTGGCGCCCCGGCGATGATCGTCCCGGCGTCGGACGCCCCGGTCGTCCCGACCGGCCTTCGCGGCCCGATCCGATCCCCGGTCCGGACCCGCGCGCCAGCTATTTCGAGGTGACTGGCCTCAGCGCCAACGGCCTGCTGAACGTGCGCAGCGGCCCCGGCACCGGCTATTCGGTGATCGGCCGGGTCGCCAATGGCGATGTGCTGATCGACCGGGGCTGCCGTGCGGTCGGCAGCCAGACCTGGTGCCGCATCCAGCTGCTCGGCGGCGAGGAAAGCGGCTGGGTCTCGGCCAACTATGTCCGCCAGACGCGCTACCGGCCGGGTCGCGGCGGCTGGCGGTGATCCGCCAAGCGGCAAGTCAGGGCTGGCGGTAAGCCGCCAACCGAACAGTGCCTTGCAAATCTCGGCGCCCGGGCCTCACGCCCGGGCGTCGGCCGTTTCGGCCAGGCGCTTCAGCGCATCGAAGAGGTCTGCCAGCGTGTCGATGACGATATCGGCGCCGAGATCCTCCGCCGCAACGCCGCCATAACCGCCGCGCACCACCACCACCTTCATTCCGGCGGCCCGCGCGCTGTCGACATCCGCGCCGCTGTCGCCCACCATCACCGCCGTTGCCGGCGTCGCACCGAGCTTTGCCGCCGCATGCAGCAGCATCTCCGGCGCCGGCTTGCGGGTGGCGCAGGTGTCGCCGCCGACCACCACCGGCACCAGGTCATCCAGGCCGAAATGCGCGACGATCGTCCGGGAAAAGCCTTCCGGCTTGTTGGTGACGACGGCAAGGCCGAGGCCGGCCCGCGCGCCTTCCTCCAGCGCCTCCCTGGCGCCCGGCAGCAGCGCCGTGCGCCCCGTCAGGTTGTCGCCGTAGAACGCCATCATCCGCGCCACCAGCGGCGCCAGCGCCTCGGCGTCCAGCACGCGGCCGCGCGCGGCCATCGCCCGCTCCACCAGCTTGGGGATGCCGTGGCCGATCATCCGCCGGACCTCGTCGACCTCCAGCGGCGCGTGCCCCTCGCTGTCCAGCAGCTGGTTGGTCGCCGCCGCGATGTCGGGAACGCTGTCGACCAGCGTGCCGTCGAGATCGAAAAGCAGGGCCTTCAGCCCCGATGCATCCTGAATGCCCAAGGCACTCCTCCCTGTCGGTTTTTCAAGCTGCCGAGACAAGCACGAAGCGGCGGCAGGGTCGAGAGCGCCGGCCTCCCCTCAACAGGAAAGACGGCAAAGAAAAGCGGCGCGGCGGAGGGAGGATCTCCGCCGCGCCGCCTTGATGGGGCGGACAAACCTGCGCTCAGCGTCCCGCTGCGCCGCTTTCGATGTAGCGGGTCAGCACCGCGCGCACGCCGTCCGCCCACAGCGCGCCGAGGACGCGCGCAAAGGCATCGGCAAAGGGCTGCCTGCGGCCGAGATCGCCGAAGACGGGCGTGAAATCGAGGAAGGCCTGCGGCGTCTGGCGCGCCGCCAGCGCCCGCCGGGTCAGCTCGGCCGCACGCTCGTCGACGATCCCGATAGCGCTGCCGTCCTCCGCCGTGCCGGCGCAATAGCGGCACCACAGCGCCACTTCCAGCGCCAGACCGGCGAGATCCGCATTTGCCTCCAGCCGCGCCTGCACGGTCGGCAGGATGAATTTCGGCTGCCGGTTCGACCCGTCGAGGCACAGGCGCGGGATGGTGTCGCCGACTTCAGGGTTGGAAAACCGCGAGGCGATCAGCTCGAAATAGGCGGCGAAGTCGACGCCGGCAATCGGCGGAACCGTCGGGATGACCTCCGCATGGGCGAGCTTTCTCAAGAAGCCGGCGATCAGCGGGTCGGCCATCGCGTCATGGACGAAATGATAGCCGAGCAGCGCCGACGGATAGGCAATCGCCGCATGGCCGCCGTTGAGGATCCTGAGCTTCATCAACTCGTAAGGCGCAACGTCCTTCACGAACTGGACGCCCACCTCCTCCAGCCTTGGCCGGCCGGCGGGAAACGTGTCCTCCATCACCCATTGGCGGAACGGCTCGCAGGCGACCGGCGCTGCATCCTCGATGCCGAAGCGCTCGCGCAGCAGGGTCTTCTCGCGCTCCGAGGTCGCCGGGGTGATGCAGTCGACCATGCTGCTGGGGAAGGCGACATTCTCCGCCACCCAGTCGGCGAAGTCGGGATCGCTCATCCGGGCAAGGCCCAGCATGGTGTTGCGCGCGACATGGCCGTTTTCCGGCAGGTTGTCGCAGGACATGACGGTGAAGGGCGCGATCCCGGCCGCCCGGCGGCGGCGCAGCGCCTTCAGCAGGAGGCCGAAGCTGGAGGCCGGCGCATCCGGATGGGCCGCATCCGCGGCCATATCGGCATGGCCCGCGTCGAACCCGCCGGTGGTGGCGTCCACATAGTAGCCGCCTTCCGTGATCGTCAGCGAGACGATGCGGATCTCGGGCCGCTCCAGCACCGCGACGATGGCGTCGGGCTCCACTTCCGCGAAATCGATCATCGCACCGGTGACGCGGGCCGTCAGCCCGCCCGGATCCAGCTCCACCACGGTGGAGAGCCAGTCCTGCCGCTTCAGCCGCTCGCGCATCGCCGCGTCGTAGGGCTTCACGCCGGCGCCGATCACCGCAAAGTCGCGGTCGAGCCCGCGGTTGAACAGCCGGTCGAGATAAACGATCTGGTGCGCGCGGTGGAAGTTGCCGACGCCCAGATGCACGATGCCGGCGCTCAGGTCCGTGCGGGCATAGGCCGGCACGTCCGCGCCGGTAATCTGGGAAAGGGTCGAAAGGGACAGGCTGGTGGTCACTGGAGTCACTGCGCTCACTGGGGCCTCTGGGTCATGCTCTCTGGTGCCGGCGCGCGGGAGGGCGCGCGGCGCTGCGTGTTCGCTCATCGCTCGTCGTACGTTTGCCGGCTCAGCTCATCCAGTTGCCGCCGTCGACATTGTAGGTCTGCGCCACGACGTAGTCGCTCTCCGGCCCGGCGAGGAAGATCGCCATGCCGGTCAGGTCCTCCGCCGTGCCCATCCGTCCGTACGGCACGGCCGCGCCGACGAGGCGCTTCTTCTCGCCCGGCGCCCTGCCCTCGTATTTCGCGAAAAGCGCGTCCACCCCGTCCCAGTGCTCGCCGTCGACGACGCCGGGCGCGATGGCGTTGACGTTGATGCCGTGGCGGATCAGGTCGAGCCCCGCCGACTGGGTCAGGCTGATCACCGCCGCCTTGGTGGCGCAGTAGACGGCGACCAGCGGCTCGCCGCGCCGGCCGGCCTGGCTCGCCATGTTGATGATCTTGCCGCCGCGCCCGCGCGCGATCATCGCCCGCGCCACCGCCTGCATGGTGAACAGGCACCCGGCCACATTGACCGAGAACAGCCGGTCGAAGCTCTCGCGGGTGATCTCGACGATGGGCGCCATGTCGAACAGCGCCGCATTGTTGACCAGGATGTCGATGCCGCCGAGCGCCGCATCGGCCTCGGTTACAGCGCGCTCGATGGAGGCCTGGTCGGTGACGTCGAGCTGCACGGCGATGGCACCGTTGCCGATGGCCTCGGCCGCCTGCCGTGCCCCCTCCAGGTTGATGTCGGCGATGGCGACCCGAGCGCCCTCGCGGGCATAGGCCTCGCCGAAGGCACGGCCGATGCCGCGCGCTGCCCCGGTGATCAGGGCGCTGCGCCCTTCCAGCCGCCTCATCGCAGGGCCAGCCCCGTCTCGTCGAAGCGGTGCAGGTGCTCCAGGTTCGGCGTCAGCGAGACCGTATCGCCGTGGCGATAGCCCGCCTCGCCCGGCACGCGCACGGTCAGCGGCTCCTGCCCCTCCACATGCACATGCAGGAACGTGTCGGAGCCCAGATGCTCGGCAACGCCGACCCGGCCTTGCCAGCTGCCGCCGTCCTGCGCGATCGCCAGATGCTCGGGGCGGATGCCGATGGTGCGGGCGCCATGCTTCGCCGCTTCCTCGCCGGTGATGAAGTTCATCTTCGGCGAGCCGATGAAGCCGGCGACGAAGAGGTTGGCCGGGCTGCGGTAGAGCTCCAGCGGCGAGCCGACCTGCTCGATATGACCCGCCCGCAGCACCACGATCTTGTCGGCCATGGTCATGGCCTCGACCTGGTCGTGGGTCACGTAGATCATCGTCGTCTTCAGCGACTGGTGCAGCTCGGAGATCTCCAGCCGCATGTTGACGCGCAAGGCCGCATCGAGATTGGACAGCGGCTCGTCGAACAGGAAGGCTTCCGGCTCGCGCACGATGGCGCGGCCGATGGCGACGCGCTGGCGCTGGCCGCCGGACAGCTGCCCCGGCCGGCGGTCGAGATAGTCGGAGAGGTTCAGCGTCTTCGCCGCCGCCAGCACCCGCCGCTCCTGCTCGGCCGCGTCCATCTTGGCCATCTTCAGCGGGAAGGCGATGTTCTTGCGCACGCTCATATGCGGATAGAGCGCGTAGGACTGGAACACCATGGCAAGCCCGCGCCGGGCCGGCGGCAGGTCGGTGGCCGGCCGTCCGTCGATCTCGATCTCGCCGGAACTGACATCTTCAAGGCCGGCGATCAGCCGCAGAAGGGTCGACTTGCCGCAGCCGGACGGTCCGACGAAGACGACGAACTCGCCGTCCTCGATCTCAAGGTCCAGCGGCGGGATCACCTCCACGTCGCCGAAGGTCTTGGTCACCTTGGAAAGGGTAATCCTGCCCATCGTTCGGGTCCTTACTTGACTGCGCCGAAGGTGAGGCCGCGCACCAGCTGCTTCTGGCTGAACCAGCCGAGAATCAGGATCGGGGCGATGGCGAGCGTCGAGGCGGCGGAAAGCTTGGCGTAGAACAGCCCTTCCGGGCTCGAATAGCTGGCGATGAAGGCGGTCAGCGGGGCCGCCTTGGCCGCCGTCAGGTTCAGCGTCCAGAAGGCCTCGTTCCACGCCAGGATGATGTTGAGCAGCAGCGTCGAGGCGATGCCCGGCACCGCCATCGGCGTCAGCACATAGACAACCTCGTCCCAGAGCGAGGCCCCGTCCATGCGCGCGGCCTCCAGGATCTCGCCGGGGATCTCCTTGAAGTAGGTGAACAGCATCCAGACGATGATCGGCAGGTTGATCAGGGTCAGCACGACGATCAGGCCGATACGGGTGTCCAGCAGGCCGAAGTCGCGGAACATCAGGTAGATCGGCACCAGCACGCCGACCGGCGGCAGCATCTTGGTGGAGAGCATCCACATCAATATGTCCTTGGTCCGCTTGGCCGGCACGAAGGCCATCGACCAGGCGGCCGGAATGGCGATGAGCAGGCCGAGCAGCGTCGAGCCGAGCGAGATCACCACCGAATTCATGAAATGCAGGAAGTAATCCGAGCGCGAGTTGACCTCGACATAGTTCTCCAGCGTCCACTCGAAGGCGAGGAACGAGGGGGGTGAGGCAATCGCCTCGGCCTCCGTCTTGAAGCTGGTCAGGATCGTCCAGAGGATCGGGAAGAAGATCGCGAGGCCGATGGCCCAGGCAGCCAGCGTGACGACGAGCTTGCGGGGTCCGGTGGCACGACGCGCCATGGTCAGGCCTCCAGGTTCTTGCCGATCATCCGCATCAGGAAGATCGCGACGATGTTGGCGAGGATCACGGCAACGATGCCGCCGGCGGAGCCGCCGCCCACGTCGAACTGCAGCAGCGACTGGGCGTAGACGAGATAGGTGATGTTGGTCGAGGCGTAGCCCGGCCCGCCATTGGTGGTCACCAGGATCTCGGCGAAGACCGACAGCAGGAAGATGGTCTGGATCAGGATCACCACGGTGATCGCCCGCGACATGTGCGGCAGCACGATGAAGCGGAAGCGGTCGAACGCGCTCGCCCCGTCCATTTCCGCCGCCTCGATCTGCTCCTTGTCGAGCGACTGCAGCGCGGTCAGCAGGATCAGGGTCGCGAAAGGCAGCCACTGCCAGGCGACGATCAGGATGATCGACATGAGCGGGGCATGGGCGAGAAAGTCGAAGGGCGGCAGCCCCAGCGCCTTGGCCATGTGGGCGAAGAGCCCGTTGACCGGGTTCATGAACATGTTCTTCCACACCAGGGCGGAAACCGTCGGCATGACGAAGAACGGCGCGATCACCAGCACCCGGACGATCCCCTGCCCCCACATCGGCTGGTCGAGCAGCAGGGCGAGGCCGACGCCGCCGACGATGGTGATCGCCAGCACTCCGCCGACCAGCAGCAGCGTGTTGACCAGCGCCTCCATGAAGGCGGGATCGGTCAGGAAGTACTCGTAATTGCCGAAGCCGATGAACTCCTCCATCCCCGGCATCAGGAGATTGTAGCTGAGGAAGGAGAAGTAGACCGTCATCGACAGCGGGACGATCATCCAGCCGAGCAACAGGATCACGGCCGGCGAGATCATCACGCGGGCGGCGGCACGCGAGTGGGCGGTAGCCATCGGTTCAGCCCCGGGTCAGGTGGTCGGGTCTTGGGAAGGGCGGACCGGCCCGCATGCAGCGCGCCGGTCCTCGTCCTTGGCGGCGCAGGCTTACTTGATGTAGCCGGCGCGGCGCATGGTGCGCTCGGTCGCCTGCTGGGCGTTCTGCAGCGCCTGCTCGGCCGAGACCGAGCCGGCAAGGGCGGCGGAGAACTGCTGGCCGACGGCCGTGCCGATGCCCTGGAACTCGGGGATCGCCACGAACTGCACGCCGACATACGGCACCTCGTCGACCGTCGGCTTCTGCGGGTCGGCGGCGTTGATGCTGTCCAGCGTCATCTTGGCGAAGGGCGCGGCCTCCAGGTACTTCGCGTTCTCGTAGAGCGAGGTGCGCGTGCCGGGGGGCACGTTGGCCCAGCCTTCCTTGGCGGCGACCAGCTCCAGGTATTCCTTGGAGGTCGCCCAGGCGATGAACTTCTTGGCGGCCTCGGTCTTCTGCGAGCCGGCCGGGATCGCCAGGTTCCAGGCCCACAGCCAGTTGCCGCGCTTGCCCAGGCCCTTGTCGGGGGCCAGCGCGAAGCCGACATGCTCGGCGACCTGGCTGTCGTTCGGGTTGGTCACGAAGGACGCCGCGACCGTGGCGTCGATCCACATGCCGCACTTGCCGGTCTGGAACAGCGCCAGGTTCTCGTTGAAGCCGTTGCTGGAGGCGCCCGGAGGGCCGTAATTGTTCATCAGGTCGAGATAGTCGGTCAGCGTCGCCTTCCAGGCCTCGCTGTCGAACTGCGGCTTCCAGTCCATGTCGAACCAGCGGGCGCCGTAGGAATTGGCCATGGCGCTGAGGAAGGCCATGTTCTCGCCCCAGCCGGCCTTGCCGCGCAGGCAGATGCCGTAGACCTCGCCCTCCTTGTCCGTCATCGCCGCGGCGGCTTCCTTGATGAAGTCCCAGGTCGGGGCGTCCGGCATGGTCAGGCCGGCCTTCTCCATCAGGTCCTTGCGGTACATCACCATGGAGCTCTCGCCGTAGAACGGCGCGGCGTAGAGCTTGCCGTCGACGGTCAGGCCGCCGCGGATCGCCGGCAGCAGGTCGTCGACGTCGTAGTCGGCGCCGAGGTCGTCGAGCGCGACCAGCCAGCCCTGCTTGGCCCAGATCGGCGCCTCGTAGGTGCCGATGGTCATCACGTCGTACTGGCCGCCCTTGGTGGCGATGTCGGTGGTCACGCGCTGGCGCAGCACGTTCTCTTCCAGCGTCACCCACTCCAGCTCGATGTCCGGGTTCTTGGCGGCGAAATCATCCGTCAGCTTCTGCATGCGGATCATGTCGCCGTTGTTGACGGTGGCGATGGTCAGCTTCTCGGCCAGCGCCGGGGACACGGCAAGCGAAATGGCCGTCGCGCCCAGCAGGGCACGGATGAATGTGGTCATGAAGTCCTCCCGGATGCCCTTGGGCATTTGCTATGATTGCGGGCAAATACTCACAAAACAGGCAGATGCCGTCAAGCTGGCGCAGCGTCTCCCGCCCCAACATTCGTTGCTGCGCCGCAAAAAATCATTTTGTTTCAGGGGATTGGATCGCGCTTCCGCTGGGGCACGAAGCGCGCGCGAAGCCCTCCGCGGGCTGCAACCTGGCGCCGCGTGCTCGTGTTCCTGGCAGAAGAGGTGAGGATCTGACGCCGCCCTCAGCGCGCCAGCAGGCGCTCGGCGGTCAGCTCGTTGGTGATCAGCCCGTTCAGCAATTCCCCGCGCAGCGCGCCGAGGATCGCGTCGACCTTGGCCTCACCGGCGGCGATGCCGATCACCGGCTTGTCGCGCGCCTTGCCGAGCGGGGCACTGGCGACGAGATCGTTGGTCAGGCCCTGGATCAGCTCGCCGTTCCGGTCGTAGACCCAGCTGGTGATCTCGCCGATGGCGCCGGCCGCCGTCAGCGCCGACATCTCGTCGCGGCTGATGAAGCCGTCGACGAACAGCGGCGCGCTCTCGCCCATGTTGCCGACGCCGACGAAGGTCACGTCCGCGTCCTTGGCCAGTTCCAGGATGTTGTGTACCGGCTCCTGATTGTGCAGCAGCGCCCGCTCGCGCTTCGACCGCGCGAAGACCGGCAGCGGCATCGGATAGTGGCGGGCGTTGACCCGGTCGGCCATGCGGATGATGACGTTGTAGGCCGAGGCCGACCCGTCCGACATCATGTTGCCGAGCAGCGACACGACCTTGTGCTGCGGGCAGTCCATGGTCGGCAGCTGGTCGACCGAGGCACGCAGCGCGCGTCCCGTGCCGAAGGCGATGATCTTCGGCTCGTTCGACTTCAGGTGCCGCTCCATCTCGCCCGCCGCCGCCTGGGCGAGGCCGACGATGGAGGACGGCGTTCCCGGATCGCTCGGCACCACCTCGCAGGAGCGCAAGGCAAAGCGCTCGGCGAGATTGCGCTCCAGCTCCATGCAGCGGGCGATCGGGTGGTCGAGCCGCACCTTGATCAGCCGCTCGGTCACCGCCAGCGAAACGAGCCGCTGCGCCGACTGGCGCGAGACGCCGAGCTTGCGGGCGATCTCGTCCTGGGTGTTGCCGGCGACATAGTAGAGCCACCCGGCCCGGGCCGCCTCGTCGAGACGGCTCACATCCGCATCGCCCTTGCCCGCCATTCGCCTCAGCTCCCCTCTCCGGCCGCGCGGCCGCCCAAATCGCGCACCAGCTGCGGCGCCATCTCGAAAAACGCGTCCCACCGGTCGAACACCGGCAGCGGCGGCTCGCCGGGCGCGGCATCGCCCGCATCCAGGTGGCTGCCGCCGATGAAGTGCCACACGGCCATCTTGGCCGCGCGCGCCGCCTCCAGCCCCGGCAGGCTGTCCTCGATCACGAGGCAGCGCTCAGGCTCAACGCCGCATTGCGCGGCCGCATGGAGAAAGAGATCGGGCGCCGGCTTGCCGCGCGCCACCTGCGAGGCGGTGAACACGGCCTCGCCGAAATAGCCGTCGAGCCCGGCCAGCTGCAGCGAGCGGCGCACCCGCGGCGGGCTGCTGCTGGTGGCAACGCAAGCCCTCACCGCCAGCCGGTCCAGCACGTCGAACACGCCGGCGACCGGCTTCAGCTCCGCCTCGAAGGCGAGGAGCAGCCGCTCGCGGTAGTCGCTCTCGAAGGTCTCGGGCAAGGCGAGCCGGAAGTCGTCGCGGATGCTCTGGGCAACGCGCGGAAAGCTGCGGCCGAGGAAATGCGCCTTGAAATAGGCGTGGTCGACCGCAACGCCCGCCTCCTCGAGCGCGGCCAGCAGCACCCGCTCGCTGATCGGCTCGCTGTCGACCAGCACGCCGTCGCAGTCGAAGATCACGAGAGCGATGTCGCGTCCCGCGAGCGCGTCGCGAAGGCCGGATGAGGAAGTGTCGAGCGTCTGCACGCGGCGCGGCGTCCTGTTGCGCGGCCGCACCCGCGCGGCCCCTACCCGTTCTTCCTGACGATGGCAGGCTGCCCAAGTCAAGTGCCGGCGGCCGTTCGAAGCGGCCGAACGAATCCAAATTCGATAGTCAAGTAGTTGAAATACATACATGTTTGCGATTTTGCCGCAAATATGCCACATTGCACGCCGTCGACCGGGGATGCACTGCATGCCCGGTTCTGCCTTTTGGGGCGAGGATGAGGTCCGGTCCGCCCGGATCCCCCAGCCCCCTTTCGCTCGCCCGGGCCATCCGGGCGGTCGCAACGAAGCCCGCACACCGGCCAGCCTGCCGGTTCCTCCGCCGGACCACGGTCCAAGCCTGTGCGGGTGCGAGACTGGCCAGCGTGCAATGTCGCCGGAACACCGGCAGATGCCGCTCCTGACACCTCTTGGTGTGGTCTCTCGCAAATACAATCCGACCGGGCCGCCAGGCCCGCAATAAAGCAGACATGTCCGGCAAGCGGCTTTGCCGTGCGCCAGCCTTGTCGCAACAACAGGGACAAAAGATGAGTGACCAGACAAGCGCCACCGGCATTCCCGAGCCGGAAGGTGCGTCCGACATCATCGACACCGATTTCGAGATCGGTCAGCACAATCTGGAGGGGCAGCTCGGCCCCTTCGGCTTCGACATCCACAATCCTGTCTTCCTGATTTCCGGCCTGTCGATCGTCGCCTTCGTGCTCTACGCGCTGCTGGCGCCCGAGCAGGCGGCCTCGTTCTTCGGCTGGCTGCGGCCGGCGCTGACCAGCACCTTCGACTGGTTCTTCATGAGCGCGGCCAACGTCTTCGTGTTGTTCTGCCTGTTCCTGGTCGTCAGCCCCTGGGGCAGCGTCCGGCTCGGCGGCAAGGAGGCGAGCCCCGACTACAGCTATACCGGCTGGTTCGCGATGCTGTTCGCGGCCGGCATGGGCATCGGCCTGATGTTCTTCGGCGTGCTCGAGCCCGTCTATCACATGGCGATTTCGTCGCCGCTCGGCGTGCCCTCGCCGTTTGCGGCCGACGGCTCGATCATCCCGGAGAACGTCGAGGCGGCCAAGCAGATGGGCCTTGCGGCGACCATCTACCACTGGGGCCTGCACCCCTGGGCGATCTACGCCGTGGTGGCGCTGGCGCTGGCGCTGTTCAGCTTCAACAAGGGCCTGCCGCTGTCGATCCGCTCGGCCTTCTATCCGATCTTCGGCGAGCGCGTGTGGGGCTGGACCGGCCATATCATCGACACGCTGGCCGTGTTCGCGACGCTGTTCGGCCTTGCCACCTCGCTCGGCCTCGGCGCCCAGCAGGCCAATGCGGGCCTGGAGCACATCTACGGCATCCCGAACACGATCACCGTGCAGGTGATCCTGATCGTCGCCATCACCTCCATCGCGCTGGTCTCGGTGCTGCGCGGGCTCGACGGCGGCGTCAAGGTGCTGTCGGAGATCAACATGGTGATCGCCGCGGTGCTGCTGCTGTTCGTGCTGTTCGCCGGCCCGACGGTCGCGATCCTCGGCGATTTCGTCACCGGTCTCGTGGCCTATGGCGCCGACCTCCCCAGCCTGTCGAACCCGATCGGCCGTACCGACGACGACTACCGCCAGGGCTGGACGGCCTTCTACTGGGCGTGGTGGATCTCCTGGTCGCCCTTCGTCGGCATGTTCATCGCCCGGGTCAGCCGCGGCCGCACGGTGCGCGAGTTCATCACCTGCGTGCTGATCATCCCCTCGCTCGTCTGCGTGCTGTGGATGGCGGTGTTCGGCGGCGTTGCCATCGACCAGGTCCTCTCCGACCCGGCGACCAGCGCGGTCAAGGCCAACGTGATCGACAGCTACAGCCCGGAACTGTCGCTCTTCGCGATGCTCGAGGGCCTGCCGCTCGCCTCCATCACCTCGACCATCGCCATCGTGCTGGTCATCGTGTTCTTCGTCACCTCGTCCGACTCGGGCTCGCTGGTGATCGACACGATCACCGCCGGCGGCAAGGTCGACGCGCCGGTGCCGCAGCGCGTGTTCTGGTGCACCTTCGAGGGGCTGGTGGCCATCGTGCTGCTGATCGGCGGCGGCCTGGGCTCGCTTCAGGCGATGGTCATCTCGACCGGTCTTCCCTTCACGCTCGTGCTGCTGCTCATGTGCGTGGCGATCTTCAAGGGTCTGCAGACCGAGGAGCGTTGACGCACAGCGCCTCGCTTCTCGGGGCACAGGGGGAACGGGCGCGGCCTTGACGGGCCGCGCCCTTTTTCATGCCCGCCTGCGGGTCGTTCTGCCTGATTTTCCGCCGCCCCACGCACCCCTCTCCCCCCTTGAGGGGGAGATGTCGGCACAGCCGACAGAGGGGGGTGAACTGCGCCGGCCTGCATTTCGTTTCGCCGGCTCCCGCGCTCCTCCCTCTCCTCTCGTCATTCCGGGCAAGCGAAGCGCGAGCCGGAACCGGAGAGGCACGGTGCCCGCCCCCATGCCCGAGCGCGTCCGCAAGCGCCCCCGGCTCCCCGGTCCCGGCTCGGCGCTTGCGCGCCGTCCGGGAAGACGCCGGAGGGGCTTGCGCGTGGTCTCGCACAAAAAGGGGATGCGCCCACGCCGATGCGTCCTCGCAACCGCTCTGGCAGCCAATAGGCCCCGGCGCGCGCTTCGCTTGGCCGGGGTGACGGCAGAGGGGAAGCCAGGGCCGCGCCACTTTCTCAGGCTGTCATCAACTCAGATCGTTGAGGTGGTCTCTCAGTCCGGCAGTGAAGACGACGACGATCTTTCGCAACTCGGCGAGGAAAGCACGTCGTCCGCCTCACCCAAGGGCTGTCGTCCCGGTTTCGGCGAAGCCGAAGACCGGGAACCAGTACCCCCGAACGGTTCGGGCGAGGCCTCAGCGCTGCCGCAGGAACGCCGGTGGTGGCTAGCTTCGCGCTGCCATCAGCCCCGGCGGATACTGGACGCCTGCCTGCGCAGGCGTGACAGCGGAGGGTGGAACGAGTGCCGCCCGCCTCACGTCCGCTCTGGAAACCAATAGACCCCGGGTCGCGCTACGCTTGCCCGGGGTGACCTCGGTGGGGTGGGTGGGGTGACGGCGGAGGCATGACCTTGCATCTCCTCCGAGGTCATCCCGGCCGCAGGCGAAGCCGGAGAGCCGGGAACCATTGGCAACCCCGGCAGGTGTTCTTCGCTCCAACCTCCCCTGGCGTCATTCCGGGCAAGCGAAGCGCGACCCGGAACCGGAGAGGCACGGTGCCCGCCCCCATGCCCGAGCGCGTCCGCAAGCGCCCCCGGCTCCCCGGTCCCGGATCGTCGGCCTTCGGCCTCGTCCGGGAAGACGCGGGGAACGGTCGAGTGCCACAAGCACCCGCTGCGGATGCCGATGGTTTCCGCCTCTGCCTGATTTCCCGGCGGGAAACGCCGTATTGCGAACAGGATCGGACGAAAATTGATCTTGTCACACCGACGCCCCGCCCTCTAGCATTGCAGATCGATGGTACCCGCGAGGCAAAGCCGGACGCGGGTGAAAAGGGAACACGGCGAGGCGTACCCAACAGGGACCGAATCCGTGGCTGCCCCCGCAACTGTGAGCGGCGAGCGCTGTCCGAATGCCACTGGCCCCAAGCCGGGAAGGTGGACAGGCGCAATGAACCGCGAGCCAGGAGACCTGCCATCGGCCGCGGCGCGAGCCTTTCTCGCGTCTTTCCCATAGCTCCGCGCACGGTGGGTGCGCCAAGGAGGCTGAACATGCATATCGAACCCGGCGTCGTCGACGGCGCCAAGATCCTTCTCAGCGTGGCGACCGCTGCCGCCTCCGTCGGCCTGATCGGCAAGATGGCGATCGATACGATACGCCGCGACGGGGGCTTTGCCGCCCTGGTGGTCCGCTCGGTGATCGCGACCGCGCTGGTCTTCTGTTTCTTCGAGGTGCTGCCGACCAAGCCGGTCGGCGTGTCCGAGGTCCACGTCATTCTCGGCTCGACGCTCTATCTGATTTTGGGCGCCGGTCCGGCCGGCATCGGCCTTGCGCTCGGCCTGCTCACCCAGGGCCTGTTCTTCGCGCCGGCCGACCTGCCGCAATACGGCATGAACCTGACGACGCTGATCGTGCCGCTCTTCGCCATGAGCCTGCTGGCGCGCAACATCATCCCGGCGAAGACCGCCTACAAGGACGTCAGCTACAAGCAGGCGCTGGCCTTGTCGACCAGCTACCAGGGCGGCATCGTCGTCTGGGTCGCCTTCTGGGCGCTCTATGGCGGCGGCTTCAGCGCCGAGAACCTTGCCAATGTCGGCAGCTTCGGCCTCGCCTACCTGACGGTGATCATCGTCGAGCCGGTGGTCGACCTTGCCGTGCTCGCCGGCGCCAAGCTGTTCGACAAGGCCCGCACCGGCCTCGTCTTCCAGCAGCGCCTCTACCACGCTGCCGCCTGACGGCACGCCTTGCCGGCCGCACGTTGCGGCCGGTTTCCTTTCGGGGCCACGCCTCCAACACCTTGGAACCGGCGACCTGAAAAACAGCCTGAAAGAAAGAGAAGCCTGACAGGACCCGAAGCACTGGCGCGACCCATTCCGGGGCGTCCTGATCGACTTGAGAAAAGGATCGACTGCATGACGAGGTTCACCCTTTCCCGGCGCGCCCGCGCCGCCGCCTTCGCCGCGACCTCCGCCGCCCTGGCGCTTACCGCGACGCCGGCCCTTGCCCATCTCAATCCCGGCGAGCACGGCTCCTTCGCCGCCGGCTTCAGCCACCCGCTGTTCGGCGCCGACCACATCCTGGCGATGATCGCCGTCGGCCTGTGGGCCTGGCAGATCGGCGGCCGCGCTGTCGCCCTCGTGCCGGCCGCCTTCGTCGGCACCATGCTGCTCGGCTTCGCCCTCGCGCTTGCCGGCGTCTCCCTGCCCTTCGTCGAGCCGGCGATCCTCGCCTCGGTCGTGGCGCTCGGCCTGCTCGTGGCGCTGGCCGTCCGGCTGCCGGTTGCCGGCTCGGCCGCCGTCGTCGCCGCCTTCGCCCTGTTCCACGGCCATGCCCATGGCGGCGAGATCGGCGCGGCAACCCAGTTCGCCTACGGCGCCGGCTTCGCCCTCGCCACCGCCCTGCTGCATGCCGCCGGCATCGCGCTCGGCAATGGCCTCGGCAAGCTCGCCTCCTCGCGCGGCCACGCCCTGACCCGGGTGCTCGGCGGCCTGACGGCGCTCGCTGGTGCCGCCCTGCTCATCGGTGGGTGAGCGGCCACCACTTTACCGCCCTCAGCCCGAGCGGGGATAACCCGCTCGAGCGGGTGCTTTTCGGCCCGTGACCCGGTCCGGAGGCAGGTTTTCGCGAGATTGAGAGCGCATTCTCGAAATTCGCGCCGTTTGCATCGGAATTTTGCAAAATCCGTCTCGAAATTTGCGAGGCCGGGAACACGCATGAAAACGCCCGGGCGAGCGAGACCTCGTCCGGGCGTTTTTCGTTTGAATATCAGCCTCTTAAACCTAGGCCTTCGCGTCTCGCTGCGCGATCCAGTCGTGGTCTGGGTGGTTCTTGAAGCGCCATTTGCGCAAGGGGCCGGCCATCACGTTCAGATAGTACATCTGGTAGCCGTAGGGCGCGCCGCACGGATGGTGGCCTTTCGGGACCAGCACGACGTCGCCGTCCGACACCGCCATCGTCTGGTCGAGGCTGCCGTCCTCGGTGAAGACGCGCTGGATGCCGAAGCCCGTCGACGGGTCGAGACGGTGGTAATAGGTCTCTTCCAGATAGGTCATGTCGGGATAGTTGTCCTCGTCGTGCCGGTGCGGCGGATAGGACGACCAATGGCCCTGCGGCGTGAAAACCTCGGTCACCAGCAGGCTGTCGGCGACGTCCTTGTCCTCCATCGCGATGGGATGGATGTAGCGGGTATTGGTGCCCTTGCCGCGCTCCTCGAAACCGATGTTCTCGATCATGCCGGCCTCGTGCCCGCCGCTGCCCGGCGCGGTACACACGGCCAGCGTCAGCTCGGTCGTCGCCCTAGCCTCCCAGGTCGAGCCGTTCGGCACATAGAGGCAGTGCGGCGGCTTGCGCTCGAAGACGCTCAACCGATCGCCCCGCTCGCCGAAGGAGACCCCGCCGGCGCTCAGCTCGGCCCGTCCCTCGACCAGCACCAGGATCGCCTCGCGCTCGCCCGTCGCCTCGCTCGCGCTCTCGCCCGGCGCCAGCCGGTAGAGCGTGAACCCCACATAGGACCAGCCGGCGCTCTGCGGCGTGATGTCGTGCACCTTGCCGTGCTTACCCTTTGGTTTCACCAGCAGATCGGCCATGGCATCGCTCTCCCTGATTGTCTGCGCCCGGGCTTTGCGGCCCCGGCTTATCCCCGGTCGAGGCCGGTCTCGCGGGCGAGCGCCTTCAGCGCCTTGAGGCCCATCGACTGGTAGGTGACGGGATCGCGAACCTCCGGGTCCTGCTCCGCCTCGATGACCAGCCAGCCCGAATAGTCGTGCTCCGCGGCGGTCTGCAGCACCGGCGCGAAATCGACCCCGCCTTCGGGATCGCCCGGCACGGTGAACACGCCCCGGCGTACGCCTTCCAGGAAGCTCAGCCCCTCCTCGCGAACCTGCGCCATCACATCCGGACGCACGTTCTTGGCGTGGATATGTGAAACACGGCCCATGTGCTTTGCGGCAAGCCGCGCCGGATCGCCGCCGCCGAAATACGCGTGGCCGGTGTCGAGCAGCAGCCGCGTCGCCGGGCCGGTCAGCTCCATCAGCGCGTCGATTTCCTCTTCGCTTTCAATGATGGTGCCCATGTGATGGTGGTAGACCAGCGGCACGCCTTGCGCCGCGCAATGGGCCGCGACCTTCTCCAGATCGGCGCAAAAGGCGGCGAACCGGTCCCTGTCGAGACGCGGTCGGTCGTTGACCGCAACCCCGTCATTGCCGTGGATAGCGTTGGAGGTCTCGCAGGCGATCAGCACCGGCGAGCCCATCGCCTTCAGCCGCGCCAGATGCTCGCCGATGGCCTCGATCTCGGTCTCGGCCGAGCGGGTCAGCAGATGCAGCGAGTACCAGGCCGAGACGAACTTCAGCCCGTGCGGCGCCAGCGTTTGCGCGAGCTCGGCTGGATCGGTCGGAAACTTGTGGCCGTTCTCGATGCCGTCGAAGCCGATCTCGGCGGCCTGCGACAGGCAGGTTGCGAGCGGAATATGGGCGCCGAGGCTCTGGTCGTCGTCGTTGGACCAGGCAATCGGATTGGTGCCGTAGAGGATCATCTGTTGCGCCTTCAATGGGTCGAAGCGGAGTGAAGACTAGTCGACAAGGCTCTGTTTCTTCAGGGCATTTTCGTAAGACGCGCGGGCGGAGCGGACCTCCTCGCGGGTCGAGACCTCCGGCACGGCAACGTCCCACCAGTGGCCGCCGGCCTCGGTCGTCGCCAGCGGATCGGTGTCGATGACGATGACGTGGCTGCGCTCCGACGCCCTCGCCCGGACCAAGGCCGCCTCGAGACCCGCGATGTCGTCGACCTTCTCCGAGATCGCGCCCATCGAGGCGGCATGGGCGGCGAAGTCGATGTCGCTCGGCACCACATGGCGGGCGGTGTCGAGCAGGTTGTTGAAGCTCTCGCCGCCGGTCGCCCGTTGCAGGCGGTTGATGCAGCCGAAGCCGCGATTGTCGAGCAATACGACAATGAGCTTGCGGCCCAGCATCACGGAGGTCGCGAGCTCGGAGTTCATCATCATGTAGGAGCCGTCGCCGACCATGACGACGACCTCGCGCTCGGGCTGCGCCATCTTGGCGCCGAGCCCGCCGGCGATCTCGTAGCCCATGCAGGAGAAGCCGTATTCCATGTGGTAGCCCATCGGCCGGGCGGCCTTCCAGAGCTTGTGCAACTCGCCCGGCAGGCCGCCGGCAGCGCAAAAAACCACAGCGTTTTCATCGACATTGCGCTGGACGGCGCCGATCACCTGGGCATCGCTCGGCAGCGCGTTGCCGTCGGGCGGCGGGGCCGTCGCCGCATCCACAGCCGCGATCCACTCGCGCTTCAGATCGGCCGGCGGGGGCGCGAAACGCCGCTCTCCAAGCGCCCGCCCCAGCGCCTCCAGCCCGTCGCGCGCATCGGCGCAAAGCGGCACGGCGCCATGCTTGGCCGCATCGTAGGGCGAGACGTTGAGGCTGACGAGCTTGCGGCCCGGCCGTGCGAACAGCGACCAGGAGCCGGTGGTGAAGTCCTGGAAGCGGGTGCCGACGCCGAGCACCACGTCGGCCTCGGCGGCGACCGCATTGGCGGCCGAGGAGCCGGTGACGCCGACCGAGCCGAGGTTGAGCGGATGGTCCCAGGCGAGCGCCGACTTGCCGGCCTGGGTCTCGACGACCGGGATGCCATGGCCTTCCGCGAAGCGCACAAGAGCCTGATGCGCAAAGGAATAATGGATGCCGCCGCCGGCAACGATGACGGGCCGCTCGGCATTGGCGAGGAGCCGCGCCACCTCATCGAGCTCGACCGGGTCCGGCTGCGGCCGGCGCATGCGCCAGACCTTCGGCGCAAAGAAGCTCTCCGGCCAGTCGAAGGCCTCGGTCTGCACGTCCTGGCAGAAGGCCAGCGTGACCGGGCCGCATTCGGCCGGATCGGTCATCACCCGGAAAGCGCGCGGCAGCGCGGTCAGCAGCTGCTCGGGCCGGGTGATGCGGTCGAAATAGCGCGAGACGGGGCGGAAGCAGTCGTTGACGCTGACCGTGCCGTCGCCGAAGTCCTCCAGCTGCTGCAGCACCGGGTCGGGCGCGCGGCCCGCGAAGACGTCGCCGGGCAGGAACAGGACCGGCAGCCGGTCGACATGGGCCATCGCCGCGGCGGTCAGCATGTTGGTGGCGCCGGGGCCGATCGACGAGGTCACGGCCATCGCCCGGCGACGGCCGAGCTGCTTGGCATAGGCGATGGCCGCATGGGCCATGCCCTGCTCGTTGTGGCCGCGCCAGGTCGGCAGCTCATCGCGCACGCCGTAGAGCGCCTCGCCGAGGCCGGCGACATTGCCATGCCCGAAGATCGCCCAGACGCCGGCGATGAAGGGCACCCCGTCCTCGTTCATCTGCCGGCAGAGATAGCGCGTGACGGCCTGTGCCGCCGTCAGCCGGATGGTCGTCGTCATGCCGCTCTCCCGTCTGCCGCCCGCGCCCGGTCCCAGGCCGCGCAAAGCGTTTCGTATTTCGACGCCATGAGCGCGATCGCGCCCTCCTCGTCAAGCGTGCCATCGAGCCAGCCGCGCGCCGCCTCGAAGAAGATGGTGCGCCCGACGGCGAAGCCCTTGACCAGCGGGAAGCGGGCGGCCTCCGCGAAACTGGCCTCCAGCTCCTCCATCGGCGCGTCGAGACCGAGCACGACAATGCCCCGCACGTGCGGATCGTTCTCGGAAATCGCGGCGCAGGTCTGCGCCCAGGCGGCGGCGGAGACGGAGGGCTCCAGCTTCCACCAGTCGGGATAGACGCCGATCTCGTAGAAGCGGCGGATCAGCGTCGCCGTGGTGTCGTCGCCGACCGGTCCGACCTTGGACGGGATCACCTCCAGCAGCAGTTCCAGCCCGTTGGCGCGGGCCGCCCGCGCCAGCCGCAGCACCGTCGCTTCCTGGTTCGCGCGCATTGCCTCGTCGTCGTCCGGATGGCAGAAGCACAGGACCTTGACCACATGGTCGGCTGGCCATTCGGCAAGGCCGCTGCCGTAGTCCGGGCCGATCTCCAGCTCCAGCGGCCGCGAGCCGGGCAGCTCCACCGGACGGCCAATCCAAAGGCCGGTGCCGGCGGCGGCAAACAGCGCCTCCTCGCCGAGCCGGCCGTCGCTGAGGATGCCGTAGCCGGGCCGGCCGGCCTGCACCCGGCGGGCGGCGGCAAGGCAGAGCGTCTTGAAGGCGGGAATGCGGGACGCGTCGGCGCCGAGCTCGGCGGCGAGATCCTCGAGCTGTTTGCGGTGGTCGAAGGCGAAGACGCGCATTTGCGGCCAGTCGCCCTTGCGGGTGGTCGACCAGTGGATCTGCTCCAGCTCCGCGTCCTTGCGCAGCGCCGGCACGCGCACGCCGCGCTCCAGGAAGAAGCACAGCTCCTCCCAGCTCGGATAGGACGGCGTGCAGCCGTGCCGCGAGACGGCGAGCGCGCCGCAGGCATTGGCATAGGTGAGCGCCCGCTCCCAGCCCTCCTCGCGCAGCCAGCCGCGCAAGAGCCCGGACATGAAACCGTCGCCGGCGCCGAGCACATTGAACACCTCGATGGGAAAGCCGGGGCCGGAGATGCCCTGGTCGAGGTCGCCGGGAATCTCGCCCTCGAAGGCGACTGCGCCCATCGGCCCGCGCTTGCACACGAGCGTTGCGGCCGAAACCGCGCGCACGGCGCCGAGGGCCGCCAGCGTATCGGTGGTCCCGCCGGCGATGTGGAACTCCTCCTCCGTACCGACGATCAGGTCGAAGAGATGAAGATGCGACTGCAGCTTGGCGGTCACGGCGCGGGACGCGATGAAGCGGCTTTCGCCGGCATCGTGCCCGGCAAGGCCCCAGAGATTGGGCCGATAGTCGATATCGAGCGCGGTGCGGGCGCCGCATTCGCGGGCAAGGCGCAGGGCCTTCAGCACCGCCGCCTCGGTACGCGGGTTCGACAGGTGGGTGCCGGTGACGGTGACGCAGCCGGCCTCGGCGATGAAGTCCGGGTCGATGTCGCCCTCGTCCAGCGCCATGTCGGCGCAGTTCTCGCGGTAGAAGATCAGCGGAAACTGCTCGCGGTCGCGAATGCCGAGGAGCACCAGTGCCGTCAGCCGCTCCGGATCGGTCCTGACGCCGCGCACGTCGACGCCCTCGCGCACCAGCTCTTCGCGGATGAAGCGGCCCATGTGCTCGTCGCCGACACGGGTGATCAGCGCGGAGCGCAGGCCGAGCCGGGCGGTGCCGGCAGCCATGTTGGTGGGCGAGCCGCCGATATACTTGGCAAAGCCGCGCATGTCCTCCAGCCGGCCGCCGACCTGGGAACCGTAGAGATCGACCGAGGCGCGGCCGATGGTGATGACATCGAGCGGCCGCGCGTCCCGACCCTGCTGCGAACCCATGACAACCTCTCCCCGACCTCGCGGAACCGCCGAGACGCCCGCGCAGGCGCCACAAAACGGAACATAAATTCCATTTTGACCGACTGCAACCGCTTTATCGCCCGCGCATGGTGGATAACCGGATGAGAGGCAACGCAGGCAGGCAAGGCTGAAACCACGGGCAGCACCCTGCGGATTGGCCGGTTTCGGCCTGTTATCAAGCCCCTAGAGAATCACGCAACAGCCGATCTTTCCACCGTGGACACCGGTCGCGGAGCAATCGCCACACCCGGTCGCAGTGCCTGCCCGCGCCGGCCCGACGGGGCCCAACCGGGACCCCCACCCACCTCCTCCGGCAGCGAAGATGGCCGGTGCGGCGTATTGCACAGCCGTGCATAAACAGCATATGGAATTTTTGTTCCAAATTGGCGGAAAGGGCTGCACAAGCGATTTTCATTGCATCGCAACATCAAACGTGGTCTATGCCTGCCAACGGCGTCCGCGTGGAGACACGAGCCTTTCGTGACCGGCGCCCAGACGCAACCTTCCTCCCGATCGTTGCCGATATGAAGCGCTGCTACCCGAGCGACGGACAAAACACGGTCCGTTCCCGGTGCCGGCGCGCCCCCAAGGCAGCTGATCTGCGCAAGCTCCCTTCACGACTGACACGGACCGCGACCGCTCGCCCATGATGGCGTGTCGGCGCGAGCAAGGAGTCCGCTTGACCACGTTCAACGACCTCGGCCTCGCCGAGCCGATCCTCCAGGCCCTTGCGGCCGAGGGCTATACTTCCCCGACGCCGATCCAGGCGCAGGGCATTCCCGCAATCATGTCTGGCGCCGACGTGCTGGGCCTCGCCCAGACCGGCACCGGCAAGACCGCATCCTTCGTTCTGCCGCTGCTCAACCGCATCGTCGAGCAGAACAACCGGCCCGAGCCGAAGACCTGCGGCGCGCTGATCCTCGCCCCGACGCGCGAGCTCGCCGCCCAGATCGCCGACAGCATCCGCGCCTACGGCCAGAAAGTGCGCCATTCGGCCACCGTCGTCGTCGGCGGCGTCCGTCCCTTCCCGCAGGTGCGCGCCATGGCACGCGGCGTCGACATTCTCGTCGCAACGCCGGGCCGCCTGATCGACCACATGCAGGGCGGCGCGATCCGCCTCGACAAGACCACGACCGTGGTGCTGGACGAGGCCGACCACATGCTCGACCTCGGCTTCCTGCCGGCGATCCGCCAGATCCTGGCGAGCCTGCCGCGCGACCGCCAGACGGTGCTGCTGTCGGCAACCATGCCGAAGCCGATCCGCGCGCTGGCCGAGGACTTCCTGACCAACCCGCAGGAAATCGCGGTGGCTCCGGCCTCCAAGCCGATCGACCGCATCGAGCAGAAGGTTCTCCTGATCGAGCGCGATGCCAAGCGCCAGGCGCTTGTCGACGTGCTGCGCAGCGAGGACATGGACCGCGCGATCGTCTTCACCCGCACCAAGCACGGCGCCGACAAGGTGACCAAGCAGCTGGAGCAGGCCGGCCTGTCCGCCGCGGCGATCCACGGCAACAAGAGCCAGAGCCAGCGCCAGAAGGCGCTCGACAACTTCCGCTCCGGCCGCACCCCGGTGCTGGTGGCGACCGACATCGCCGCACGCGGCATCGACGTCGACGGCGTGTCGCATGTCGTCAACTACGAGCTGCCGAACGTGCCGGAGGCCTATGTGCACCGCATCGGCCGTACCGCGCGCGCCGGCAAGAGCGGCATCGCCGTCTCGTTCTGCGACCGCGAGGAGCGTCCGTTCCTGCGCGACATCGAGAAGCTGATCGGCAAGGTGCTGGTCGAGCGCGAGGACGACGGCCCGGCACCGCGCAAGCAGTCGCGCGGCGGCGGTGGCCGCGGCCAGCAGCAGCAGCAGCGCAAGCCCTTCCGCCCGCGCGTCGAAGGTGGCGCACGCGATGAAGGTCGCGGCGAGGCTCGCGGCTTCCGCGGCGCTGCCAACGGCAACGGCGGCGCACGCAAGGACAAGCCGGCCGGCCATGGCCAGCATGAAGGCCGCACCGACGGCTTCCGCGCCGGCCAGCAGCAGCGCAACAGCCGCCCGCAGAGCGCCAAGCCGCGCGATCACAGCGGCGAGCGCGGACGTGTCCGCTCGTTCCAGCCCGCTTAACGCGGCAACGCCGAAACACGCTTGAAAACGAACGCCGGCGCGGGGTCACCCCGCGCCGGCGTTTTTCGTTTCTGATCGAGGCTCCCCGCCCCGTTCCGCCGCGCTCAGTCGGCGGCGCGCACCAGCTGGGTCTGCGTGCCGAGACCGTCGATGCCGAGCGCCAGCCGGTCGCCCGGCTTCAGATAGACCGGGGCCGGCTTGATGCCCATGCCGACGCCCGGCGGCGTGCCGGTGGAGATGACGTCGCCCGGATGCAGGCTCATCATCTGCGACAGGTAGGAAATCACCTTCGCCACGCCGAAGATCATGGTGGCGGTGGAGCCGGTCTGCATGCGCTTGCCGTTGAGATCGAGCCACAGGGACAGCGCCTGCGGGTCGCTCACCTCGTCGCGGGTGACGAGCCAGGGGCCGAGCGGGCCGAACGTGTCGGCCGACTTGCCCTTGGTCCACTGGCCGGCACGCTTGGTCTGGAAATCGCGCTCGGACACGTCGTTGGCGACGCAGTAACCCGCGACATGGGAGAGCGCATCGGCCTCGGACACGTATTTGGCGTGACGGCCGATGACGACGGCAAGCTCCACCTCCCAGTCGGTGGCGACAGAGCCGCGCGGCAGCTCGATGCCGTCGTCGGGACCGCAGATCGCCGAGGTCGCCTTCATGAAGACGATGGGCTCGGGCGGCACGTCGAGGCCGGCTTCGGCCGCATGGTCGGAATAATTGAGGCCGATACAGACGAACTTGCCGACCTGGCCGACGCAGGGACCGATGCGCGTGCCCTCCTCCACCAGCGGCAGCGAAGCAGGGTCGAGCGCGGCAATGCGGGCGAACCCCTCGTCGGAGAGGGCCTTGCCGGCGATATCGTCGACATGGGCGGAAAGATCGCGGATGCGCCCGCGCGCATCGACAAGGCCGGGGCGCTCAGTGCCGGCAGGTCCGAAACGGACGAGTTTCATGAAAAGATCTCCTCACAAGCGAGCGTGCAAACGGGTCGCGCGATCATAGGCGGTTGAGGCAAAACGGCAATCGTCGCACGGGCGGGATCTCAGGGGCGCCCCGGCAAGGCATCCGGCAGCACCAGCGAATAGCTGGTCGAGCGGCCGCCGCCGGGATCGCGCACAAGGATGCCGCGGGCGACGAGGTCGTTGATGTCGCGCAGCGCCGTATCGGGCGAGGTCTTCGTCAGCTTCGCCCATTTCGACGAGGTGAGCTTGCCGTCGAAGCCGTCGAGCAGGCGGTTGAGCACCTTGCGCTGGCGTTCGCCGAGCGGTTCGCCGGCCAGACCCTGCCAGAACGCCGCCTTGCGCAGCACGTCTTCCAGAATGCGGGCGGAATCGTCGAGCGCGCGGTCGAGGCAGGCGAGAAACCACAGCAGCCAGGGCGTGATGTCGAGGTCGCCCTTCTGGGTGCACTCGAGGATCTCGTAATAGCCCTTGCGGTCCTGCCGGATCTGCGAGGACAGGCTGTAGAAGCGCTGGCCGCTGCCTTCGGAGCGGGCGAGCGCCATGTCGCCGATGGCGCGCGCGATGCGGCCGTTGCCATCCTCGAAAGGGTGGATGGTGACGAACCACAGATGCGCGAGCGCGGCCCGCAAGACGGGATCGAGCGGGTCCGGGCTCTCGAACCAGTCGAGGAAGATCGTCATCTCCGCCGCGATGCGGTCGGCGGGCGGGGCCTCGAAATGGACCTTCTCGCGGCCGAAGGGGCCCGAGACGACCTGCATGGGCCCGGCCGCTTCGTCGCGCCAGCGGCCGACGGCGATGCGCAGCATGCCGCTGCGGCCCGTCGGGAACAGCGCCGCGTGCCAGGCGAACAGGCGCTCTGCGGTCAAAGGCGCCTCGAACGCGCCGACGGCATCGAGCGTCATCTCGACGACGCCCTCGACATTGCGGTCGACCGGCGGCAGGCCGCCGATATCCATGCCGAGGCGTCTGGCGATGGAGGAGCGCACCTGGCTACGCTCCAGGATCTCGCCCTCGATCTCGCTCGACTTGACGACATCAGCCGTCAGGGTCTCCAGGACCGCCTCGGCGCGCGTCTCGAAGCCGAGCGCGTCCATGCGTCCGGCCAGCCGCCCCTGCCGGTGACGCACGGCCGCCAGCGGGCCGGAGACCGCCGCATGGTCGAAGCGGACCTTCGGCCAGTCGCCCAGTTGATGGATATAGGCCGTCATTCTCCGCATCCTTTGCGGAGAATATAGCTCTCATTCGCCGCATCCGCAAATAATCGCCGCACAGACTGCGGAGATTGCATCGCCCAATCGCCGCACGCACTGCCGCCTGACGGGCCGGCACCACCCTTGCGTGCAAGGACTGCAACCTGCATTGTGGTCAAGGACAAGGAACCGCCAACAGCGACAGGGCCGAAAGCACATGAGCAGAGCGTTCACACACCTGATGTTCCAGGGCAACGCGCGGGCTGCGCTGGAGACCTACGAGGCGGTGTTTCCCGACTTTACCATCGACATGCTGGAGCTCAACGGCGACGACACGGCCGCGCCCGGCACGGTGCGCATGGCGAAGGCGTCCTTTGCCGGCCAGAGCCTGATCGTGATCGACAGCCCTATCCCGCACGATTTCGACTTCACGCCGTCGATGTCGCTCTTCGTCGAGATGGGCGGTGCGGAAACGCTGGACGCGGCCTTCGCCCGGCTTTCCGAAGGGGGCAAGGTGTTGATGCCGCCCGACAATTACGGCTTCAGCCCGCGTTTCGGCTGGCTGACGGACCGGTTCGGCCTGTCCTGGCAGCTGTCCTTGCCGATGTGAGACCGGCGATGCGAAAGGGGTCCCGCACCACGAAAACCCGATTGCGCTGTCTCGCTGCGATCCTGCCGTTAATGGCCGCGGCCTGCGCGCCCGGCGATCCGCGCAAAACGCATGTCTGCGAGGAAACACCGAACGGACTGGCAGAGTGCCACCTGATCGACGCGTCACGACTGGAAACGGCCAAGCCAGCGCAACGCTGAACGCCGCGCCGGCACGGCCGGCGTCAGACGGCAGGAGACGGATCTGCGCCCCTGCCGGGTGTCGGCGGCACCGGCGGATGGGCGATGCCGGCCGCAAGGAAGGTGCGGCCGCGGCCGTCCTGCTTGGCACGGTAGAGCGCCTCGTCGGCGCTGCGGATCACCGACTTGGCGGTCAGCGCGTCGTCCGGCCACCAGGCAACGCCGATGCTGGCCCCGACCGAGGCGCGACCGCCGTCGAACACGATCTCCGAGCAGACGCTGGCGACGATCCGGTCGCACAGGGCGAGCACGGAGCTGCGGTCCAGCCCTTCGCGCAGCAGCACGATGAACTCGTCGCCGCCGACCCGCGCGGACATGCCGCGATCGCCGACGACATCCAGGATACGGGCGGACACGGTGCGTATCACCAGGTCGCCGATGGCATGGCCCCAGCTGTCATTGACCTGCTTGAAGCGGTCGAGATCGATGCAAAGGACCGCGCAGCGGTCCTGCTCGCTGCGCTGCAGGACACGTTCCATCTCCTGCTCGAACTGCAGACGGTTGGGCAGGCCCGTCAGCGCGTCGTGATTGGCGAGGAAGCGGTTGCGCTCCTCGCTCTGCTGCAGGCGGCGGAGGCTGCGGGCAAAGCGCAGCGCGACGAAGCCGAGCGCGATGGCCGCCAGAACCAGAACGCCGAGCAGCAGCGGCAGCGCCTCGCGCCAGATCACCGCGGAGGGATGGCTGCGGACCCAGGTGGCGACGAAGCGCGGCGACCCGCGCCCCAGCGGGATGACGTCGCTGTCCGGCGGCACCGCATCGACGGGACGGATGGCGAAATCGCGCAGGCCGAGCTTGCGGCCGATCTCGGTCATGATCGACGGCAGCAGCGGCTTGAAGGTCAGGAGAACGTTGGGCGCCCCGTCCGGCAGGCGCGCATCGTCGTCGGGCACGATGGCCTGGGCGACGATCATGTTGATCTCGCCGTTGATCTCGCGCACGTCGGAAACATAGAGCGGGTCCTGCGAGCGCACCGGATGCCGGGAGATACGGAAGCCACTCCCCTGCCTCTCCCTTGCGGAGGCATAGGCCTCGCGGGCCGCCTCGACGAGATCGGCGGCCAGCGCCACATGCGCCTCCGCCTCCTCTTCGGCACGGATGTCGTCCTCGAAGATCAGCAGGCGCGGACGGTTGTCCGGGCCGACCATGACGGTCACCTGGATGCCGAAGTCCTCCCAGTGCCAGTTGGCAATCTCCTCGCGGACGAAGGTCCAGTCGATATGGGCGACCAGCGCACGCACCGCCTCGTCCCAGTGAGAGACCCTTGCCTGATCGTCCGCCAGGATCTCGACCTGACGGTCGAGCTCGTTGCGCACCAGGTGGCGTTCGTCCTGTGCGCGCACCTCGTCGGCAATGCCGCCGGCGCTGCCGAGCATGTGCGTATTGGACAGGGCAAAAGCCATGATGACGGCGGCGCATACGAGGTAGATCGCCAGCGCCAGGTTGCGCTTGCGTCCGTCCAGCCAGGGCCCCATCGATTTCGTTCCGATCTGCTGCATGCCGGGCAACCTGCCATAAAGACTTGAATCTTCAGCTAACCGATGTGGTTCCCATGCCATTAACGACAGCGCCTCCCGAAAAACCACCGGTCGCGCCCGCACCTTGATCTCGCGCAACGCGGACCGCTTATCGCCGCTCCACAATGCCGCCGGGCTGGACAGGAAAACGGCAACAGGGAAGTCCGATGGGAAAGACGATGAAAGCGGCCGTGGTGCGCGCCTTCGGCGCACCACTCGACATTTGCGAAGTGGTGCGGCCCGAGGTGGCGCCCGGCAAGATCCTGGTGAAGATCGCCGCCAGCGGGGTCTGCCACACCGACCTGCACGCGGCCGAGGGCGACTGGCCGGTCAAGCCGCAGCCGCCCTTCATTCCGGGCCATGAAGGCGTCGGCACGGTCGCCGCGGTCGGGGCCGGCGTCACCAGCGTGAAGGAAGGCGACCGGGTGGGCGTGCCGTGGCTGCACACCGCCTGCGGCCATTGCCGGCATTGCGTCGGCGGCTGGGAAACCCTGTGCCACGACCAGCAGAACACCGGCTACAGCGTCAATGGCGGCTTTGCCGACTATGTGCTGGCCGACCCGGACTATGTCGGCCACCTGCCGGACGGGCTGGCCTTCGCCCCCGCAGCGCCGGTGCTGTGCGCCGGCGTCACTGTCTACAAGGGGCTGAAGGAGACCGAGGCGAAGCCCGGCCAGACCGTCGTCATCATCGGCATCGGCGGGCTCGGCCACATGGCCGTGCAATATGCCAAGGCGATGGGGATGCATGTGATCGCCGTCGACATTTCCGAGGAGAAGCTGGCGCTGGCCCGCGCGCTCGGCGCCGACATGACCCTCGACGCACGCAGCGGCGATGTTGCCGCCGAGGTGCAGAAGGGCGGCGGCGCGGAAGGCGTGCTGGTGACGGCGGTGTCGCCCAAGTCGTTCAGCCAGGGCTTTGGCATGCTGGCGCGCGGCGGCACGATGAGCCTCGTTGGCCTGCCGCCCGGCGACTTTCCGCTGCCGATCTTCGACACGGTGCTGAACCGCAAGACGATCCGAGGCTCCATCGTCGGCACGCGCAACGACCTTGCCGAGTCGCTCGCCTTTGCCGCCGAAGGCAAGGTCGCCGCGCATTACTCGGTGGACCGGCTGGAGAACGTCAACGCGATCTTCGACACGATGCGCGCCGGCAAGATCGACGGCCGCGTGGTGATGGAGATCTGACGAGAGCGGCTCAGCCGCGCTCCAGCGCGGCGAGCACGAAGGCAGCGCACTCGGCGACCGGGACTTTCGGCAGCAGCCGGGTCTCGTAGCCGAGCGCGGGCAAGACACCCGCAAGCCGCTCGTATTCTTCGGTCGCCGCGGCAAACCCGTGCCGGCGCTCGGCATCGCCCGTGTGGATCTCCGGCCAGGGCGGGGCAAGAAAGACCAGGGGACGATAGCGATAGCGGCGGGCAAGCGGTGCAAGCACCTTGCGCCCGGTCGCGACCTCGAAGGCCGAGGCCGCATCGATCACGCCGCGGTCGAAGAAGGTCCAACCATCGGCATCGCCGCACTCCCGCGCGCGGCGCCAGTCGGCAACGGCCATGCGGATCGCCCGGCGGGCGAAGGCGGCAAGGTCGATCCAGGGCAGCGCACTGCCCTCTCCCGCCAGTTCCTCGCGGACGATGCGCCGGCCGGGCTCTTGCACCGTCCGGTGGCCCCGACGGGCAAGCTCTTCGATCAATGTGGATTTGCCGCCACCGGAACAGCCGGTGACGAGCACGAAACGCTCATGCATGGGAAGGCTCTCTTTGTGGGGGAAACGGGGCGGTGCGCCGAGCGCCCTGCCCCGCTCCCTTGAGCCTACATCGCGTCGTAGTCGAGCACCACCGTGTCGGAGACCGGGCGCGACTGGCAGGTGAGGACGAAGCCGGCCTCGATCTCCCAGGGCTCGAGCGAATAGTTGACCGCCATGTCGACCTCGCCGGCCTCGACCTTGGCGCGGCAGGTGCAGCACATGCCGCCCTTGCAGGAATAGGGAACCTCGACGCCCGCGCGCATCGCGGCATCGATGATGGTCTCGCCGGCCGCGACCGGAACGGTGACGCGCGCACCGTCGATGATCAGCTCCGCGCGCGCCTCGTGGGCCGTTTCGGAGATGTTCTTCGCGGGCTTCGCCGCATGCGGGGCCGAGCCGTCGGCCGGCGTGAAGAACTCGCGGTGGATGCGATCGCCCGCCACGCCGAGGCGCGAC
The DNA here is from genome assembly GCF_009789575.1 of Stappia indica. Taxonomy (NCBI): domain Bacteria; kingdom Pseudomonadati; phylum Pseudomonadota; class Alphaproteobacteria; order Hyphomicrobiales; family Stappiaceae; genus Stappia; species Stappia indica. The sequence goes on along the minus strand of NZ_CP046908.1, from coordinate 5,011,927 downwards.
AGGACCTCGCTCGCGGTCTCGATCATCTCGCCCGGACCGCAGAGGAACACGCCGTCGGCCTCCGCCACCGGCAGCACATGGGTGAACAGGCGCTCCAGCTTTTCCGCGTCCAGCCGGCCGGAGAGGATCTCCACGTCCTGGGTCTCGCGCGAGAGCACATGGAACACGCCGAAGCGCGTCGGGAAGACGTCCTTCAGGTCCTCGATCTCTTCCTTGAAGATGATCGTCTGGGCGCTGCGGTTGCCGTAGAACAGGAAGAACTCGCTCTCGGGCTCGCGCGTCAGCACGGTGCGGATCATCGCCAGCACCGGGGTGATGCCGGAGCCGGCGGCCACCGCCACGAGACGGCGCGGGCCGCCCTCATGCGCCGGCAGGACGAAGCGGCCCGACGGGGTCATCACGTCGATCTCGTCGCCGGCCGCCACGTTCTCGTTGGCGAAGGCGGAAAAGACGCCGCCGTCGATCTTCTTCACCGCGACGCGCAGCTCGCCGTCATCCTCGCCGGCGCAGATCGAATAGGACCGGCGCACTTCCTCGCCGCCGATCACCGCGCGCAGGGTGAGATACTGGCCGGCGGCGAAGCGATAGGCCTCGCGCAGGGTCTCCGGCACGTCGAAGGAAATCGACACGGCCTCGGGCGTCTCGCGCCTCACTTCGCGGACCTTCAGCGCATGAAATCTCGGCGACATGCGGTTTCTCCCTCAAAAGCTTCCGGCGGCATCCGCTGCCTGCCGGACAAGACGCCAGCTCAGTGGCACTTGAAATAGTCGAACGGCTCGGCGCAGGAGCGGCAGCGCCACAGCGCCTTGCAGGCGGTGGAGCCGAACTCCGACACCTTCTCGGTGTCGATCGAGCCGCAGCGCGGACAGGCGACCTCGTCGTCGCCGAACAGGGCGCGGCGGGAGGCCTTGCCGGCCGGCGGGGCGATGCCATAGACGCGCAGCTTCTCGCGCGCCTCCTCGCTCAGCCAGTCGGTGGTCCAGGCCGGCGACAGCACGGTGTTGACCCGCACCTTGCCGAAGCCTTCCGCCAGCAGCGCGGTCTCGATGTCCATGGTGAAGACGGCCATGGCCGGACAGCCGGTATAGGTCGGCGTGATGTCGACCTCGACCGTGCCGTCGGACGCGATGCGCACATCTCGCAGCACGCCGAGATCGCCGATGGTCAGCACCGGGACTTCCGGGTCCGGCACCTGCGCGGCGACCTCGAAGGCCCGCCGGCGGGCACTCTCCCCCGCAATGTCGTGCAGGCGCGAGCCCATCTCGCTCACCACCTGTGACCCGGCCAGGCCCGCTGCATGTACTGCATCTCGGACAGGAGATGGCCGAAGCTCTCCGAATGGCGGCCCGAGCGGCCGCCGGTCTGGGACCAGCCGTCGGGCGGCAGGCGCAGCGTCGCCTCGTCCAGCACCTCGCGCAAGGTGGCGTGCCACTCGTCGCGCAGGCTCGCCGGATCGACGGCGATGCCGGCGGCGACCAGCCGCTCGACCAACCCGTCGACCTCGAACAGCTCGCCCGTATAGGGCCACAGGTGGTCGACGGCCGCCTGGGCGCGCTCATGGCTTTCGGTGGTTCCATCGCCGAGACGGATGGTCCACTCGGCCGAATGGCGCACGTGATAGGCCGCTTCCTTCTCCGCCTTGGCGGCGATGGCAGCGAGCGTTGCGTCCTTCGAGGCCTTCAGCTCGCGCCACAGCGGCAGCATGAAGGCGGAGAAGAAGAACTGGCGCAGGATGGTCTGCGCGAAGTCGCCGTTCGGCTGCTCCACCAGCAGGCAGTTGTTGAACTGGCGTTCGTGGCGCAGGAAGCAGAGCTGGTCCTCGTCGCGGCCCTCGCCTTCCACCTCGCCGGCATAGGCATAGAGCGCGCGCGCCTGGCCGATATGGTCGAGCGCGACATTTGCAAGGCCGATATCCTCCTCCAGCGTCGGCGCGTGGCCGCACCACTCGCCGAGGCGCTGGCCGAGAATGGCCGCATCGTCGGCAAGACGCAGGGTGTAGGCAAAGAGATCGGCGGTCCGGTCGGTCGTGGTCATGGTGCCGCTCCCGCTCACATGTTGCCGACTTCTTCGGGGATCTCGTAGAAGGTCGGATGCCGGTAGATCTTCGAGGCGGTCGGCTCGAACATCACGTCCTTCTCGGTCGGGTCGGAGGCGACGATCGCCGAGGACGGCACCACCCAGATGGAGACGCCTTCGCCGCGGCGGGTGTAGACGTCGCGCGCGGCCTGCAGCGCCATCTCCTCGTCGGCCGCATGCACCGACCCGCAATGGCGATGCGCCATGCCGGTGCGCGAACGGATGAAGACTTCCCAGAGCGGCGTGTTCTTCTCGGTCATGGTTTTCTCCCTCGGGCTCGCGGGCGCGTGGCCGGTGCGAAAGCCTCATGTTCCTTAGGAACGTCGTTATGCCTTGCCCCCGGCGCGTGCCCCGCGCCGGGGTGTCGCTCACTCGGCGGCGATGCGGGCCGCCTCGCGGCGGTTGCGGCGCTTCTCGGCATAGGCAAGGGACGCCTCGCGCACCCAGGCGCCCTCGTCGAAGGCCTTGCGGCGGGCGGCGAGACGCTCGCGGTTGCACGGGCCGTTGCCGGCGACGACGCGGGAGAACTCCTCCCAGTCGATCTCGCCGTATTCCCAGTGGCCGGTTTCCTCGTTGAACTTCAGGTCCGGATCGGGAAGCGTCAGGCCGAGATAGTGCGCCTGCGGCACGGTCGCGTCGACGAACTTCTGACGCAGCTCGTCATTGGTGAAGCGCTTGATCTTCCAGGCCATCGACTGGGCGGAATGCTTGGAGTCGGTGTCGGAGGGGCCGAACATCATCAGCGACGGCCACCACCAGCGGTTCAGCGCGTCCTGAACCATCTCCTTTTGCTCTTCCGACGAGCGGCACATCTCCAGCAGCAGCTCGTAGCCCTGGCGCTGGTGGAAGCTCTCTTCCTTGCACACGCGGATCATGGCGCGCGAATAGGGCCCGAAGGAGCAGCGGCAGAGCGGGATCTGGTTCATGATCGCCGCGCCGTCGACCAGCCAGCCGATGGCGCCGATATCGGCCCAGGTCAGGGTCGGATAGTTGAAGATGGAGGAGTATTTCGCCTTGCCGGACAGAAGCTGCTCGGTGAGCTCCTCGCGGGACACGCCCAGCGTCTCGGCGGCGGAATAGAGGTAGAGGCCGTGGCCGCCCTCGTCCTGCACCTTGGCGAGCAGGGCCGCCTTGCGCTTCAGGGTCGGGGCGCGGCTGATCCAGTTGCCCTCGGGCAGCATGCCGACGATCTCGGAATGGGCGTGCTGGGAGATCTGGCGCACGAGGGTCTTGCGATACGCCTCCGGCATCCAGTCGTTGGGCTCGATCTTCTCTTCCGCGTCGACGCGGGCCTGGAAGGCGGCGAGCAGCGCGGCATCCTCGCTGCGCTCGTCCGATGCGTCACGGGCGTTCAGGGCCTGGGTGTACATGCGATCAACCCCTCCTCGGTTGCCATGCGGGACGCGCAAGCAGCGCGCCGTATCTGCCTCGCATTATACGTGACGATATTTTTATGTTTCAAGTATTTTTTGTCACACATTGACCCCTGACAAACCGGTTCGCGCAAGTTGCTGATTTGTCTGAATTCCCGGGCTCAGCCGGCGGAGAAGCGGCGGGCCTCGCTGGCATCGGGCGGCGGCAGCAGGCCGTCGCGGCCGCGCGCATGGGCGGCGATCCAGGCCTCCGCCGGTGCCCGCAAAGCAGCGTAGAGACGGGCCGCCAGCCGGTTGGCGGCAAGGCCGGGCCAATCGGCAGGCAGCAGCGCAGGCGGCAGCATCGGATCGCGCAGGATCAGCCGGCGATAGTCGTGGACCAGCAGGATGCGGCAGACCATCGCCGTCTCCGGCGACAGCAGCGCACGCCCTGCCCCGCCCCGTCCGCCGTCCAGTGCCTCGGCCAGCGGCGCGTAGCGGCGGCAGAAGGACTGGTAGCGGCCGGCCAGCGGGGCGAGATCGAAGGCGCGGGCAACGAGATCGGCATCGGAGCCGGCCAGCACGGAGGCCGCCAGCGTCACCGCGCCGTCCGCAGCCCCTTGCGGGAATTCGGGGCCGCCGAGCGGCGGACTGGCCGGCGTGCCGAGCAGGACGCCAGGCGCCAACAGCCCGTAGCCGGCCTTGCGGGCCGCCTCGCGCAAGCCGTTGCGGCCGTCCGTTTCGGGCAGCACGACGACGCGCAGTTCGACCGCCCGCGTCTCGCCCGCGTCCGGCGCAAGCCGGTAGATGCGCTGCGAGGCCGGGGTGAAGGTCGCGCGCCCGGCCGCCGACAGGGCGTAGAAGCTCAGCCGTCCCTGACGCTCGCGCTCGACCCAGCCGTCGCGGGCAAGGCGCGAAAGCGCGGCGCGCACCGCCGCTGCATCGATGCGCATGAGGCCGAGCAGATCGGACAGCGTGCCGGCCCACACCTCGCCGCCGCGCGGGGCGACGAGATCGCCGAAGATCGTGACGATCAGCGACCAGACGCGCAGCGGCTGGGTCTCGTGCAGCCGGTCCAGCAGGGCCCCGGCGAGCGCCTCGACCTCCGCCGGAACCTTGCCGGCCTCAGCCGGCGGCGTGGTGGGCATGCCAGTGCCAGGCGATGTCGATGCGCCGGGCGACCCAGACCTTCTCGTGCGAGGCGACATAGTCGAGGAAGCGGGCGAGCGCCGCGGCGCGGCCCGGACGGCCGACCAGACGGCAATGCAGGCCGATGTTCATCATCTTCGGCGCGCCGGCCTCGCCTTCCGCATAGAGCGTGTCGAACGTGTCCTTCAGGTAGGTGAAGAACTGGTCGCCCGAGTTGAACCCCTGCGCGGTCGCGAAACGCATGTCGTTGGCGTCGAGCGTGTAGGGAATGACGAGATGCGGGCCGGACGGTCCCTCGACCCAATAGGGCAGATCGTCGGCATAGCTGTCGGAATCGTAGAGGAACCCGCCCTCCTCCATGACGAGGTCGCGGGTGAATTCCGACGAGCGGCCAGTGTACCAGCCGAGCGGACGCGAGCCGGTGACGTCCTCGTGGATGCGGATCGCCTCGGCCATGTGGCGCTTCTCGTCTTCGCGCGAGAAGTCCTTGTAATCGATCCACTTCAGCCCGTGCGAGGCAATCTCCCAGCCGGCCTCGTTCATGGCCGCGACCGCCTCCGGATTGCGCTGCAGGGCGGTGGCGACACCGTAAACGGTGACGGGCATGGAGCGCTCGGTGAACATGCGCCACAGACGCCAGAACCCGGCGCGCGAGCCGTATTCGTAGATGGACTCCATGTTCATGTGCCGCTGGCGATGCCAGGGTGCGGCGCCGACGATCTCCGACAGGAAGGCCTCGGAATGGCTGTCGCCGTGGAGGAGGCAGTTCTCGCCGCCCTCCTCGTAGTTGATGACGAACTGGACGGCGACGTTGGCGTCGTTCGGCCACTGCGGATTGGGCGTCTCGCGTCCGTAACCGACGAGATCGCGCGGATAGGTGTCGCTCATGGGGACCGTCCGTTGCACGAGGGGGACCAGGCCCGAAGCGGGCTGCTCAAGGCCGGAGGAAACCCAAAAGCGTGCGCCGATGCAAGGCCTTCGCGTCAGATGCGCTCGCGCACCCGCACGGGAACCGGGACAAGTGCCGGCTCCAGCGCGACTTGGGTCTCGCCGCGCGCGCGTCGTCCGCCGTGATCGCCCGGCTCGGACGGCAGTGCCATGATCGCCGCGCCCATGGCGGCCGAGCACAGGGTGATCATCAACCCGGCAAGCAGCACCGCGACAGGCAGCCAGGGCTGGTCGGAGGCAAGGATCAGGCTGCGCAGGCCGCCGGTGTCGAGCCACATCAGCCCGCCGAGCACGAGCCCGGCAGCAAAGGCGCCGATCAGCCAGTTGATGGCCAAAAGACGGAAAAACGGCTGGGCCAGCAGGCGGGAGATGCCGCCGGGCCGAGGGGAGGAATGCTTGTCTTGCAGCTTGGTCATGGATCCGCACCCTCGCTCGAGGCGTAAAGGCTGTCGGACCATATATCCGGCGCCTTTGTAAGCCAGTCTCACGAGAAGATGGCGCAGCCGCGGAAAATGTCCACGCGGTCGACTGCCGCAGGCGGCTCGGGGCGTCGCGCTTCCAGTTGATGAAAAAAGCTGCAGGCTGCGAAAAACCGCTCAGAACCGCTTGTGCAGCAGGACCCGCCGCCTATATAAGGCGGAAGTATATCGAACCGATATATCGTCAATCGAGAATATATCGAACCGGCATTGTCCGCAGCCAGCAGGTTTCCTCAAAAGGGGAAAAGCGCAAGCACGGTCGGGACGGACATGCGAGGAAAACCGGAGCGCGAAGGCGACCCGTGCGGCCAGACAACAAGATCGTCCGCCACCGGCAGGACGACGGGCCGACACTCCCGGCGAGGGCGGAAGGAAACCGAAAATGAGCGTCAGAACACTGTGCCTTGCAATCCTCAATTTCGGAGACGCCACGGGTTATGAGATCCGCAAGCTCTCGACCGAAGGCAAGTACAGCTATTTCGTCGATGCCAGCTTCGGCTCGATCTACCCTGCGCTCGCCCGGCTGGAGGCCGAAGGGCTCGTCACCGTGCGCGAGGAGGCCCAGAGCGGCAAGCCGTCGCGCAAAGTCTATTCCCTCACCGAGGCCGGCCGCGCCGAGTTCGTCCGCGACCTCAGCCGGCCGCCGGCACCCGACTCCTACCGCTCGCCGTTCCTGCTGGTCGCCATGTGCGCGGAGATGGTCGGGCCGGAGGTGATCGCAAAGGCCATCGACGGGCGTCTGACGCACCTGCGCGAGGAACTGGCCAAGCTGGAAGCGATCGGATCCGAACCCTGCGACCAGCGCCCGGCCGCGAGCTTCATCCTGGAGTACGGGCGCAACTGCATGACCGAGGACATCCGCTTCCTGGAAGCGAACCGACACCGACTTGAAGAGATAGCGCACGGCCGCCCCGCCCTCCCCCAGGCGGCCGAGTAAGCGAACACAGCCCGGAGATACCCCGAATGAAGATCCGCTTCTCCCACGTTCTCGCAGTCGGCATCGTTGCCGGCGTTGCGGGCTGGATGTGGACGGGCAGTTTTGTGGCCGGCGGCATGGCCGACTCGGAAAACGCAACGCCTCCCCCCTCGCAGCGCGCCGAGGAAGCCGCGGCAAAGCCCTTCCGTGTCGCCGTTCGCGAGATCACGGCACAGCCGCGTCGCTCGATCCTGGTGATCCGCGGCCGCACCGAGGCCGACGCCAAGGTCGAGGTGCGGGCCGAGACCAGCGGGCGGGTGGCCGAGCGCCGGGTCAAGGAGGGCGACAGGGTCGCCAAGGACGACGTGCTCTGCGTGCTCGACAAGGGCGCGCGCGAGGCCAAGGTTCTCGACGCCAGGGCCCAGCTCGCCCAGGCGGAACTCGACTTTACCGCCGCAACGCAGCTCAACGAGAAGGGGTTCACCGCCCAGACCCGCGTCGCCGCGCTGAAGGCGGCGATGGATGCGGCAACCGCCCGGCTCGAAGAAGAGAAGCTGGAACTGTCGCGCACGATCATCAAGGCGCCGATCCCGGGCATCATCGAGAGCCCGATGGTCAGTACCGGCACGGTGCTGGCGGTGGGCGGCGTGTGCGCCACCATCATCGATGCGGACCCGGTGCTGGCGATCGGCCAGGTGTCGGAGCGCGACGTGAGCAAGCTGGAGATCGGCCAGAACGCCGACGTGGAGCTGGTGACCGGCGGCAACGCGACGGGCAAGATCCGCTACATCGGGACGGCCTCCGACCCGGCCACCCGCACCTTCCGCGTGGAGATCGAGATCGAGAACAAGGACGGTGCGATCCGCGACGGCGTCACCACCACCGCACGGGTTCCGCTTCGCGAAGAGAGCGCGCATCTGCTCAGCTCCGGCGTCCTGACGCTGAATGATGCCGGCACGCTCGGCATCCGTGCCGTGGACGAGCAGAACCGCGTCGCCTTCCACCCCGTGACGGTTCTGGGCGGCGATGAGGACGGACTTTGGGTTGGCGGGCTGCCGGACACGGTTCGGCTGATCGTGACCGGTCAGGACTATGTGACCGACGGCCAGACCGTCGAACCGGTGGCCACCATGGCAGGAGCTGCGCAATGATCTCGATGCTCGAGACGGTCCTGCGGCGGCCGAAGACCGTTCTCACCCTGATGGTGGTGATGGTTGCGGCCGGCATCATGGCCTATATCAGCGTGCCGAAAGAGGCCGACCCCGATATCGACATTCCGGTCTTCTACGTCTCGATCAGCCAGCAGGGCGTCTCGCCCGGCGACGCGGAACGGCTGATCGCAAGACCGATGGAGACCGCCCTGCGCGGCCTCGACGGCCTCAAGGAGATCACCACGGTCTCCGCCGAGGGCCATGTCGGCGTCGTGCTGGAGTTCAACGTCGACTTCGACAAGGACAAGGCGCTGGCCGATGTCCGCGACAAGGTCGACCAGGCCAAGGCCGACATTCCGGCGGAAGCCGACGAACCGACCATCACCGAAACCAATTTCGCCCTGATGCCGACGATCTTCGTGACGCTGTCCGGCGACGTTCCGGAGCGCACGCTCTACCGCCATGCGCGGCGGCTGAAGGACGAGATCGAAGCGGTTCCGACGGTCCTGAACGCAGACCTTTCCGGCCACCGGGAGGAACTGCTCGAGGTCGTCATCGACAGCATGAAGCTGGAGTCCTACCAGGTCACCCAGCAGGAACTGCTGACCTCGCTGTCCAACAACAACCAGCTCGTGCCGGCCGGCTTCCTGGACAACGGCCAGGGCCGCTTCAACGTCAAGGTTCCCGGCCTCGTCGAAACCGCGGAAGACGTCTATTCCCTGCCGATCAAGCAGAGCGGCGAAGGCGTGGTGACGCTCGGCGACATCGCCGAAATCCGCCGCACCTTCAAGGACCCGACCAGCTACACCCGCGTCAACGGCCATCCGGCGATCTCCATCGACGTGGTCAAGCGCAAGGGCACCAACATCATCGAGAACAACGCCGCCGTGCGTCAGGTGGTGGAAGCGGCGACCAGGGACTGGCCGGAGACGATCCGCGTCGACTACATCCTCGACAAGTCGGAGGACATCTTCGAGATCCTCGGCTCGCTGGAATCCTCGATCCTGACCGCGATCTTCCTGGTGATGGTGGTGATCGTCTGGGCGCTCGGCTTCAAGTCCGCGCTGCTGGTCGGCATCGCCATTCCCGCGTCCTTCATGGTCGGCTTCCTGATCCTGCAATCGGTCGGCATGACCGTGAACACGATGGTGATGTTCGGCCTCGTGCTCACCGTCGGCATGCTGGTCGACGGCGCCATCGTCATGGTCGAGTATGCCGACCGCAAGATGGCCGAGGGCATGGACGCGCAGGAGGCCTATATCCGCGCCTCCAAGCTGATGTTCTGGCCGATCACCTCGTCGACGGCGACGACGCTGGCCGCCTTCCTGCCCATGCTGCTGTGGCCGGGCGTGGCGGGCGAATTCATGAGCTACCTGCCGATCATGGTGATCATCGTGCTCAGCGCCTCGCTGCTGACCGCGCTGGTGTTCCTGCCGGTGACGGGTGCGGCGATGACCGGCGCGATCTCCTGGATCGGGCGCCATGCCGAATGGCTGGTGGCCCTGCTGATCGGCGCCGCCGTCGCCATGCTGCTCGCCAATCCGGCGGTCGCCGGACTGCTGCCGCTACCACAGTGGTTGCTGCTGCCTATCGCGGCCGCCATCGGCCTAGCCGTCGGTGTGCTCGCCTATTTCGGTCTCAAGCCGCTGGTCGCCGCCTCCCGGCGCCGCGCGCAGCGTGCGGCAGCCAAAGAGCAGGAGGCTGCAAAGCTCCTGTCGGCGGGCGAGCAGTTCGATGCCTCGAAGATCCGCGGCGCCACCGGCATCTATGTCCGACTGCTGAGCTTTTGCGCCGGCACCCCGTTCGGCAATGTCGTCACGCTGGTCGCGCTCGTGGCCCTGTCGGGCGGCATCTTCCTCTACTTCATGGCCAACTCGCAAGGCGTCGAGTTCTTCGTGGAGGAGGAGCCGAACTCGGCCATCGTTCTGGTCTCGGCGCGCGGCAACTTCTCCGCCCGTGAGGCGCTGGACCTGGCGCTCGACGTCGAGCGCGAGGTGATCGACGTCAAGGGCATCAAGAATGCCGTGATGTCGGTGTCCACCGGAGGCGGTGGCGGCGGCGGCATGATGGGCGTGCAGGACAAGCCGGCCGACGTGATCGCCCAGATCAACCTCGAGTTCTCCGACTATTGCTGCCGGCGGAACTGGAAGCAGATCGCCGCCGAGATCCGCGAACGCACGGCCGACCTGCCGGGCATCTTCGTCGAGACGCGCGAGATCGAGGGCGGCCCGCCGACCGGCAAGGACGTGCGACTGCAGATCACCTCGACCAGCTACAAGGAGCTGACGGAAACCGTCGCCAAGGTGCGCGAACATGTCGACAGCATGGAGAGCCTGCAGGACCGCGAGGACAGCCGCCCCCTGCCCGGCATCGAGTGGCAGATCACCATCGACCGCGAACAGGCGGGCCGCTTCCAGGCCGGCATCGGCTCGGTCGGCGCGATGGTGCAGCTGGTCACCAACGGCGTGCTGATCGGCAAGTACCGCCCGGACGATTCCGAGGACGAGGTGGACATCCGCGTGCGCCTGCCGGAAGCCGAGCGCACGCTGGACCGGTTCGATTCCCTGCGCCTGCAGACGGAACTGGGCCAGGTGCCGCTGTCCAACTTCATCGACCGGGCGCCGCAGCAGAAGGTGACGACGATCACCCGCCGCGACGGGCTCTATGCGATGGACGTGAAGGCCAACGTGGTGATGACCGACACGATCACCACCGCCGACGGCGTCACCCGGCCGCTGACCGCCAACGACAAGGTGGCGGAGCTGCAGGCCTGGCTCGACACGCAGCAGTGGCCGGACACCGTGTTCTTCCGGTTCCGCGGCGCGGACGAGGACCAGAAGGAGTCCGGCGAATTCCTGATGAAGGCGATGGTGGGCTCGCTGTTCCTGATGTTCATCATCCTGGTGACCCAGTTCAACAGCTTCTACCAGACCTTCCTGACGCTCTCGACGGTGATCATGTCGGTCTTCGGCGTGCTGCTCGGCATGGCGCTGATGGGGCAGAAGTTCTCGATCATCATGACGGGTACGGGCGTGGTGGCGCTGGCCGGCATCGTGGTGAACAACGCCATCGTGCTCATCGACACCTACAACCGCTTCCGGGAAGACGGGATCGAACCGGTGGAGGCGGTGCTGAAGACCTCGGCGCAGCGCATCCGGCCGGTGCTGCTGACCACCATCACCACCATTGCCGGCCTGGTGCCGATGATGACGCAGCTCAACCTCGACTTCGTCAACCGGGTGATCGCGCTCGGCTCGATCACCGCGGTGTGGTGGGTGCAGCTCTCCACGGCGATCATCTTCGGCCTCGGCTTCGCGACGATCCTGACGCTGATCATCATCCCGACCATGCTGGCATTGCCGACGGTGTGGATGCGGCTGTTCGCCAGCCGGCGCAACCGCAAGGCGGATGCGGGCACCGGTGCGGACGGCACTACGCCCGGAGAAACGGCGTTCGGGGAGAGACAGCACGTTGCGGCATCGGAGGCTCCGGCAACGCCGGCTTCGGCCGCCTTCGGCGCACCGGGCTCCGCCACCGTCACCTCGATCGGGCCGCGCAAGGACCCGCCGAGGGTCCCGCCGGGCACCCTGCCCCAGGCAGCGGAATGACATGAAAAGGGCCCGCGGGAGACACCTCCCGCGGGCCTTCTTGCAAGGCGATGTTCGAGGCTCCGGCGGCGCGGCCTTCAGAGCTGTTCGAGGTCCGCGACGCCGGCCTCGAAGGCCCCTTCGTCCGTTGCGGCCGGCCTGCGCAGGGCAGGAAGAATCTCGGCAACGCTGTTCGCCACCCGGTAGTCGACCTCGAAGCCGGACCGGATGAAGCCTTCGCTCCGCATATGCGCGAGCAGGTCGACCAGCGGCCGCCAGAAGCCGCCGATATCGGCCAGCACCACCGGCTTGCAGTGCTGGCCGAGCTGTCCCCAGGTCAGCATCTCGACCACCTCTTCCAGCGTGCCGATGCCGCCGGGCAGTGCGACGAACCCGTCGGCGCGCTCGAACATGGTGCGCTTGCGCTCGTGCATATCCTTGGTGACGACGAGTTCGCTGACCGTCTGCATCATCACCTCGCGCTCCTCCAGGAAGGCGGGAATGACGCCGGTGACATGGCCGCCGGCCTCCAGTGCGGAGCGCGCGACCGCGCCCATCAGGCCGAGGGAGCCGCCGCCATAGACGAGGCCAAGGCCTTCGGCGGCGAGCATGCGGCCGAGTTCTTCTGCCGCGGCCATATAGGCGGGGTCGCCCCCCTCTCCGGTGCCGCAATAGACGCAAACGGTTTTCAGGCGGCGGGGTTCACCCTCGCCGCACGGTGACATGAGATCCTGTTTCATGGGGCTAGATGTGCAGTCAGCGGCCGGCGGGGTCAAGCGGCAGGATGCAACGGCTCGCGCGCACAGCAAGGCAGCGGGCTTGCTTGCCGGCTCGTGCTTTAGCGTATAGTCATTCGGTGGAATTTCGGGGGCGCTGACACATATTGTGTCGCAGGGGTAACCGCACGGCGCGAATCGCGGGGAGCGCGGGTTTTCATGTCGCAGAAACTCATCATCCAGGTTCTCGTCCTGCTCGGCCTCGCCGGCGCGGGAGCGGCCGGCTACTACCTGTCGCAGAAGGGCGATGGTCCCGCGCAGACCACCGAGGCCCCGAAGGCCGGCGATGCGGCATCGCAGACGGCGGAAACCGACACACCCGCGAAGACCGAAGACCCCAAGGCGAGCGAAACACCGCAGGAAACTGCGGATATCGGCGGAAAGTCCGTCGAGGAGCGGCTGGCCGCCGTCCCTGCCTTCGACCTGATGCGCGTCGAGCCGGACGGCTCCGCCGTCGTCGCCGGCCGTTCGGAAGCCGGCGCCATCATCGCGCTGCTCGCCAATGGCGAGGTGATCGGCCGCGGCATCGCCAATGCCGCCGGCGAATTCGCCATCGTGCTGGACCAGCCGCTGAAGCCGGGCGCCCATGCGGTGACGCTGGAAACGCGCGACGCCGAGGGCAAGGTGCTAAACGAATCGCAGCAGTCGATGGCCGTCTCCGTGCCGGAAGACCCGGCGAAGGGCGAGGTCCTGGTGATGCTCAACGAGCCCGGCGCACCCTCGCAGATCCTCCAGAAGCCGCAGCAGGTGGCGGACGCGGGCACGGCCGGCGACACCCAGCCGGCCCCGCAGCAGGTGGCCGATGCCGGCGCACCTGCCGCACCAGACGCCCCTGCGGACACGCAGGGCGGCACCGCGACCGCGGAGACCGACACAGCGGCGTCCCAGGACGCCGCTGCAGCAGGCCAGCAGACGGACGCGGCCCCGCAGACCCAGGCGCAAGCCGAGCCGCAGGCCACCGGCGACAATGCCCCGGCGGCGGAACAGCAGGTCGCCGCGGCCCCGCAGGCCGGCGGCACCCGCGCGGCCCCGGCCTCCAGCGACCAGCCGGCCGCGACCGGCGGTAACGCCCCCTCCGACACCGTGCCGGCAGCCGATGCGGCAACGCCGACGGTAACCGTCGAAGCGGTGGAAACAGAAGACGAGAAGGTCTTCGTCGCCGGCTCCGGCGAGCCCAACAGCGACGTGCGCGTCTATCTCGACAATCAGCTGGTCGGCGAGGCCAAGACCGACGCCAAGGGCCGCTGGCTGCTGGAAACGCAAGGCGAGGTGAAGCCCGGCGAAGTGTCCGTGCGCGCAGACCAGGTGACCACCGGCGACGGGGCGGTGACCGCCCGCGCCGAGGTGACCTTCGAGAAGTCGGCGGAGGAGGCCGTGATCCTGCGCCCCGTGGCGCTGTCCGGCGAAGCGGGCGCAGGCTCGGGCGCCAGCGGCGATGCCGGCACGCGCCAGATCCCGAGCGTGATCATCCGCACCGGCGACAACCTCTGGACCATCTCGCAGCGCCGCTATGGCGAAGGCGTTCGCTACACGACGATCTACCAGGCCAACAAGGACCAGATCCGCAATCCGGACCTGATCTATCCCGGCCAGGTGTTCATGATCCCCGAAGGCGACCGCAATTGGCCGGCGCCGCGCGCGACCGGCGGCTGAGCCGGACACCAAGACTATCGAAAGCGGAAGGCCCGCGGCGGTTCAGCCGGCGAGGCTGCGCGCACCGTCGAGGATGAGACGGGTGGCGATGCGGGCGTAGTCGGCACGGCTGACGACGCCGCCCTCGCGGAACCACAGGTAGTGCCAGTTGACCATGCCGAAGAGGCTCATGGTCACCGGCTTCAGCAGGGTCGAGCCGGGCTCGGCGAGCTGCGGCACCGCCTGGGACAGCGCACCGGCGAACAGCTGCACGAGGCGGCGTTCGCGCGCCTTCAGCTCTTCCTGCTGCTCGGCCGGCAGCCGCTTCATCTCGTTGATCTGGATCTTGTGCTCGGCATTGGCGTCGCGATAGGCGTCGAGCAGCGCCAGCACATAGCCGTGCAGCATTTCCTCGCCGGTCATGTCCGGCGTGGCGCCCTCCTCCACCGCCGCGATCAGCTCGTCGAGATGGTCGCGGATGATGTCGAAGAGCAGCGCGTCCTTGTTGGCATAGTAGTGGTAGAGCAGCGCCTTGGAGACGCCGCAGCCGAGGGCGATCTGGTTCATGGAGGCGCGGTCGAACCCGTGCTCGGCAAAGAGTTCGGCCGAGGTCTTCAGGATCGCCTTGCGCTTGTCGTCGTAGTCCTCGGCGCGCGGGCGTGCCATGTCGTCCAGTCCCCCGGAGTGGTGCGGCCGCGGAAGGTCCCGCGGCCGTTGCTGCTGTTGTGCGGGCGCCGGCCTATCAGGCCTTCGGCCGGTTGTCGATCACCCGCTTCGCCTTGCCCATGGAGCGCTCCAGCACGCCCGGATCGGAAACGGCGATACGGGTGCTGATGCCGATCACGTTCTTGATATGCGTCTTCAGCTCGGCGGCGGAGGCCGCGCGCTGCGCATCGTCGGCATGGGTGGGAAGCGCCTCGACGTGGACGGTCATTTCGTCCATCCGGCCCGAGCGTGTCAATTCCACCTGGTAGTGCGGCGCAAGTCCCTCGACGCGCAGCAGCTGCTCCTCGATCTGCGTCGGGAAGACGTTGACGCCGCGCAGGATCATCATGTCGTCGGAACGGCCCGTCACCTTCTCCATCCGCCGCATCGACCGGGCCGTGCCTGGCAGCAGACGCGTCAGGTCGCGGGTGCGGTAACGGATGACCGGCATCGCCTCCTTGGTCAGCGAGGTGAAGACGAGCTCGCCGATCTCACCGTCCGGCAGCACTTCGCCCGTCACCGGGTCGATGATCTCGGGATAGAAATGATCTTCCCAGATGTGCAGGCCGTCCTTGGTCTCGACGCACTCGTTGGCAACGCCCGGCCCCATCACCTCGGACAGGCCGTAGATGTCGACCGCGTGCATGTCGAAGGCCGCCTCGATCTCCTGGCGCATGGCGTTGGTCCAGGGCTCGGCACCGAAGACGCCGACCTTCAGCGAGGATTCGCGCGGATCGATGCCGCGCGCGCGGTACTCGTCGAGGATCGCCAGCATGTAGGACGGCGTCACCATGATGACGTCGGGACGGAAGTCCTCGATCAGGGACACCTGGCGCTCGGTCATGCCGCCGGAAATCGGCACGACGGTCATGCCCAGTTCCTCGGCCCCGTAGTGGGCGCCGAGACCGCCGGTGAACAGGCCGTAGCCATAGGCGACATGGCAGATCATGCCCGGCCGGGCGCCGGCGGCGCGCAGCGAGCGGGCCATCACGGTCGCCCAGGTCTTGATGTCGTTGCGGGTGTAGCCGACCACGGTCGGCTTGCCGGTCGTGCCGGAGGAGGCATGGACGCGCGCCACCTGCTCGCGCGGCACGGCATACATGCCGAAGGGGTAGTTGTCGCGCAGGGTCTGCTTGTAGGTGAAGGGGAACTTGCCGAGATCGGCGAGGGTCTTCAGGTCGTCCGGATGGACGCCGGCCTCGTCGAAGCTCTTGCGGTAATGGGCCACGTTCTCGTAGGCGTGACGCAGCGACCACTTCAGCCGGTCGAGCTGCAGGGCCGCGATCTCGTCGCGGGAAGCGGTTTCGATGGGGTCGAGATCGCCCGGCTTCGGCGCCAGATCGAACATGCGTCTAATCCTCCCGGATTGTCCTGTACCGTCACGGGGTTCTGCCCCGCGCGGTCATCGCTCTTGTTGAAATCCGTCGTTCCTGCCGATCACTCGACCGGCAGGTGGGTGCCCTTGATGGTGCGGGAATTGCCGCGGAACTCGGCGAGAACCTCGCCGGACGCGTTGGTCACGGTCACGTCGGTGATGCCCGAGCGCCCCTCGCGCCAGCGCTCGAGAGCCGTCGCGACGAGCCGTTCGCCGAGGCGTCCGGGCCGCAGGAAGCTCACCGCGCAGTGGCTCGCCACCGTGTTCTGGTTGTGGCTGTTGCAGGCGAAGGCGAAGGCCGAATCCGCCAGCGTGAAGATGTAGCCGCCGTGGCAGATGCCGTGACCGTTGACCATGGAGTCCTTGACGACCATGGCGATGACCGCGCGGCCGGGTCCCACCTCGAGGATCTCCATGCCGAGCCCCTGGCTCGCCTTGTCGCCGGCCCACATGGCATCGGCGCAGGCGCGGGCCAGCTCTTCAGGCGTCATGTCCCCGGCGGTGGATGCGGTGCCCGTATCGGTCATGGTCACGCCTCCCCGCCCGTATCCGCGACCGTATCCGCGCCCTTCGGCGGTCGGCCGGTGAAGACAGGCGCGCGCTTGGCCATGAAGGCGGCGACGCCTTCCGCGTAGTCCGGCGAGCGGCCGGCCAGCCCCTGCAGGTCGCGCTCCAGGTCGAGCTGGGTATCGAGATCGTTGCCGAAGGAGGCTTCCAGCGCCTGCTTGACGAGGCCGAGGCCGAAGGTCGGCGCGGCGGCCAGCTCGCCGGCAAGGCGGCGCGCCTCGCCCATCAGCTCGCCATCCGGCAAGGCCTTCCAGATCATGCCCCAGTCTTCCGCCTGGCGGGCGGGAACCGGGGTGGCGAGAAGCGCCAGCGCCTTGGCGCGGGCAAGGCCGACGAGGCGCGGCAGCGACCAGGTGCCGCCGGAATCGGGCACGAGACCAATCTTCGAGAAGGCCTGGATGAACTTGGCGCTTTCGGCGGCCAGGACGATGTCGCAGGCCAGCGCGATATTGGCGCCGGCGCCTGCGGCAACGCCGTTGACGGCGCAGACGACCGGCTTCGGCAGCGCCTTCAGCCGGCGCAGCAGCGGATTGTAGTTCGCCTCGATGGTGCGGGTGAGGTCCGGCGGGGCATCGCCCGGCGCGGTGACGCGGTCGCTGAGGTCCTGGCCGGCGCAGAAGCCGCGGCCGGCGCCGGTCAGCAGCACGCAGCGGATTTCGGCATCGCTCTCGGCAATGTCCATCGCCTCGCGCAGCGCGGCGTGCATCGCCTCGTTGAAGGAATTGAGCTTGTCCGGCCGGTTCAGCGTGACGACGAGAACGCCGCCCTCGCGCTTGACCAGAACGGGCGCGGGCTCCGCCCCGCCGTGAGCTGCAGAAGTCTCGGTTTGCATGCGCCCTCCCGTTGCGCCGGTGCCGCCGCCGCGACGTGGATCCACCCTCAAGGTGCCCTCCCTCGCCGCGATGCGTACCGGTCGCCCTCGTGATTTTTCACTTGACTGACCAACCGGTCGGTCAATTATTATGATCGTCAATCGGGCGCTGTCAATCGCGTCCGGACCAACGAACCGACCCGCCCCGTGGCATCGCAGTCAGGCGCAGCCTGAACGCGACCGGAGAGGCGGGCAAGACATCAGGCGGCGCGTCCGCCGGGAGGAAAACGCCAGCGGCACCCGCAAGACGGGACCGGACCGGCGTGCGTCCCGGCCAGCGCGTCACGCAGGGAGACGGTCATGGCCGCATTCTTCGACACGCACAAGGCGACCCTCGACAAGGCGGTGGAGACCATCCATAGCCGCGGCTACTGGTCCGCCTATCCGGAGATGCCCTCCGGCAAGATCTACGGCGAGAGCGCGAAGGACGACGGCGAGGCCACCTTCAAGGCCCTGCTCGGCAAGCCGTTCGAGCTGGACCAGCCGACGACCGGCGGCCATGTCGGTCACGAGGTCAGCCCCTTCGGCCTCAACCTTGGGATCACCTATCCCGAAACCACGCCGGACATGGCCGTTGCCGCCGCCAGGGCCGCGATGGACGGCTGGGGCAAGGCGAGCGCGGAAGCGCGCGCCGGCGTCTGCCTGGAGATCCTGCACCGCATCAACCGGCTGAGCTTCCTGTTCGCCAATGCGGTGATGCACACGTCCGGCCAGGCCTTCATGATGGCGTTCCAGGCCGGCGGCCCGCATGCGCAGGATCGCGGTCTCGAGGCCGTCGCCTATGCCTATGACGAGATGAGCCGCATCCCCAGCGCGGTGCGCTGGGAAAAGCCGCAGGGTCCGAAGGATCCGCTGGTGCTGGACAAGCAGTTCCGCATCGTGCCGCGCGGTCCGGCGCTGGTCATCGGCTGCGCCACCTTCCCCACCTGGAACAGCTATCCGGGCCTCTTCGCCAGCCTTGCGACCG
Source organism: Stappia indica (assembly GCF_009789575.1). Classification (NCBI taxonomy): domain Bacteria; kingdom Pseudomonadati; phylum Pseudomonadota; class Alphaproteobacteria; order Hyphomicrobiales; family Stappiaceae; genus Stappia; species Stappia indica. The sequence goes on along the minus strand of NZ_CP046908.1, from coordinate 4,993,376 downwards.
GCAATCCGGTGATCGTCAAGCCGCATCCGGGCGCGATCCTGCCGCTGGCGCTGACCGTCAAGATCGGCCGCGAGGTTCTCGCCGAGGCCGGCTTCGACCCGAACGTGCTGCAGCTCGCCGCGGACACCGCCGCCAAGCCGCTGACCAAGGAACTGGTCACCCATCCGGACGTCGCGATCATCGACTTCACCGGCTCGCCGGCCTTCGGCGCCTGGGTGCGCGAGAACGCCAGGGGCAAGCTGGTCTATACCGAGGAAGCTGGCGTCAACTCCATCGTCGTCACCGGCACTCCGTCGATGCGCGGCATGGCCGGCAACATCGCCTTCTCGCTCTCGCTCTATTCCGGGCAGATGTGCACCGCGCCGCAGAACATCTTCGTGCCGCGCGGCGGCATCGGCACGGACGAGGGCCACAAGAGCTTCGACGAGGTGGCCGGCGCCATCGCGACCGCCGTCGACAAACTGCTGGGCGATCCCCAGCGCGCGGCCGGCGTGCTCGGCGCCGTGCAGAGCGAGGCGACGCTGGAGCGTGTCGCCGAGGCCCGCAAGCTCGGCAAGGTGCTGCGCGACAGCACCCCGGTCGAGGGCATGGACGGCGCCCGTTCGGCGACCCCGCTCGTTCTGGCGGTCGATGCCGCGGACGAAGCCGCCTATCTGGAGGAGCGTTTCGGGCCGATCAGCTTCGTGATCGCCACCGACAGCGCGGAGGACGCGATCGCCCGTGCGGCCGGCTCCGCCAAGACGCGCGGCGCGATCACCGCGGCGCTCTATGCGACGGACGAGACCCTGATCGACAAGGCGGCCGATGCCTTCGCCGATGCGGGCGTCGCGCTTTCGGTCAACCTGACCGGCGGCATCTTCGTGAACCAGTCCGCCGCCTATTCCGACTATCACGTCACCGGAGCGAACCCGGCCGGCAATGCCTGTCTGTGCGACAGCGCCTTCGTCGCCAACCGCTTCCGCGTGGCAGCCATGCGCCGCCCGGTCGCGGCGTAGGAACGGACGGGCCGGCGGCGACACGTTCGCCCCGGCCCCTGCTTTCCGAACGGGAGACCGGAAACAGACTGCACTGGACCTGTGGGAGGAAACAAGAATGGCAGTTTTCGGAAAATGCATCCGTGGCGCGGCCCTGCTGGCCGGTGTCGCCATGGTCTGGGCGGCCCCTGCGGCGGCCGACACCATCAAGATCGGCGCCTCGCTGTCGGTCACGGGCCCTGCGTCCTTCCTCGGCGACCCCGAGGCCAAGACGCTGGAAATGTATGTCGAGAAGCTCAACGCCGAAGGCGGCGTCAACGGCAAGCAGCTGGAGCTGATCGTCTATGACGACAGCGCCGATGCCAACAAGGCGCGCACCTTCGCCACCCGCCTGGTGGAAGACGACGAGGTCGTCGCGGTGGTCGGCGGCTCCACCACCGGCACGACGATGGCGATGATCCCGGTCTTCGAGGATGCGGGCATTCCGTTCATCTCGCTCGCCGGCGCCGTGGTCATCATCGACCCGGTGAAGGAGTTCACCTTCAAGACCCCGCATACCGACCGCATGGCCTGCGAGAAGATCTTCGCGGACATGCAGGCCAAGGGCCTTGCCAAGATCGGCATGATCTCGGGCACCGGCGGCTTCGGCAAGTCGATGCGCGAGCAGTGCCTTGCGGTGGTCGGCAACTACGGCATCGAGATCGTCGCCGACGAGACCTACGGTCCGAGCGACTCCGACATGACGCCGCAGCTGACCAACATCAAGAATGCTGCCGGCGTGCAGGCGGTGATCAACCCCGGCTTCGGCCAGGGTCCGGCCATCGTGACGCGCAACTACAAGCAGCTCGGCATCGAGGTGCCGCTCTACCAGAGCCACGGCGTCGCCTCGAAGTCCTTCATCGACCTTGCCGGCGATGCCGCCGAGGGCGTGCGGCTTCCGGCCTCGGCCCTGCTCGTTGCCGACAAGCTGCCGGACAGCGACCCGCAGAAGGCCGTCGTCACCGGCTACAAGTCGATGTACGAGGAAAAGACCGGCCTGCCGGTGTCGACCTTCGGCGGCCACGCCTATGACGGCCTGATGATCCTGGTCGAGGCGATGAAGCGCGCCGGTTCCGAGGATCCCAAGGCAATCCGCGACGAGATCGAGAAGACCTCGGGCTTCATGGGCACCGCCGGTGTCGTGAACATGTCGCCGGAAGACCACATGGGCCTCGACCTGACCGCGTTCCGCATGCTGGAAATCCGCGCTAGCGACTGGACGCTCGCCGAATAAGGCGCAAGCCCTCCCCCGCCGCGTGCCCGACGAGATCCGGCGCGCGGCGGGGGCCACCTGCTCACGACATCGAAGGCCCCCGGCCCGGCCGCATCGAGCGCGCGGGCAAGCTGACGGCGGACCCATGCCCGAGTTGCTGCAATTCTGTGTTTCCGGACTGACGGTCGGCGCGGTCTACGCGCTGGTCGCGCTCGGTTTCACCATCATCTACAACGCCTCCGACGTGGTGAACTTCGCGCAAGGCGAGTTCGTCATGATCGGCGGCATGACCACGGTCTTCGCCACCGCCGCCGGCGTGCCGCTGCCGCTGGCCGTGATCGGCGCCATCCTCGTTGCCATGGTGGTCGGGCTGCTGCTGCACCGGCTGGCCATCGAGCCGGCGCGCGGCGCCTCGCCCGTGACCTTGATCATCATCACCATCGGCGCCTCAATCTTCCTGCGCGGCCTTGCCCAGGTGGTGTTCGACAAGCAGTTCCATTCGCTTCCCGCCTTTTCCGGCGACACGCCGATCCGCTTCGGCGGCGCCGCGATCCTGCCCCAGAGCTTCTGGGTGCTGGGCGGCGCGGCGGTGATCGTCGTGCTGCTGTGGGCCTTCTTCAACCGCACGCTGACCGGCAAGGCCGTGCTGGCGACGGCAGCGAACCGGCTGGCGGCCCGCCTCGTCGGCATCAACACCTCCTTCGTGATGGGCCTGTCCTTCGTCATGTCGGCGGCCATCGGCGCCATTGCCGGCATCCTCGTCACCCCGATCACCCTGACCAGCTACGACGTCGGCATGCTGCTGGCGCTCAAGGGCTTTGCCGCGGCCATGCTCGGCGGCATGGGCAATCCGCTCGGCGCGGTGGTCGGCGGACTGGCCGTCGGCCTGCTGGAAGCGCTCGGCGCGGGCTACATCTCGTCCACCTACAAGGACGCCATCGCCTTCATCGTCATCCTCGTCGTGCTCTTCGCCCTGCCGGGCGGCCTGTTCGGCAAGGCCAGCGTGGAGCGGGTGTGACCATGGGCAAGCTTCTCTCCCATCGCCTTGCCGTCCCGCTCGTGATCGCCCTGTTGGTCGTCGCGCTGTCCTTCGCCATGCCCTCCAACTTCTACTACCGCGTCGCCGCGCTGGTCTGGATCTCGGCCCTTGCCGTCATCGGCCTCAACCTGCTGATGGGCTATGCCGGTCAGGTGAGCCTCGGCCATGCCGGGTTCTTCGGCATCGGCGCCTATGCGGTGGCCGTGCTGCCGCCGCAGTTCGGCCTGCACCCGCTGCTTGCGGTGCTGGCCGGTGCCGTTGCCACCGCCGCCATCGCCTTCCTGGTCGGCCGGCCGATCCTGCGGCTCAAGGGCCACTATCTCGCTGTTGCGACGCTCGGCTTCGGCATCCTGATCGCCATGACGATCTCCAACGAGGCCTGGCTGACCGGCGGACCGGACGGCATGCCGGTCGAGCGGCTGACGCTGTTCGGCTGGCGGGTGCGCGGCGCCGACACCTGGTACTGGATCAGCGGCGGCCTGCTGGTGATCGGCGCCTGGATCGCCTGCAATCTCGTCGCCAGCCCGACGGGCCGGGCCTTGAGAGCGCTGCACGATTCCGAGGTCGCCGCGCGCGTCGCCGGCATCGACGTCGCCCGCGCCAAGCTCACCGTCTTCGTCATCTCGGCGGTCTATGCCTCGGTGGCCGGCTCGACGCTGGCCCTGGTCAATGGCTTCGTGACGCCGGACAAGGCCAACTTCCTGCACTCCATCGAGCTGGTGACAATGGTCGTGCTCGGGGGCATGGGCTCGATCCTCGGCTCGCTGGCAGGCGCTGCGATCCTCGTCGTGCTGCCGCAGGCGCTGACCGGCTTCCACGACTACGAACACATGATCCTCGGCCTCATCATGATGGTGATCATGATCGTGCTGCGCGCCGGCATCGTGCCCAGCATCGCGGCATTCTTCCAGGGGAGGCGGACCAAGTGACCACGACAACGCCTCTTCTCGAGGTCAGCGAGATCGGCATCTCCTTCGGCGGCGTGCGTGCCGTCGACAATGTCAGCTTCTCGGCACGCGCCGGCGAAGTGTTCTCGATCATCGGCCCCAACGGCGCGGGCAAGACCACGCTGTTCAACCTGGTCTCCGGCGTCTACACGCCGAAGGGGGGATCCGTCCGGCTGGCCGGCGAGCCCGTCACCGCGCTGGAGCCCAACCGGCTGGCCGAGCGCGGGTTGTCGCGCACCTTCCAGAACCTGCAGGTCTTCTTCCGCATGACCGCGCGGGAGAACGTGATGGTCGGCCGGCACCTGCGCGAAAAGCGCGGGCTGCTCGCCCACCTGCTTGCCCTCCCCTCCACCGGCCGCCAGAACCGGGAGAGCGCGGAGATCGCCGATGCCCTGCTGGAGCGTGTCGGGCTGTCGTCGCAGGCAGACATTCCGGCTGCAAACCTGTCCTATGGCGCGCTGAAGCGCCTGGAGATCGCCCGTGCGCTCGCCGCCGAGCCGAGGGCGCTGCTGCTCGACGAGCCGGCCGCCGGGTGCAATCCGGTCGAGACCGAGGAAATCGAGAAGCTGATCCGCAAGATCGCCGACGACGGCGTCGCCGTGGTGCTGGTCGAACACGACATGAAGCTCGTCATGCGCATCTCCGACCGCATCCTGGTGCTCGACCAGGGCCGGGTGCTGGCGGAGGGCTCGGCAACCGAGATCCGTTCGAACCCGAAGGTGATCGAGGCCTATCTTGGAACCCACGGCACGCGGGAGGCCAACCTTGCATTCGACTGATCCGCTTCTGCGCGTCGAGGCGCTGCGCTCCGCCTATGGACGGATCGAGGCCCTGCACGGCGTCTCGCTGAGCGTCGCGTCCGGCGAGATCGTCGCCCTGGTCGGCGGCAACGGCGCCGGCAAGACCACTCTTTTGCGCACCATTTCCGGCGTGCAGCCGATGACCGGCGGCAGCCTGTCGTTCCAGGGACGCGACATCTCGCGTGCCAGCCCGCATGCGCGGGTCGCAGCCGGCATCGCCCAGGTTCCGGAGGGGCGCCAGATCTTCGCGCCGCTCGCCATCGAGGACAATCTCCGCCTCGGCGCCTATCTGCGCAAGGATGCGGAGATCGCCGCCGATCTTGAGCGGGTCTACGACCTCTTCCCGGTGCTGAAGGAGCGGCGCAAGAACCCTGCCGGCGGCCTGTCCGGCGGCCAGCAGCAGATGCTGGCCATCGGCCGCGCCCTGATGAGCCGGCCGACGCTGCTGCTGCTCGACGAGCCGTCGATGGGCCTGGCGCCGGTGCTGGTCGACCAGGTCTTCGAGATCATCCAGCGGCTGAACCGCGAGGACGGCGTCACCGTGTTCCTGGTGGAGCAGAACGCCTTCGCGGCCCTGTCCATCGCCACGCGCGGCTATGTCATCGAGACCGGCGAGATCGCGATGGAGGGCAAGGGCGCCGCGCTGCTGGCCGACGAGCGGGTGCGCGAGGCCTATCTCGGCGTTTGAGGCGGGACCCGACTCAGAAGATGCCGTTGGCCCGCTGCAATTCCCGCACATAGGCGGTGATCGCGGCGACGTCCTGCGGGCTCGCCTCAGGCACTGGCGGCATGTCGCCGAAGGTCCAGTGGTGCTGGCGAACGCCGCGCGTTGCCGCCAGCAGGAACGCCCCGTCGGCGTGGTGCCCCGGCTCGTAGATGACATGGACCAGCGGCGGGGCGATCCCCTGCCGTCCGGCCGCGTTCTCGCCGTGGCAACTGGCGCAAAGGGCGTCGAAGGCGGTTCTGCCCTCGGCCGCAAGACCCGACAGCTCCGGCACCGTCACCTCGACCATGGCGGACGCCGGTTCGTGATCCGGCGCATCCTGCGGCCGCAGGACCACGATGAGCACGGCGACCAGCACCGCGCCGCCGCCGAGAAGCAGGCCCTTTCGCAAGATCACGAGTGGCCGCCGCAGGACGGCCCGCTGCCCCTGGCGAGATCCTCAAGGATCGGGCAGTCCGGCCGCGCATCGCCATGGCAGGACTCGACCAGGCGGGTGAGCGTCGCCTTCATCGAGCGCAGTTCCACGATCTTGCGTTCCACCTCGCCGATCTTCTCCATCGCGACGGCGCGCACATCGGCGCTGGCGCGGTGCTCGTCGTCGTAGAGCGACAGCAGCACGCGGCACTCCTCGATGGTGAAGCCGAGGCTGCGTGCGCGCTGCAGGAACTGCAGACGGTGGATGTCCGTCTCCGAATAGTCGCGATAGCCGTTGCCGGCACGCGCCGGGCGGAGCAGCGCGATGTCCTCGTAATAGCGGATCGTCTTGGGCGGCAGGTTGGCGAGAGCCGCAGCCTCTCCGATGTTCATGGCGCATCCGGGATGTTGGTTGTCATCTCGGACATAGTGGACCTTCCAGCAAGTGGAAGGTCAAGCACGGACAAACGCTCACCCGATGGACGGCGAGGAGGCCTCCATCTTGCGCGCCATCAGGCGGACCAGCGGTGGACGCATCAACGCCGGAATGATCCAGGACTGGACCGCAAGGCCGAAGCGGCTGCGCGGCACATAGTGCCCGCCGATCTTCTCCGACTGTTTCTGGAGCCTCAAAGCCACGGGCCGAAGCCGCGCCTCGTAGGCGGCAAGCGCCTCGTCCAGCGGCCGCGCCGCGAGCTCGGACGCCAGCACATGCGCCCCGACGACCGCCGTCGAGGTGCCCTGCCCCGACAGGAACGTCATGCAATGCGCCGCATCGCCCAAGAGGACGACCCGCCCACGCGACCACTGCGGCACCTCGACCTGGCAGATCGTGTCGAAGAAGCCGTCCGACCACTCGACGCCGTCCCGGAACGTGTCCGAAATCAGCGCCGGCCAGTGCGAGAACCGGCTGACGAGTTCGGCCGTGCGCTGATCCGCCGGCACGCGGGACATGTCGTCGTCGCGCCAGCAGAACAGCGTCGCCACCGTGCCGTCGCCGACCCGGTAGAGGCCGGCCTGCAGGTCGATATCCATGAAGGCTGCGTAGTCGCAGTCCATCGCCTGCGAGGATGGCATGCGCCAGGCGGCGCTGCGATAGCCGAGCGGTTTCAGAAACGCCGAATGCGGGCCGAAATGCAGGTCCCGGACGCCGCTGCGATAGCCATCGGCCGCAACCACCAGATCGAAGCGCTCGCGCGACCCGTCCGAAAGTTCGACCTCCACCGCCTTGCCCTCATCGGCAAGGGCGGTGACGGTGGTCCCGTACCGGATCGGCACCCGCCCCGCCAGCCGCTCGACCAGAACCTCCTGCAACGCATCGCGCATGATCACCAGCATGCGGTCGCCGCAGGCTGCCGAAAGGTGCCGATAATTGTAGGAGAACAGCTTGCGACCCTGCGCGTCGCGATAGTCGGCCCGCTGGATCGATATCGCCCGCGCTTTCAGCGCCTCGATCAGGCCGAGGCGCTCGGCGACCTCCCAGCCGCCGAGATGCAGGCCGACCGCATAGCCGGCCGTGCGCAAAGTCGGCGCCTTCTCCACCACCACCGGCGACAGGCCCGCATCGAGCAGGCAGTTGGCGAGCGCAAGACCGGCAGGCCCCGCGCCCGAGATCAGGATCCGCATGCCCTCCGCCTCAGAACGTGATCTTGAGGCGGCCGCCGATCGTGCGCCCCTGGCCGAGCTGGTAGACATTGCCGAAGCCGGCGCCGGCGGAGTCGAAACCGTAGACCGCATAGGTTTCGTCGGTGATGTTGTCGACGTAGAAGTCCGCGACGACATGCTCGCCATGCTTCCAGGACAGTCCCGCGTCGAGCAGCGCATAGGCGCCCTGTCCGACGGTGTTCGCCTCGTCGAACCAGGTCTTGCCGACATAGGTGACGCCGGCCCGGGCGGTCAGGTCGCCGAACTCGCCCGGCAGGCCGAACGTGTAGGCCGCGGTCAGGTTGGCCGTGACATCCGGGGCGTAGGGAACCGTGTTTCCGGTCAGGTTGACGCCCGGATTGGCGGGATTGTTGTAGCTGCTGAAATAGCTGTCGTTGAAGGCGATGCCGCCCGACAGCATGAAGGGATCGACCGGCTGCCAGCGGGCCGTCAGGCTGATGCCCTTGCTCTCCACCTCGCCGACATTCTGCAGGTACTGGCCGGTCACCGGGCCGACCGAGAGCTGGTAGTCGTCCGTCATCGTGAAGTAGACGGAGGAACCGAGCTCCAGCGTGTCGTCGAACAGGCTGGCCTTGATGCCGGCCTCATAGTTGTAGCTGTGCTGCGGCTGGTAGGAGAAGCCGATATTGGCCGGGGTCACCGCGCGGGTGAAGCCGCCGGCCTTGAAGCCGGTGCTGAACAGCGCGTAGACGAGCACGTCCTCCGTGACCTTGTAGCTGGCGCCCACCTTGGGCGAGAGCGCGGAGAAATCCGCACTGTTCGTCTGGCGCAAACCGGCAAGGGTCGTCGCCGCATCCACCTCCTCGTAGTCGAACCGCAGGCCACCGGTCAGGTCGATCCGGTCGGTCGCATGCCAGGTGACTTCGCCGAAGGCCGCGTAGGAGCGGATCTCCTGATGCGAGGCCAGCGTCGCGGCCGGCACCTCGCGGCGGAAATCCAGATCCTGGAAATAGAGGCCGGCGACGTAGTCGAACATCGCGCCCTCCTGCGGATTGGAGGCGATGCGCAGTTCCTGGTTGAACGTCTTCTGCCATTCGGGCGTGTAGGAGCCGAAGATCGTGCGCAGCAGCGAGCGGTCCTGATAGCCGGTCAGCGATGTGATCGTCGCCGGGCCGAGATCGTAGGAGGCGGTGAGGCCGTAGCTGTCGGTCGTCAGCTCGTAGTGGGACGGAACGGGCAGCGAGATGCGGCTGTCCAGCATCGACTGCATCACGAAGCGTTCCTCGTCCGAGGTCCGTTCGCTGCGGCCATAGGAGAACATGATGTCGAGGGGGCTGCCGACGGGCGCGTAGCGCAGGCGGGCCTGGCCGGCCATCGTCTCGCTGTCGCCGGTGCGCTCACCGGTGATCATGTCGCGCATCTCGCCGTCCTCACGCTCGGCGCTGAACCACGCATCGCCGTAGAGCACGTCCTTGATCAGCGCGCCGCCGAAGGCCACGCCGCCCAGAGCGCCGAGGCTGTTCACGTCGATGACGGGGCTGAGGAAATATTCGTTCTCCGGCTTGTGGGTGACGACGTTGATCACGCCGCCGATGGCGTTGCGGCCGTAGAGCGTGCCCTGCGGCCCGTACAGCAGCTCGACCCGCTCCAGCGTCTGCGGCAGCAACTGGCTGAACAGCGCCTGGTCCTGCGGCAGGCCGTCGACATAGAGCTGGGTCGCCGGGTTGTAGAAGTCGACCGACGACTGGCCGCGCACGGTAATCCCGGAATAGGCACGGCTCGAGCGCTGGCGGATCAACACGTCCGGGAACACCCGGTCGATACGGTCGATGGTGGAAAAGCCGCGCTGCTCCAGCTCGTCCGCCTCGACGGTCGCAACCTCGCCGATCGCCTCGAACGCATCCTGCAGGCGCTTTGTGGCGGAGACGATAATGCGGGGAAGCACGGTCGGCTCCTCGGACGCGATGGCGTCCTGCGCCTGCGAGGGGAACGGACGCAGCACGGCGATCATCGCGACGAGGGAAACACCCAGCAGAGCACGGCTTCTCATTGTTGATTTCCTTGTATTTCCAACGCCCCGTCGACAGACAGAGGCGATTCCGAAGCAATCGGGAGGCGCCGGGCGAGAACTGCGCCGGCGACGAGCAGAAGAGCGGCAAGGGCAAAGACCGCAGCATGTCCGAAGGCCTGGCCGATGAAGCCGGCGGCGATACCGAAGGCGATGGCCATCACCGCGTCGGCGCTTTGCAGCAGGGCGAAATCGGTGCCGGCCTGATGCGGCGAGCACCAGCCGATCATCACCGCATAGAGCGCGATCATCGACGTGGCCGCGGCGGCGGACTGGGCAAGGATCAGCGGCGCGACGAGGTCGCGGGGGACGATACCGGCCCACACGCCCGCCAGCGCCAGGAACAGGGCTGCGTTGGCGAGGGCGGCGAGCATCAGGGCACGCGCGGAAGGGCGCCGCAGCACGGCCAGCATGGCGAGCGCGGCGACCAGACCGGCGGCCGCACCGCCCGCTCCCTTGAGCCAGCCGATATCGGAAAGCGTCAGTCCCGTATCGACCAGGAACGGCCCGATCAGCGCGATGCCGAGACGCAGGCCCGACTGGTAGACCAGCATGAAGCCGAGGCCGCGGCGATACTCGACCCTGTGGAACGACGCCGAAAGGCGCGGGCGAAACGCTGCTTCGCTCAATGGAACCGGTGCGCCGTCCTCGATCCCGCGCGCGGCGACGGCCGGGATCGTCAGCACCGCGACGACGCCCGCCATGAACAGCATCGAGGCCTGCCAGCCGAAAGCGGCGTAGACCGGCAACCACGCGCCGACGCCCAGCAGGAACCCGACATACCCGCCGAAGACACCGGCGCTGCTGACGGCCGCGCGGCGGTGTTCGTCGACCACCTCGACGGCCAGCGCATCTGTGGCGATGTCCTGGGTCGCGGCAAAGACGGATACAGCCAGCAGCATGCAGAGCATCAGTTCGAAGTGCCCGGCCGGCGACAGCAGCGACAGGACCGCGAAGCTCAATGCGATCAGCGCCTGGCACACGAGCAGCCAGGATCGCCTCCGGCCGAGGCGGACGACGCAGAACCGATCGACCAGCGGCGCCCACAGGAACTTCAGCGCCCAGGGCAGGAACAGCAGCGACAGGAGGCCGATACGGTCGAGCCCCATCCCCTCCTCGCGCAGCACGGTCGGGAGACCGGTCTGCACGAGGCTGCCGGTGATGGCCTGCGCCGCGTAGAGCCCGATGAACAGGCTCAGGATCCTGAAGGTGAAGGCGCCCGACGCGCCTGGATTCGATGTCATGAAATGCTTACCCCGATCACATTCCGGCCTTAATTGGCCCTCGCAAGGTCTGCCACCCGGATCGGACCCGCTTCAGTCCCGATCGGGGCCTTTCGTGCCCCCTCTTGCGCACCGTTGCCCGCATGTCACGCCAGCCCCGCGTGGCGACGCAGGCGAACGAGAATGTCGGCAAGCACCGACGGCTCGGAGAGGTAGAAGTGATCGCCCGGCAGGTCCGCCCGCGCGACGCGCGATCCGCAGACCGCGTCCCAGGCGTCGACGTCGGCCGCCGACACCTCCAGGTCTCCAGTCCCGCGCAAGGCCAGAACCGGGCAGTCCAGCCTCGCCCCGGTCCGCAGCGCATAGGTCTCGGTCAGGGCGAAGTCCGCCCGGATCGCCGGCAGGAACAGCTCGAGGAGTTCTTCGCTCTCCAACACCTCGTCGCGCGTGCCGCCGAGACGGCGCAATTCACCGATCAACGCCGCGTCGGGCATGGCATGGCGCCAGGGCTGCGGTGTCGGCAGCTGCGGGGCGCGGCGGGCCGAGGCGATGAAGGCGGCCGGCGGCAGCCCCCGCGCCTGCAACGCCAGCGCGGCTTCGAACGCGACAAGCGCCCCGAGGCTGTGGCCGAACAGGATGACGGGCCGCCCGGCGGGAACAGCGCCGCACAGGGCCGGCACGAGCCCGGCCAGAACCTCGCCGAAAGCGCGGCAAGCCGGCTCCAGGAAGCGGCGGCCGCGGCCGGGCAGCTCGACCGGGCAGACATCCAGATCGGCCAGCAGCGGATGATCCCGCCAGCCATGGAAGAAGGACGCCGCCCCGCCGGCATGGTGGAAGGCGAAAAGCACCGCCCTGCCCCGTCCGGCCGGACGGCCGAAAGGGAACCAGGGCGAAACGGCTCGAACGGGCGCGTTCATCAGGCAACCTCCGCCTGCCGGTCGCCCTGGCGCAGGCGCTCTGCGACCGCGTCCTTCACCACGCCGGCGACGGCAGGTGCGTCGTCGCGGGCCATGAAATGCCCGCCTTCGAGCCGGCGATGGGTGAAGCCTCCCGCCGTGCGCGGCCGCCAGCTTTCCACCGCCTCCTTTGAGACGAGGTCGTCCTGCGTGGCGGACAGCGCCAGCATCGGCGCGCGGATCACCGCCTCGCTGCGATAGCTGGCGGCCATCGCCGTGTCGCCCTCCATCGTCGTCTGCAGCGCCGACAGCATCTCGCCGCTCGCCAGGATGTTTTCCGGCGTCCCGCCGAGCAGGCGCAGCCGCGTTTCCATGCCGTCCTCGCCGAAGAAACTGCGCAGGTCCGGCAAGGGCTCGTGCGGGCCGGGACACACGCCCGCGACCACCAGCAGTGGCCGGCAGGTGCCCTCCTGCTCCAGCCGGTGCGCCAGCTCGAACGCGATCTTGCTGCCGAGGCTCCAGCCGAGGAGGACCAGCGGCGTGTCGCGGTAGGGCCTCACCTTCGGCAGCAAGGCCTCGACGGCCGCCGACAGCGTGGTGAACGGCGGCTCGGCGATCCGTCCCTCCCGGCCGGGAAGCTGCACCGGCGAGACCTGCCAGTCGCGCGGGAACTGGCCCTGCCAGGCCTTGAAGGCCGAAGCGCCGGCCACCGCATGGGGAAAGGCGAGGATGTTGACATCCGCACCACGTCTCGGCCCGCCGAACGGGAACCAGTCGGCACGCTCGGCAAGCGAGGCGCGCGCCTCGCCCAGCAGCGCCTCGATCCGCGCCGCGCGGGTTTCCAGCAGCGCCGTGTCCGCCGCCCCGGCCGCTTCTGCGCTTCGCCGCCAGCGGCCGAGCAGATAGGTGATCGCGCCGCGGTCGAGGCAGTCGTACATGGCCGATCCGGGCGCGGCGAAATAGTCCTGCACGTCCGCCGCCCGCCTGGCACCGGCAAGGCGCGCCATCAGCCCGGCGGGCATCCGGTCGCGGGCGCGGCAGACCTGCCGCGTCACGTCGCGCAGGCTTTCCAGGACGAAACCCATCTCCTCCATCGTCTCGAGGAACGGGCCGACCAGCTCCGACGGCCAGAGATCGCCATGCAGGAACAGCCCGCCGGGTGCCAGCACGCGGCGGACATGACGCAGGAAGGCGCCCATGTCCGGATAGGCGCCGGAGGATTCCAGATTGAGCACAACCTCCTGGCTGCCATCCGCAAGCGGCAGGGCGCAGGCATCGGCCAGTTGCAGGCGAACCCGTCGTCCGGCCAGCAGACGGCGGGCCCCCGCGATGTTGTCGGCGCTGAGATCGAGGCCGATCGCGGCAAGCGGATGGTACCGCCGCGTGACGATGTCCAGCGCGCCGCCGCGGCCGCAGCCGATGTCCGCGACCCTCAGTCCATCGAGCGCAACGGGTCCCAGCAGCTCGGCGACGAGACGCTCGCAGGCCTCGTTGGCACCCGGCTGCGCAAGACCGGGCACGGCCCCGTCGGCAAGGCCGGCAATCGGCTCGTAGCCCCAGTTGAGGAAATGCGCGTGCCCGTCGAGCCCGGCCTGCACGAAAGCCTCGTCGAGGGCGGAATAGGCGCTGCGGGTGCGCTCTGCGACCGGTTCAGTCGGCATCGGTGAGGGTCCTTGCGAATTCGACGGGATCGGGGTGGGGCGGCGGCGGCACCGGCATGGCGCGTTCGCGCGGCGGCCCGGCCTGGCGCAGAACGGTCAGCCAGGCCTTGCCGAGATCGGCGAGATAGGCGTCCGACTGCCAGGGCACGCTGCCTGGCGCCTCGATGGCGCGGCGCAGCTCGGCGAGCGCATGGCCGATCGCCTCGGGGAACTCGGCATGCACCACGTCCCAGAACGGCGCGCCCGCGGGCGAACCCAGCGCATGGGCGCTCGGCTGCGTGAAATGGCGGCAGCCGGCATGGCGCTCCGGCGACAGCAGGTAGGAGCTCGCCTCGCCGTCCTGCCGATAGTCGGGCGCATAGAGCGAGTGGCTCCACACGACGGGGCCGAAACTGTTGACCAGATTGACGGTCCCCTCCGGCCAGCCGACCGCCATGCGATGCATGACCAGCGAATGGTGATCGGGATCGGACGGGTCGAGCCAGGATTGCAGCATCAGGGAGAAGGGAACGCCGCCGACCCGCCCCTGGAAGGCATGGAACGGCAACCCGTCGGACGGCGGAACCAGCGGCCCGACGCAGTCGAGCCCGGCCAGCGAGCCGAGGCTGCGCCCAAGGCTGTCGAGCGCCGAATAGAGCAGCTGCGGACTGGTGGTGACTTCGGCAAAGGCCGCCGGCGCCCGTTCGCCCGCCGCGCTCGCATAGGCGATGAAGTGCCGGAAAGCCGGCAGATGTGGATAGAAGCTGTTGACGTGGTAGCGCACGCCTGCCGCTTCCGCCTGCCGGCGCAAGGATGCCACCTCTCCGGGATGGACGGGGTGCTCCTGCAGCACGTGGATGCCGCGTTTCAGCAGCGCTTCGGCAAGGCGGGTGCCGTCGCCGCCGAACAGCGTGGTGCGGACCACGACGCAGGCCACGTCGATGTCGGCCGGCAGATCCGCAACGTCCCGGTAGAGCGGCACGTCCAGATGAGCGGCAAGCGCGCGCGACCGCGCCCCGCCGCGCGCCAGAATGCCGGCCAGGCGGACATCGCCGCCGAGCCGGGCGATGGCGGCAAGGTAGTGCTCGCCGAAGCAGGTGCCGCAGACGACGACGTTCAGCACTTCACCCGCCATGGCCGAGGCCTCCCAGCCAGGCGCGCAGGCCGAGCTCGCCAGCCGGTGGCGTTCTGGTGCCGACCAGATCCGCAAGCGGCAGCGACCACGCCTCCTCGCCCCGTGAGAGGATCGCCAGCACGGTGTCGAAGACGGAGGCAGCGAGCCCTTGCGGGAACAGGCCGGCGATCTCGTCGATGTTGCACAGGAGCTCGCGCTCCTCCTCCAGCACCTGGAAATGCAAGGCGACCTGCGGCTGGGCGGCGTATTCGTAGGCCGGCATGCCGAGCAGCGGATCGGCGCTTTCCGGCAGCGCATAGGCCTGCCGCACGCCGAGCAGCGATGTCATCGCCACCGGGAGCACCAGCGTCGGCAGGTCGCGTGCCGCATTCGCCTCGGCAAGCCCTCCGCACAGCAGCGGCGACAGGTTCTCGCGGATCGCTGCCTCGGTGCGCTGCATGAGGTCCCCGAAACTCGGCGCCCCGGCGAAATCGAACGGCACCGCCATCGCCGCGCTCGCCTCGCAGGCGATGTTCATCGCCTCCGCATGCAGCGGCTTGCGGTCGGGATAGGCGAGTTGCAGGGAGAACCGCCCCGTGTCCGCCGACCATTCGCGCAAGCCGGCGGCGAAGGCCGCAAGCACCAGCGCCGTGCCGGAAACACCCCGGCTGGCGGCCGCATCACGGACCGAAAGCCAGGAGGCGCGGTCCAGCGCCCGGCGCTCGATGGCGAACCGCGGCGGCAGTGTTTCGGGCAGCGCGGCAAGCGGCAGGTCGGGCGCCGGCGGCAGGGCGGCAAGGCGCTCGCCGGCCGCCTTGCGCGCCACGGCAGCGGCCTTCGTCTCGCCCAGCAGCGCCATCCCGCGCATGTAGTCGGTGGCCGAAAAGCCGAGCCGCGGCAGTTCCCGCTCGGGATCGGCCACATGCCGTCCCAGTTCGCGCAGCATCACCTGGAAGCTCTCGATATCGAGGAAGGTCGTGTCGATATCGAAATGCAGGCGAATGCGCCCTTCCGGCAGCAGCGAGGCGCGCCATTCGAAGAACGGCCAGGCGGACAGGTCGAAGGCCTGTGCGCTCATGCGCCGGCGGGTTTCGTCAAGCCGCTCCTCCCGCTCCGCGTCGGGCAGGCCGGAAAGGTCCTCACGGACGATCGCAGGAACCGTCTCGACATCGGCCGGCACCGCCCTGCCCTCGGCGTCGACGGTCATGCGCAGGGCCGGGTGGCGCTGCACGAACCGGGCCCAGGCCTGCTCGAAGGCGTCGAGGTCGAAGCTCGCCGTCTCCTTGTCGTATTCCACATACATGTGCCGGGCGGTGCCGCCGAGCGGTGCGCCTGCCCGTCGGCCCAGCCACCATGCCCGCTGGAGCGGCGACAGCGGCCAGGTCATGCCCGGGCGCGCGAGCACCGGCGCGAGATCACCATTGGCAAGCAACAGGCCGGGCCGGCTTGCCGCCAGCTCATCAAGCGCCGCGCGCAGCGATCCCGCCTCCGCATCCCCCTGCGTACCGCCTTGCGCCCGGATCCCCTCGACCAGCGCGGCGACCGTGTCGAAGCGCATGGCCGCCTCGCCCGACAGCCGCAGCCCGGTCTCGGCGGCAAGCCGCTCCGCCAGATCGAGGAACAGCAGGGAATCGAGCCCCAGGTCGATCAGCCGGCTCTCGGGGCGCACCGCATCCGAAGGAAGCGACAGAAGGTCCGCGACAAGCGTCCTGACGGTGCCCTCGAGATCCGCTCCGGCCGCCGCCGGCATCTGGCCGCCCGCCTCGCGCAAATGCTTCGCGAGCGAGGCCGGCGTATGATCCTGCAGGGCGAAGCCGCCGGAAAGCTCGAGCCCGAGCTCGCCCTTCACCGCCTGCGCCAGTTCCAACATCATCAGGGAATCGACGCCCAGCGACAGCAGGCTTGCCTGCATGTCGATCCGCTCGCGCGGA
Source organism: Stappia indica (assembly GCF_009789575.1). NCBI lineage: Bacteria > Pseudomonadati > Pseudomonadota > Alphaproteobacteria > Hyphomicrobiales > Stappiaceae > Stappia > Stappia indica. Next base: position 4,976,749 of record NZ_CP046908.1, on the reverse strand, counting down.
AGAGCGAGCAGGCTCGCCAGACGGTCGACAAGCCAGGTCTCGACGCCGAGAGGTTCGACAGTATCCCCATGCGCAAGTGCCGGCTCGCGGGCCGGTGCGGCCGGCGCCATTCGCGACAGGGCCGGCGGCAGGCGTCCGCCCGCAGCCTTCGTCAGCGCCTGCCAATCGACATGCAGCGGGCTTGCCACCGCATGCCCCCGCTGCAGCGCCGTCTCCATCAGCGCCAACGCGTCGGCCGGCGCGAGCGTCAGCATGCCCCGGCCGGCGAGGTCCTGGGCGAGCCTCACCCGCTCCGCGCGCCCATCCTGCCAGTATCCCCAGGCAAGGGCGGTCGCGGGCACACCGTCCGCGCGCAAGGCTGCCGCCAGCCCCTCCAGGGCGGCATTGGCAATTGCATGGGCCGCCTGCCCCGCCGGGCCGAAGACGGTCGCAGCCGAGGAGGCAAAGACCACACGCGCAGGCGCAAGGCGCGCAAGATGCCGGCGCAGGGCCTCGGCCGGGCGCAGCTTCGGTGCCAGCACCCGCTCCAGCGCCGCCGCATCGAGAGCCGCGAGCGGCATGTCCTCCAGATGGCCGGCGAAGTGGAAGACGGAGGCAAGGCTTCGCCCCTCGATGCCGGCGAACAGACGGTCGAGATCGTTCTCGTCCGTCAGGTCCACCTCGCTGTCCACGGTCACCTCAACCCCGGCAGCGGTCAGCGCGGCGAGCCGGGCGGCCTCGACGTCCGACGGCGCGCGGCGTGCGACGAGGCGGAGGCTGCGCGCGCCTTTTCCTGCGAGCCATTCGGCCGTCGCCAGGGCCATGGGCGCGAGGCCGCCGAGCAGAAGGTGGACGCCGTCCCGTTCCATGCCGAGCGGCACGGCTGCATTATCCTCCGCTACCAGACGGGGCACGAAGCGCCGCCCGCGGCGCAAGGCGACGACCGCCTCGCCGTCCTCGACAAGGCACGCCCGATGCAGCGCGTCCTCGCCATGGCTGCCGTCGTCGTCGACGAGCCGCAATGCCAGGCCCGGATATTCCTGGGCGGCAACCCGCACGAGGCCTGCAATGCCCGCGAGAAACGGCGCTTTCGGCCGGTCCCAGGGGACAACGGCCAGCGCTCCGCGCGTCAGCAGCACGAGCCGGCACCCCGCTTGCGAGGCCTCGCGAACGAGTTCGGCAAGGCCCGCATGAAGGATCGCGTGAGACAGCCCGTCGTCGACATCCGCGAGATCGACGAGGCACGTATCGCCGGCAGACAGGCCCGGCGGCACGAAAAACCCGGAGGCACGCGAGATCACCGCCGCGACGCGCCCGCCGGACGCGCGGAAGTTGGCAGCCTCCCAGCGCCAATGGCAGAGCTGGGGGCGCGTCGCGGCAGTGGCCGGCCGACCCTTGCGGAGATTGTCGATCCACAGAGCCGGCCAGTCCGCTTGGTCGAAGACGGCGAGGTCCAGCCCGCCGTCCTGGCGCGTCCTGACGGCAAGGCGCGCGTCCGACAGGTGTCCGCACGTACCGCTGACCGCATCGGCGACAAGCGGGCCCTTTCCGGGCAGTTCCGCAAGCACCGGGCGCAAGAGATCGGCAAGCGGGCCGGAAACGGCTGCCGCGCCCTCTTGAGGCAGGGGCGGCAGCGCAGCACCGGCAAACGGGACGGGCCTTGCCGCGATCAGACGCTCCCCCTCGTCCGTCGCAAGGGCGAGTTCGTCGGCGGCAGTGATCCAATGCGCGGGCTGCGGTGTTGCGGCCGGCGCAAGCTGCACGCCTTCGAACCGCCAGAACCCGTCGCCGGCCCGTCCGGCAAGGCCGGCAAGCAGGCCTGCGGCATCGGTGACAGGCGCCGTCTCGAGCTGGCGCCCGGCGAGCGCCGACGCTGAATGCGCAGGGGGCGTTCCGTTGCGGGCAAGAAGAATGCTCTCGCCGATGGCGCCGTCCTTCTGCTCCGGCGGCGGGAAGGACGACCAGTCGGACCATCCGGCCTCGGTGAGGAACGTCCCCCAGCGGGCAAGCGAGGGAAACAGCTCGCCGCCGCGCGCCTCGATGTCGTCGAGCACGGGCACCAAGGGACCGAAAATGAAGTCGAACAGGGGCTTTGGCTCAGAAATCTCACGCATCAGGAGAACCCCGCCCGGCGCCAGCAGGCGGCGCACGTCGGCGAGAACCCGTGTCAGGTCGCGGCCGTTATGCAGCACGTTGGCCGCCACCACGAGATCGTAGCCGCCCGGCTCGAAGCCCTGGGCGACAAGGTCCTTCTCGATGTCCAGCGTCGCGAAGTCGAGGAACGGAAAGGCGGCGAACTTGTCGCGCGCCTTGCGCAGGAACAGCGGCCCGATATCGGTGAAGGTGTAGCGGGTCCGCCGCGTCGGCAGGACCGGCAGCAGCGCGGACGTGGTGCCGCCGGTTCCTGCGCCGACTTCCAGCACGCGCAGGGGCTTGTCGGCCGGCAGTTCCTCAATGAGCGCCGCAACCGCGTCGGCGGCGAGATCGTTGAGGAAGACGCTGTCGCGCTGGCGCTCGTACATGTCCTCCACGTCGTCCATGGCGGCGGACGGGAACACCAGCGAAACCGCATCCACCGCGCCGGTCAGCATCTGCGCAAGCTGCGGTCCGACGCGGGCGACCATGCCGGTCAGGCGGCGATAGCCGCGCCCGGCCATGTCCGCGAGCAGCGGCTCCGCCTCGCCCATCGGCGGCACGATCAGGGCACCGAACCTGTCCCCCTCCCGTTGCAGAACGCCTTCGTCCACGAGATCGCGCAACAGACGGGCGGTAAGCTGGGCGTAGTGCGGAAGGATGCCGCCCGCCGCCATCGCCTCCTCGACCGTGCGCCAGGCACCGCCGGCAAAGACGCCGAGCCTGTCGAAGGCATGGGCGACATGGATCGCGTGCAGCCGGGCGACGGCCGCGCCTTCCGCATCCAGCGACGACCAGTCGTGCTCGGCCGCGCGCAGCCGCGACGCCTCGCCGAGACTCGCGACCAGTTCGCGCCAGCCGTCCCCCCTTTGACCTTGCGCGCCCGGCCGGGCAATGCGGCTGCCGATGCGCGGGGCGACCGGCGCGACCACGCGCGGTCCCGCAGGGCCGGCGGGCAGCTCAGTCTCCGCCACGCCGGCACGCCAGAACGGCGCCGCCTCGTCCTTGTCCTGCACGAAGGCCTCGTCCTCGCCGCCGGTCCGGGCGAACAGCGACAGTGTGCGGGCAAGATCCAGCCCGTCTCCGCCGCCGATCTCCAGCCGCATGCCGTCTGCGCCGCGATGCTGACGCACCAGCGTGTCGCAATAGCGCGGCAGCTCGCCCTGATAGGCGCCGTCCAGCAGCAAGTCCGCATGGGCCTGCGACAGGGCGCGCAGCGCCGGCAGGTCCGGCGCCGCGAGGGCGAGCCGCAAGGGACCCTCGCCCGTCCGCGGCGCCGGCTTCAGCGGCTCCGGCAGGTCCTCGACGATCACGTGGCAATTGGTCCCGCCGATGCCGAAGGAGCTGACGCCGGCGATCCGCGGTCCCTCCGGCCAGGCCTGCAGCGCCTGCGGCACGATGAAGGGCGTCGCATCGATTTCCAGCGCCGGATTGGGCTTGCGAAAATGCAGGCAGGGCGCGATCAGTCCGGTGCGCACGCTGAAGGCGGCCTTGATCAGCGCACCGATGCCGGCGGCGGTGTCGAGATGCCCGGTATTCGCCTTCAGCGCGCCGAGCGCGCAAGGGTGGCGGCGCGGCGTGTCGCGGCCGAAGGCCTCGGCCAGCGCATTGAGCTCGATCGGGTCGCCGAGCGGCGTGGCGGTCCCGTGCGTCTCCACCATGCCGATGCGATCCGAGGTGACGCCGGCCAGCGCCATCGCCTCCTCGATCACCGCCCGTTGCCCGGCAAGCGAAGGCGCGGTGAAGCCGGCCTTGTCGGTGCCGTCGTTGTTGACCGCCGATCCGCGGATGACCGCAAGGATGCCGTCGCCGTCTTCCAGCGCCCGGCGGAGCGGCTTCAGCAGCACGACGCCGACACCATTGCCGATGAAGGTGCCGGACGCCTCCGCATCGAAGGGCCGGCAGGTTCCGTCGGGCGAGAAGATCATGCCCGGCTGGTGGAAATAGCCGGCGGCCATCGGGAAGGTCAGCGCCGCGCCCCCGGCCAGCGCCAGATCGCATTCGCCGCTGCGCAGCTGTTCGCAGGCCACATGCACCGCCACCAGCGAACTGGAGCACGCCGTCTGGACCGTCAGCGCCGGCCCCGTCAGACCCAGCTTGTAGGCCGTGCGCGTTGCCAGATAGTCCTTGTCGTTGCCGATCAGCCGCTGGAAGGTCCGCGACTGGCCGGCCGACAGCACGTCCTCCGGCTGCGGCATGACGAAAGTGCTCATGCGCGCGGAGCCGAAGACCCCGATGCGCATGCCGGCGACCGAGCCTGCCAGCCCTGCCATGTCCAGCGCCTCGCGCGAGCAGGCGAGGAACAGGCGCTGCTGCGGGTCGATGGTCGCGGCCTCCGCCGGCGAATAGCCGAAGAGGCCTGCGTCGAAATGCTCGGCTTCGTCGACGACGCTGGCGACGGGAACGAAGTCGTCCCGTTCCAGCAGCGCGGGATCGAGACCGGCAGCGGCGAGATCCTGCGCGGTGACCCGGCGCGAGAGTTCCTCGCCATCGGCAAGCCGCCGCCAGAAGGTGAAGGGATCCGCCGCGCCCATGAAGCGGCATCCCGCCCCGATGATCGCGACCGGTTCCACGTCCTGATAGATCTCGGTGAAAAGGCTCATGTCGAAAGCGCGCATGGGACGTCCTGAATGAAGTGAAGGGAGATGGCGGTTCACAGCTCGCGCACACGGCGCCGGCGCTCGGCATTGGCCCGCCCCGCCGCACGGCGTGTGCCGGCATGCCCGGCCTCTCCGGCCAGCACGGGCTCGGGCGCTCCCAGATGGCCGGCAAGCGCCTGAACGCTGGGGTGCGCGAACATGGCGACGACGGGGAAGTTGCGCCCCAGAGCCTTGCGCAGCTTCTGGTGCAGCCGCAGCAAGGTCAGCGACGTCGCCCCCAGCTCGAAGAAGCTGGCGCTCCGGTCCACCGGCCCGGTGCCGAGTTCCTGAGCCAGCAGGTCGGCGATCAGCTCGGCAATCGCCCCGTCGACGGGTCCGCTCCGGGTCTCGTCGGCCTCTGCGTCCTCGCTGGTCTCGACGCCATCGGTGTCCGGCAACGCGCCGGCAGCCGCGGGCTCGACCGCGGCAAGCAGGGCCTGCCATGCGTTCGCATCCGCCGCCAGGTCCGACAGCATCCGGCAATAGGCGTTGAACACGCCTTCGATCCACTCGCCGTCGAACAGGCCTTCGACATGGTCCCAGTTGAAGGCAAGCTCGCCGTCCCGGTCGACGACCTGATGATCGATCCAGACCTGCGGCGTCTGGGTGATGCCGCCGGTGAACCGGCCCAGCCAGTCTGCGGTGCGGCCGTCGGACGCCGTGTTGTCGACGCCGACACCGCTGGTGAAGACCACGGGAACGGCGAGCGCCTGTGCATCCGTGCCGCGCCTTGCGGCCTCGCGCATCACCCGCACCGCCGAAACGCGGGCATGCTCGAGATCCTCCATCAGCCGATCCTGCAGGCGGCGTGCGGCGGCGGCGAAGCCCTCCCCTTCGCGCGCCTCGAACGGCACCAGCAGCAGCGAGGTGAAGTCGCCGACCAGAAGGTCGATCTGCGGATGGATCGGATCGCGGCGGAACAGCGTCAGGTTGAGGCTGAAGCGGTCGCCGCCCCCGCCGCCGCGAAGGCTCGCCGCATAGGCGGAGAGCAGCGCCGCGTTAGGCGACAGGCCGGCAGCCGCTGCATGGGCGCGGAAGGCTGCCCACTCGGCGTGCGACAACGTTCCGGCAAGACGTGCGAAACGCGGCGGCGTCAGGTCCTCGGGCTTGCGCCGCAAGGGCAGGTTTGGTGCCGGCGGCAAATCCGGCAGGCGGGCGAACCAGTGCTCCAGGCTCGCCGCATGGGCGGGCGAGGCTTCCTCGCTCTCCCAGTGCAGCACCACATCGCGGAAGGACAGGTCCAGCGGCGGCAGCACAGTCTCGCGGTCACGGGCGAGCGCTGCCCATTCGGACAGGATCATGACCATGCTGCGCCCGTCGCAAACCAGATTGTCGAGACTGACCAGCAGCCGGACGCCGCCTGCATGCTTGGCCATGCGCACGTCGAACAGCGGCCATTGCGCCGTGTCGTAGACCCGGTGGCTCATCTCCCGGCGCTGGCGCTCCAGCCAGTGCTCCAGCGCCGCCTCGTCGCCCTCCGTGAGGTCCGCGGTCATCGCCGAGAAGACCGGCACTTGCGGCAGGATCCGCTGGTTGCCCTCCTCGTCGATTACCGCCCGCAACATGCCGTGTCGCTGCACCAGCCGGTTCCACGCCCAGCCCAGCGCCTCGGCGGAAAGATCGGTGACGTCGATCTCCGCAAAGATGTGCGTCGACACCCCTCCCAGCGGAAACAGCGGCTGGCGGCCGATGAAATAGGCCTGCTGCACATCCGTGAGCGGGAACGGCTCGAACTGCGCGTGCGGATCGACAGAAAGTTGCACCGGCGCCTCGCCGGAAGCCTCCTGCCCCTCCCGGCCCAGGTCGTCGAGATGGGCGGCGAGTTCGGCAAGGTCCTGCATCGCGAAAATGCTCCGCAGCTTCACCTTGCGCCCGAAGACCGCGCGGATGCGCTCGGTCATCCGCACGGCAATCAGGCTGTCGCCGCCGGCCGCGAAGAAATTGGCATCCCGCCCGACCTCGTGGCCGAGCAGTTCGCTCCAGATCGCGGCCAGCCGGCGTTCGCTCTCGCTGCGCGGGGCGGCCATCGCCTGCTGTTCCGGGGCCGCCTCCCCCGGCATCGGCAGGCGCTTGCGGTCCACCTTGCCGTTTGCCGACAGCGGCAGCGCCGCCAGCGGCACCACTTGGCGCGGCACCATATAGGCCGGCAGCACCCGTTCCAGATGACGGATCACCCGCTCGGAACGGAAGCGCACGGCCGGGTCGACATTGCGGGCGACCAGGACCGCAAGATCGCCATTGTCGGCAGGATCGAGAGCCATGGCCGCGTCGAAACCGGCCGATCCGAGGCTCTGCATCCAGGCCGGGGCGGCCATCAACGGCAGACCGCTCTCCTTCCGCTGGTCGGCAAGCCCGGCAAAGCCGCGCTCGATCAACCCGGCCGTCAGGTCGATCATCGGACCGTTGACGGTCAGTTCCACCGCCAGAAGGTGCCCGGCCGGCTTCAGCAGCGAGCGGGCATTCGCCAGAAGGTCGCCGACGTCGCGCGCCCGGTGCAGGGCATTGAAGGCAAGGACGACGTCGAAGCTGTTGGGATCAAGTTCCGCCGGCAGGGTGCCTTCGGGATCGAGCACCACGGTTGCCGCGTTCACACCGCCCGGCAGGTCGCGCGTCGCCTCGGCCAGCAGCAAGGGCGAGGGATCGGCCAGCACCAGATCAATGAGCGTCCGGGCGGGCTCTCCTGCGGCCGCCTCTGTCAGGCCGCTCAGCCAGTCGCGGGTGGCGACGCCGCCGCGGGCGCCGAGCTCCAGGACACGCAGAGGCCGGCCGGCCGCCTTCGCCATCTCCGCGAGCGCTTCGCCGATCCGGCGATGAGCGTCGACCGCGCAAGGATGCAGCCGGGCCAGCCGTTCCGGGCTGAGATCGGCCCCGTCGGCATAGAAGAGTTCCAGCGGATCCATCTCGCCGCGCAGCACGACCGCGATCTCCGGCACCAGTCCCTTGAGGCGGACGACGAGGTCGCGGGCTTGTCCCGCCTCGCGCGCTCCGTCTTCCATCTCCTCCCAGGAGGACGGCAAGGCACCGAAGCGGAAGCGGTCTCCGGCGCGCCTCAGCACGCCCTGCCGTTCCAGATGGGCCAGCCAGCGCGGGAGCTGCGGCCGGAAGTCGGAGACGAGACCGAGGGCGGCAACCGCGTCCTGCGGGTCGAAGGTCTTGTCCCCCTCCACGGGCAGTCCCGCTTCGGCGAACAGGTCCGCCAGGGTGCGCGCCGCAAGCCCTGCTTGCCAGGCCGCATAGGCATCGGCCCTCCCCTGCGGCAGGGCGATGGCCTGCATGCCGCCGGCAAGCGTGTCCCCGAGCGAGGCAGCAATGGCTGCGGCCTCCGCCGGATCGGCGGCAAGCGTCTCGTGGAAGTCGGGATGGCTGCCCTCAAGGCGCAGCCAGGCGACCAGGCGCCGGCCCCGCTCCTGCGAGCCCACGACATCGACCACCGCGTCGCGTATCCCCGCATGGCCGGCCAGTGCCGCCTCGATATCCCCCAGTTCGATCCGGTGGCCGGCAATCTTCACCTGGGTGTCCCGGCGGCCCAGGAACTCGATGATCCCGTCCGGCCAGTAGCGCGCCATGTCCCCGGTCCGGTAAAGCCGTTCGCCGTCCGGATGCCGGACGAACGCGGCTTCGGTCCGCTCCTTGTCCCCCTCATAGCCGAGGGCCAGGCCGACGCCGCCGATATGCAGGTCGCCGATCACCCAGTCGGGCCGGTCGCGCAGGCGCGCATCCAGCACCCGGTAGCTCTGGTTGGACAGCGGCGTGCCATAGGGGATCGAGGTCCAGCCGGGCTGCACCTCCTCCACCTCGAACCAGTTGGACCAGATCGAGGCCTCGGTCGCCCCGCCCATGGCGATGAGCCGCGCCCCCGGCACCCGCTCGCGCAGGATCGCCGGCAGTTTCAGCGGCACCCAGTCGCCCGACAGCAGGACGAGGCGCAGGCTGGAGAGATCGGCCTCCGTCTCCCCGAGCAGCAGATCGCAGACCGCCGGCACCGAGTTCCAGACCGTGGCACGGAGGCGGGCGATCAGCTCCGCCCAGTGCGAGGGATCGTGCGTTCCCTCCGGATCGGGCAGCACGAGCGCCGCCCCGGCCGCGAAACTACCGAAGAGGTCGTAGACCGACAGGTCGAAGCCGAGCGCCGAGAAACCGAAGATGCGGTCGTTTTCATCCACATCGAAGCGGGCGTTGATGTCGAGGACCGTGTTCGACGCCCCGCGATGGTCGATCAGCACACCCTTCGGCGTTCCGGTCGAGCCGGAGGTGTAGATGACATAGGCCTCGTCGGAGAGTGCCCGTCCGCTCGCCGGCCCCGCCTCCTCATAGCCGTCGCAGGCCTCCTCGTCGGCAAGGACAAGCTTTCCGGAAAACTCCGGCAGCCGCTCCGTCAGCCGCGCCTGTGTCAGTCCCAGCCGGATGCCGCTCGTCTCGACGATGCTGGCAAAGCGCTGCGAGGGGATCGCCGGATCGACGGGGACATACACGCCGCCCTGCGACAGGATGGCGAGGCAGGCGGCGGCCTGCTCCGCGCCCTTTTCCATCAGCACGGCGACACGCTCGCCGCGGCGGATGCCGGCCTGCCGCAGCCCGCCTGCAAGACGCCGGACCCAGCCGGCCAGTTCGCCGTAGGAGTAGGACCTCCCCCCGGCAACCAGCGCCAAGGCTTGCGGCATCGCCTGCGCCTTGCGGAAGAACGGCGCATCGAGCAGGTCGAGCGGCAGCTCCCGTGCCGTCTCGTTGACCGCGCGGCGCACCTTTCTCTGGCTCTCCGGCCGCAGATCGCCGACCGGTTCGTGCCACGTCTTGGCTTCATCGGCCAGCCGCTCCAGCAGGGCGCCGTAGGCCGTGAACATCCCCTCGACGAGGCCGGCGGGGAACAGGCCGTCGACCACATCCCAGTTGTAGACGAGCGCCCCGTCCTGCTCGCCCGCCTGATGATCGAGCCAGACCTGCGGCGTCTGGGTGATGCCGTGGACAAGCCGCCCGAGCACATCGCCCTCCGAGGTCCCCTTGGTGGGGTCCTGCATGCCGAGCTGGCTGGTGAAGACCACCGGCGCTGCGAACTGCCGGCCGGCCTCGCCGCGGTTCAACTCGCGCAACACGTCGACCGCGCTGAAGGTCCGGTGCTCCAGCGCCTCGAACATGCGTCCCTGCACGTCGCGCAGGCGCTCGCCGAGCGGCATCGCCGCCTCGAAATCGAGGGCGAGCAGGGTCAGGCAGGTGAAGTCGCCGACCAGCCGGGGCACGTCCTCATGCAGGGCGAGGCGGTCGAAGATCGTCAGGTTGAGCGAGAAGCGCGCCTGATCGCTCCAGGCGGCGAGCACCTCGCCGAAGACGCCGACCAGCAGGCCGGCAGGCGTCACTCCGACCTTGCGGGCCTGCGCCTTCAACGCCTCCCAGCGAGCTGCGTCGAGACCGGCCTGCAGCCGCGAAAAGCGCGGTGCACCAATATGTTCCGGCGCACGCGCCAGCGGCAGCTGCGGTCCCTGCGGCAGCTCGTCGAGCTGCGCCAGCCAGTAGGTTCGGTCGGTCTCGAAGCGGCGTTGGCGCTCCGCATCCGGGGCCGATTTGGCCAGGACATAGTCGCGGAAGGAGATCGTGAAGGGCGGCAGGCCGGCGGCCTCTGCCGAGCCGGAAAGGTAGATCGCCTGCCATTCCTGCCAGAGGATCTGGCTGCTCATCGCATCGTTGATGAGCATGTCGATGGAAATGTGCAGGCGGTCGCGGCCGCCGGGCATGCGCGTCAGGCGGATGTCGAACATCGGCCAGACCGAGGGATCGAGCACCTGATGCGAGAGGGTGTCGCGCATCTCCAGCAGGTGATAAGCGATGCGGTCCGCATCCGCCTCGGAAAGGTCCGTCACGTCAATGCGGTAGCGCGGCACCTCGGCGAGGATGCGCTGGCGGCCCGTATCGTCGACGACCAGCCGCAGCGCGTCGTGGCGGGCGATCAGCAGGTTCCAGGCCTCCTCCAGACGGGCGATGTCGAAGGGGGTATCCGGCTCGGTCTCAAGATAGGCGTGGCAGGCGATGCCCCCGAGGACATGTCGGGGATCGCGGCCGACCCAGTAGGCGTATTGCAGTTCGGTGAGCGGGAACGGCTCGTGGCGGGCATTGGCATCGGCAAGGATCAGGCCCTGCCCGCCGCTGCCGGCCGAAATATCCCCGCTCCTTTCCGAAGGCTCGGCCTCGCCGGCGAGCGCGACCAGATGGGCGCGCAGGCGTCCGGGCGTCGCATTCTCGAAGATCGCCCGCAGCGGGCAGGCAAGGCCGAGATCGCGGGCGATGACGCGGGCGAGATCCATCACCAGGATGGAATCGAGGCCGAGACCGATGAGGTCCGCCTCGTCGCTCAACACGCCGGCATCGACCTTCAGAACCTCGCGCAGCGCCGCGTCGACGAAGGCGCCGACCGTCTGGCGGCGCTCGTCTTCCGACAGGCGGGACCAGTCCGGACGCTCGCCCTCGACAGGCCCGGCGAGCGCCGGCGCGACACGGGCCAGCAGGTCGCTGCGCCCGAAGGCGCGGTAGAGCGGCGCGAAGGCCGGCCACTCCACATCGACGGCGACGACAGTGCCGCCGGGTCCCGTCACGAGCCGGTCCAACGTGGCAATGCCGCGCGCCGGCTCGAACTTGTGGATGCGGGCGCGGCGCAGCAGGTCGAGGAGGTTATCCTCCAGGTCGGAGAGCCCGCCCTTGCCACCCCATGGCCCCCAGGCGATGGATAACCCCGGCAGACCGCGGGCGCGACGCGAGCGCACGAGCGCATCCTGGTAGGCATTGGCGGCGCCGTAATGGATCTGCAGCCGCGAACCCCAGACGCCGGAGATGGAGGAGAACAGCACGAAGGCGGCAAGGTCGGTGCGGTGCTCGGTCAGGCGGTGCAGCACTGCAGAGCCCTGCAGCTTGGAGCGCAGCACGGCCGAGAAATTCTCCTCACCCAGCTCCTCCAGCGTGTCGAAAAGGCCGATGCCGGCGCAATGGAAGACGCCGCGCAGCGGCACGTTCTCCCCGTCGATGCCGGCAAGGACGGCGGCCATCGCCGCCTCGTCGGCGACATCCGCCTCGACATGGCGAATGTCGACGCCCGCAAGCCGCAAGCGCTCATGGGCGGCGCGCGCCCTCGGCCCCGGCGCGCTGCGGGCGGTGACGACGATATGCCGGACGCCCTTTGCGGCCAGCCACTCGACCACATGCGCACCGGTCGCGCCGGCTCCGCCGCATACGAGATATGCCCCGTCGACCGGCAGGCTCGCAGCCTCTTGCGGAGCCGGTGCTTCCAGTGCGGTTATGCGCGGCGAGAACCAGCCGTCGGCGCGCGCCTGCAACATGTCCTGCTCTTCGAAAACGGCCTCCAGCCGCGGCAGCAGCTCCGTGAATATCCCGGCCGGATCGCAGTCCGGAGCGATGTCGACGAGCAGGATCTGCAGGTCCGGGCATTCGATCGAAAGCGAACGCGCCGCGCCCCAGAACGCGGCCTGAAATGGCGCATCCGTGCCGTTCTCGCCCTGCGCGCCACGGGTGGGGAGCAGGATGCGGAATTTTTGCGAACGCGACTGCAACTTTTGGGAAAGGCGTATCAATCTCCACAAGACCGAGACATTCGGCGCTGCGTCCTCCCCTTCGGCTTCGAACCCATCGAGCCAGACGATCGGCTGTTCGGGATTTCCGATGAATTGCTCATCGCTGCCGCAAGCGGCGATCTCCCGCCCCGGCGCGGCCTCGCGAAGGGCGCGGACAAGGTCCGGCGACCCGCCGACGGTGATCAGGGGCGTGGCGGGGACAGATGCGGATGCCGGGGCCACGGGGGGCAGCTCGACCTCATCCCACTCGACGCGGTAGAGCGGCAGCACGCCGGAGCTGTCGCGACCAGGGGCCGGCAAGGCGGCGCGGGCCGGCTGCGAGGCGCCGTAGTCGAGCCAGTAGGACGTGTGCACGAAGGGGTAGAGCGGCAGCTGCGAGGGACGCGCGCGCTCGCCCCGGAACACGGCCGCGCGATTGGCGTCGACGCCGCGCCGGTAGAGCGCGGCAAGGCTGCGGCGCAGCATCAGGCCGCCCGCATCGTCCGGCGCGGCGCTCGCCAGGAACAGCGCGCCGGTCAGATCGCGGTGCTGGGCCTCGCGCTGGGAGAGCATCGTGAGCACCGGCCGCGGGCCGATCTCGACGAAGGTGTCGCAGCCGGCCTCGAAGGCGCGCCCCAGCGCCTCGGCGTAGCGGACGGTGCGGCGGGCCTGGTTGCCCCAGTAGTCGGCGCCGGGCGCTTGGCGAAGCTGCGCGCCGGTGACGGTCGAGAAGACCGCAAGCCGCGGCTCGGTAAGCGCGATATCCGCGGTCACCTCTGCGAAGGGCGCCAGCATCGGCTCCATCAGGGCCGAGTGGAAGGCGTGCGAGACATGCAGGCGGCGGGCGCTGACGCCCTGCCGCTCCAGCAGCGCGGCGAGCCGCTCCACCTTGTCCTCGCTGCCGGCCAGCACCGCATCGGCGGAGGAGTTGACGGCGGCGAGCGACAGGCCGTGCTGATCGGCCAGCGCCTCCGCCTCGTCCTGCGGCAGGCGGACGGCGAGCATCGCGCCGGCCTCGGGGAGTTCCTGCATCAAGCGGCCGCGGCGGGCGATGACGCGGGCCGCATCATCGAGCTCCAGCATGCCGGCATGGACGAAGGCGGCGAACTCGCCGATGGAATGACCGATGACGGCGGCGGGCTCAACGCCGAAGGCGCGCCACAGCCGCGCCAGCGCGAACTGCACCGCGAAGAGCGCCGGCTGGGCGAATTCCGTGCGCCGCAGCTCCTCTTCGCCGGCATTAAAGACGAGATCGCGGATGGATCGGCCGAGATGCGGCAGCAGCGCCGCGTCGGCGCGGTCGAAGGCCTCGCGGAACACCGGCTCGGCGTCGTAGAGCCCCCGGCACATGGCCGGATATTGCGCGCCCTGCCCGGTGAAGAGGAAGGCGATGCGGGCAGGCTTGGCCGGACGGTCCTCGCAGACCGCCCGCTCCAGCTCGGCAACGAGCCCCGCCGCATCGCCGGCAGCAACCGCAACCCGGTGCCCGGCCTCATGGTCGCGGTGATGGGCGGCCGCATTGACCAGCGCGCGGGCATCCGTGCCCGGCTGCGACAGGCGCTCGGCGAAGGCGCGGCACAGGCTGTCCGCCGCCTCGCGGCTGCGGGCGGAGAAGGCGAGCAGCAGCGGCGGCGGCGGGCCATCGGCCGCCTGCCCGGCGGCCTGTTCTGGCGCCTGTTCTGGCGCCTGTTCCAGCAGGATATGGCCGATGGTGCCGGCAAAGCCGAAGGACGTGACGCCGGCCCGCCGGAGGGAGCCCCGGCGCGGCCAGTCGGTCGCCCGGTCCGGCACCACGGCGGGGATCTCGCCCAGGCCGATCTCCGGATTGACCTCATTGAGATGGAGATGCGGCGGCACCTGCCCCGCCTCCACCGCCAGCACCGCCTTGATCAGGCCGGCGATGCCGGCGCCGGCTTCCAGATGGCCGATATTGGTCTTCACCGAGCCGAGATAGAGCGGGTCGTCCTTCGGCCGGCCGGCGAAGACGTCGCGCACGGCGCGATATTCGATGGGATCGCCGAGCCGGGTGCCGGTGCCGTGCAGCTCCAGATAGTCGATGTCGCCCGGCGTCAGGCCGGCACGCCTCAAGGCGGTGTCGATCATCCGGCGCTGCGCGGCGGCATTCGGCGCGGAGAGGCCGGCGCTGGCGCCGTCCTGCGCCAGCACGCTCTCCAGCACCACGGCGCGGATCGGGTCGCCGTCGCGCAGCGCGTCGGACAGGCGCTTGAGCACGACCATGCCGAGCCCCTCGCCGCGCACATAGCCGTCGGCCGAGGCATCGAAGGTCTTGCACCGCCCGTCGGCGGCCAGCATGCCGGCGCGCGCCAGCACCAGGTCGATCTCGGTCAGCATCTGCAGCTTGACGCCGCCGGCCAGCGCCACCCCGCATTCGCCAAGGCGCAGCGCCTGGCAGGCGTTGTGAACCGCCGCGTGAGAGGCGGAGCAGGCGGTGTCGACGGCAAGGCTCGGCCCGTGCCAGTCGAAGAAGAAGGAGAGCCGGCCGGCGGCGGCGGCGAAGGCCGTGCCGGTGCCGTAATAGGGGTCGAGATGGGAGCGGTCGCCGGTGGCGAAGGGAATGTGGCCGTAGTCGCCGGTGCCGATGCCGATGAAGACGCCGGTATCCGTGCCGGCAAGGCGGGAGGGCGGAATCCCGGCATCCTCCAGCGCGTGCCAGGCGGCCTCCATCAACAGGCGCTGCTGCGGATCGGTGTTGATCGCCTCGCGGGCGCCCATGCCGAAGAAGGCGGCGTCGAACCCGTCGACGCGCGTGAGGCAGGCGCCGAAGCCGGGGATCTCCGGTTCCGGCGCAAAGCGCGCAGGGCTGAGCGGACGCACCGCATCGCCGCCCTGCATCAGGAAGGACCAGAAGCGCGCGGGATCGTCGAAGTCCTCGTCGCCGCCGGGAAACAGGCAGGACAGGCCGATGATCGCCAGCGGCTCGGCGCGCGGGGCGGAACCGGATGCGGCTCGGGCATCGGCGCGGGACGGAGCCGCCGTTTCCGCCGCCTCGCCGCTTGCCTGTTCGCTGCGGGTCAGCCAGTCGGCGAGCGAGGCGACCGTCGGATGGTCGAAGAGCAGTCCTTCGGGCAGCTGGCGGCCGAGCCGGCCCTCGAGGGCGGCAATCGCCTGCGTCGCCGCCAGGGAATCGAAGCCGAGGGCGAACAGGCTCGCCTGCGGGTCGATCCGGCGTGCCGAGCCGAGGCCGAGCGCTGCGGCGGCGATCTCCGCCACCAGCGCACGATAGCCGTCGGCCGCCGGCGCCAGTCGGGAAGCAGGCTCCTCGGCCACGGGCGCTACCGCGAGGACCAGGTCGCCGGCAAGATAGGCGCGGCGCATCTCCGCCCGCCGGACCTTGCCGCTGGTGGTGCGCTTCAACGTGCCCTTGCGGATGAGCACGACATCGGCGAGCGCCAGCCCGTGTTCGCGCGCGATCACCTCGCGGATCGCGCTTTCGACCTCGCCCGCATCGAGCGACCCGTCGCGGCGCACCTCCTGCACCAGCACGACCGCCTCGCGCCCCTGTGCGTCATCGATGGCAAAGGCCGCCGCCGCGCCGCCGACGATGGCCGGATGCGCGCCGACGAGACTTGCCTCCAGGTCGTTGGGATAGTGGCACTGGCCGCGCAGGATCATCATGTCCTTGAGCCGGCCCGTCACATAGAGATGGCCGTCCTGCAGGAAGCCGAGATCGCCGGTGCGCAGGAACGGCCCTCCCCGAGCGGCCTCTCCCGACCCGTCGGCGGGAACGGCGCGGAAGGTGGCGGCGGTCGCCGCCTCGTTGCCCCAATAGCCCCAGGCGATCTCGTCGCCGCCGACCCAGATCTCGCCGACCCGGCCCTCGGGCAGGGTCTGGAGCGTTTCCGGGTCGACGATGCGCACGTCCTGGCCGTCGGTCTCGGCGCCGTTGGAGACATAGGTGCGCGCACCGGCAGCGCCCGCCTCGACCGGAACAGCCCGCCCCTCCTCCAGCGCGGCGGCCTCGATGGAAAGATGCCGCGGGCCGGCCGGCGCAAAGCCGGTCGTGACCAGCAGCGTCGCCTCGGCAAGGCCATAGGCCGGGCGGATCGCCTCCGGCCTCAGCCCGTGCGGCGCGAAGGTCTGCTGGAAGGCCGCGACCTGGCGCGGCAGCACCGGCTCTGCGGCGGGAATGAAACTCTCCAGGCGGCTGAGGTCGAGAGCAGCGCAGCGCGCCGCGTCGTAGCGCTCGACGCAGGCATCCATGGAGAAGGCCGGGCACGGCATCATGCCCGCCCCTTCCGCCGAGGCCACCTCCAGCCAGTGGAGCGGATCGGCGACGAAGGAGGTCGGCGACAGGACGACCGCCTTGCCGCCGGCGACCAGAGGCGCGAAGACGCCCATGATCAGCCCCATGTCGTGATAGAGCGGCAGCCAGCTGACGACGACGGGCCGCTCTTTCGGTGCCAGCAGGCGGGAGATGAAGCGCAGGTTGCGCATCAGGGGGGCGTGGCCGTTGATCACGCCCTTGGGCTCGCCGGTCGAGCCGGAGGTGTATTGCAGGAAGGCGGTGTCGGTGCCGCGAAGGGGATCGCCCTGCCACGCGCACCGCTCGCAAGGCGCATCGAGGATGAGGACGCGGGCGCCGGCCTGCTGCGCGAAGGCGTCGAGGTCGGCCTGCGACTGGCGGCGGATCTCGTCGGTGGTGACGATGAAGCGGGGCTTGCAGTCGGCGGCGATCGGCCCGACCTTGCCGAGCACCCGCCGGACGCGCGAGGGACCCGGCAGGTTGACGGGCACGCCGATGAAGCCGGCCTGCATGCAGCCCAGAAGCGCGACCACATAGTCGATGCCGGAGGGCAGCAGGATCAGCACCCGGTCGCCGCGATGCCCTTCGCGCGCCAGACGTGCAGCCAGCGCGCGGGCGCTCGCCGAAAGCTGCGCATAGGTGAGCGTCACCGGCTCGGCGCCGGTACGGGCGCGGAAGTCGAGCGCGATCTCCTCCCCCCGCTTCCCGGCCCAGTGCGCAATGGCATCGACCAGCGTTTCGACGGCAGGAACCTCAGGCGAGACAACGGACATGCATGAACTCCAGCTAACCTGTCGCAGTGCGATAACCGTCTGTTTTCCCGTGGCGAATGGCGCATTTCGAGGAACAGGCGGGTTTCGGGGGAGCGCGATTAAATGTTGACTTTTTCAGTCAAGAATTGGAGATCATGGACGTGCCCGCTACCCCGATCCGGGCCGGCAAGGCCCCAATCGATACTTATTTTTGCGTGCACTAGTCCCTCTAGGCACTTTTCTGGTGCACAGCCCCGGGAGAGGTTCGAATGGCTCTGAACATCGAAGAGCGCCCTTTGAGCCAGGCTGCCAGCGAGTTCGACCTCGCGGTGCGGCAGCCAAGCCACAGCGGCCTGACGGAGATGGCGGTCGACGGAGAATTCCGTCGCTTCGGCATCCGCCTCGGGCTGGAACTGTCCGTCTACGACCTGCAGCTGCAGGACCGTTTCCGCCGCACAGCCAACATGGCGCCGGGCCTGACCATCGTCATCCTGCAACACGCCACCGGCAGCAGCATGCTGCGGGCGCTGGACGGCGATCCGCGCGCCGTGCGGCTGGACTACGATCCGCGCTCGGCGCTGATGATCTTTTCCAGGACGCCGCTCAGCGGCGGCTACGACGTGCCGGCGGACACGCGCTTCCGCGGCATCGAGATCCGCGCCAGCGAGGCCTTCCTGCGCCGGCTCGACGCGACGGCGCTGTTCGAGCAGGCCTTGAGCGGGCATCCGCTGACGGTGGCCGCCACCGGCTCGTTCTGGGTCGGCCGGTTCCCGGCGACGGAGATGATCGACGCGCTGGCCGCCGGGCTGGTCGCCAGCGGGCTCGACCGCGGCTGCGAGGACCTGGCCATCGAGGCGCGCTGCCTCGACCTGCTCACCGCCGCGATCTCGATGATGCGCGAGCCGCTGTTCTGCCAGAAGACCAAGATCCTGCGCGACTCGCGCAAGCTCAACGAGGCGAAGAACACGCTCCTGCGCCAGCTCGACCGCAGCTGGACGATCCACGACCTCGCGACCTGCGTCGGCCTCAGCGAAAAGCGGCTGAAGGACGGGTTCCGCCAGCAGTTCGGCCTGCCGGTCTACAGCTTCCTGCAGAAGTCGCGGATGGAGGAGGCGCGCACGCTGCTGGCGCGCGACGGGGCGACGGTGACCGAGACGGCGCTGGCGGTCGGCTATGCGAATCCCAGCCGCTTCTCGCAGCTGTTCCTGCGCGAATACGGCATGACGCCCTCCGACTTCGTGCGCCGCAACCGGATGGAAGCCTCCGGCGTTTAGTCGGATACTCCGTCATATTACCGGAAGCCGCGCCATCTTCGGCGCACTGTGTCCTGATATCCGGACATGGGCCGGGATATCCTCGTGGAAACACCATCCAGAGGAGATTTCGACATGACTGTCTGGCCAGTGCTCATCGTCGGTGCGGGAAAGATCGGCCGCACCATCGCCGCCCTGCTCGCCGCAACCGGCGACTACCGCGTGACCATCGCCGACCGGGACGCGGCCGCGCTCGCCGCCGCACGGCGCCCGGACATTGCCGTGGCGCAGGTGGATGTCGCCGACGAGGAGGCGCTGGTAGCGGCACTCGCCGGCCACCGCGCGGTGCTGTCGGCCGCCCCGTTCTTTCTCACCCAGACCATTGCCCGCGCGGCAAAGCGCGCCGGCGCGCATTATCTCGACCTGACCGAGGACGTCGCCTCGACCAAGGCCGTGAAGGCGCTGGCCGAGGGCGCGCAGACGGCGTTTGCGCCGCAATGCGGCCTGGCGCCGGGCTTCGTCTCCATCGCCGCGCACGACCTTGCCGGCCGCTTCGACGCGCTGGAGAACCTGACCCTGCGGGTCGGCGCCCTGCCCCGCTACCCGACCAATGCGCTGAAATACAATCTCACCTGGTCGACGGACGGGTTGATCAACGAATACTGCAACCCCTGCGAAGCGGTGCTCGACGGCGAGCGGACGCTGCTGCAGCCGCTGGAAGGCTACGAGACCTTCTCGCTGGACGGCGTCGACTACGAGGCGTTCAACACTTCCGGGGGGCTCGGCTCGCTGGCCGAGACGCTGGCGGGGCGGGTGCGCAACCTGCGCTACCTCACCGTGCGCTATCCCGGCCACCGCGACATCATGCGGCTGCTGCTCACCGATCTCGGCCTGAAGGACCGCCGCGACCTGATGCGCGACGTGCTGGAGACGGCGGTGCCGATCACCCGGCAGGACGTGGTGCTGGTGTTCATCACCGCCTCGGGCCGGCGCGGCGACCAGCGCGAGCAGATGTCGGCGGTGTACCGGGTGACCGCGCAGGACGTGGCCGGCGAGACCTGGAGCGCGATCCAGATCACCACCGCATCGGGCATCTGCGCGACGCTGGACATGCTGCGCGACGGAACGCTGCCGGCACGCGGCTTCGTCACGCAGGAGGCGATCCCGCTCAGTGCCTTCCTCGCCAACCGTTTCGGCCGCGCCTACGGACAGGACAGCGGCGCGCTCGGCGCCGCACCGGCGGGGGCGCAACGCGCGGCGGCGTGACGGCAGGACATTTTGCCGAAGAAAACCCCTTGGCGGTGCCTGGCACCGCCATTTTTTTAACTCATATCAATACAATATCCATGTTCCGCCCCGCTTCGGGCGCGATTTGCCGATAACCGAGAGGTCGTCACGGTCCAGACACGGCGCGATCGCACCGCGCCCGGAGAATACCTGCCGATGTTCGAAACGCTCAACCTGCTGATCCTGATCGCCGCCGGGCTCGTCGCCCTTTCGGTGTTCACGTCGCTGGTGAGCTTCCGCATCGGCGCACCGTTGCTGCTGGTGTTCCTGGTGGTGGGTCTGGCCGCCGGCGAGGACGGGCCGGGCGGCATCGCCTTCTCCGACACCAGGGCCGCCTATTTCATCGGCTCCATCGCCCTCACCTTCATCCTGTTCGACAGCGGGTTCCGCACCCGGCTGGCGACGTTCCGCCTGGCGGCCGCGCCGGCCTTGGCGCTGGCGACCGTCGGCGTTGCCCTGACCGCGGGCGTCGTCGGCGCGGCGGCGCATTACCTGTTCGGATGGGCCTGGACGGACGGCCTGCTGCTCGGCGCCATCGTCGGTTCGACCGACGCGGCCGCGGTGTTCTTCCTGCTGCGGGTCGGCGGGGTGAACCTGCGCGAAATGATCTCCGCGACGCTGGAGGTCGAATCCGGCTCGAACGACCCGATGGCCATCTTCCTCACGGTGACCTTGATCGGCATGATCACCGCCGGCTCGGTGGAAGCGGATGCGGCGGCCGGCGCCGAGATGATCCTGGAATTCGTCCGCCAGATGGGTCTCGGCCTGCTGGCCGGCCTTTCCGGCGGCTATGCCATCGTGCAGATCGTCAATCGCATCAAGCTCGAGGCCGCGCTCTACCCCATCCTGGTGCTGGCGCTGGCGCTGGTCCTGATGACCGTGACCACCCTGGTCGGCGGCAGCGGCTTCCTGGCGGTCTATGTCGCCGGCATCCTGTGCGGCAACGTGCGCATGCGCCAGCAGCCTTCGCTCAAGAAGTTCCAGGGCGGCACGACCTGGCTCAGCCAGATCGGCATGTTCGTCACGCTCGGCCTGCTCGCCGCGCCCTCGCAGTTCGGCGACGTGGCGGTGCAGGGCTTCGGCCTTGCCGCGGTGCTGATCTTCCTCGCCCGGCCCTTCGCGGTCTGGCTCTGCCTGATGCCCTTCGGCTTTTCCCGCAGCGAGATCGCCTTCGTGTCCTGGGTGGGCCTGCGCGGTGCGGTGTCGATCCTGCTCGCCATCCTGCCGCTGATCTCCGGCCTGCCGAACGCGCAGGAGATCTTCAACGTCACCTTCCTGATCGTGCTGACCTCGCTGGTGCTGCAGGGCTGGACGATCCGCCCGATGGCGCGCTGGCTGAAGCTGACCGTGCCGGCGCGCATGGGACCGGTCGACCGGATCGAGCTGGAGCTGCCCGGCGGACAGGACCTGGAGCTGGTCGGCTACACCGTCCATCCGGCGAGCCCGGTCGCGAGAGGCGAGCGCATTCCCCGCTGGGCGCGGCCGGTGCTGATCCTGCGCGAGGGCCGCAACATCCGCCTGCAGAAGGCCGGCAAGCCGCAGCCCGGCGACCGGCTCTACATCCTCGCCAACCCGCGCCAGGTGCCGGTGCTCGACACGCTGTTCGCCGCCGCGACGCAGGAGGAGAACGACCCGGCGCTGTTCGGCGACTTCGACCTCGACCCGGAGACCCGGCTGGCGGAACTCGGTGCGCTCTACGGCTTCCATGTCAACAAGGGCGATGCGGACCTGACCTTGCGCGCCTTCATGATGCGCGAGCTCGGCGACGACGTGGAGCCGACCGACCGCGTCGCCTATGGCGACATCGACCTGGTGGTGCGCGCGATCGACGACGACCACGTCATCACCGCCGTCGGCCTTGCCGTGGAACATGTCGAGCCGGCGGAACCGACCCTGCCCTTCTTCTTCTCGCGCGAGGACATCTACAAGGCCACCCGCCGGGTGACCGGCCGCATCCGGCGCAAACGGGCGCGCGCCAAGGTGATCGCGCGGCGCAAGAACGCCTATGACCGGCCGGCGGCGACGGAGGTCCCTGCGTCCGACGCGCCGCCAGCGGACACCGCCAAGTCCCCAGCCTCGACACCTGCCTCGACACCGGCCTCGACACCGGTCGCCCCGCCGCCCGCGGCAGCGCGCGCGACGACGAAGGCGAGCATCCAGGACGACGACGAGGACGAGGCCCCGGCCAAGCGCAAGAGCGATGACCGGGACGACGAGCCCGACGCGCCGCCGCGCCTTGCCGCCGCCGGCAGCGACCAGTCCCGCTGAGCGAGCCGTCGCCTGAAGGCGGGCAAAAAACATGAACTGGGGAAAAGACATCGTGGAAGCGCTCCCTTATGGTGCGCCCGTCACAGTGTCTTTCATTTCATGTCATGGACCATTCAGCATGCACCGATTGACTACGCTTGCCCTCGTCATCGCCTCGGCCTCCCTGGTTGCCGCCTGCGGCTCCGCACCCAAGCGGCAGGGGCCTCCTCCCGAGTTTTTCATCTTCTCGGATTGCACCAAGGAGGCGAAGCTGGAGGGCTTCTCCACGATCCGGCAGAGAGTGAGCGTCACGAACGGCGTTGCCGCACCCTTCGGGTTCGACAGCTTTGCGCTCGGCGAGCGCGAAATGACCGACGCCGAAAAGGAAGCAGTTCGCCAGTGCTACGACGCGAAGGTCGCCAGCGGAGCAGCAACGGCCCCGGCCCCCTGAGCCTTTCGCCGGCGGCCGTCAGTTCTTGCCGCCGAAGCGCTCTTTCAATCCCTCGCAAGGATCCCCGCGATCCTTGCGGGGCGTGAACCAGAGATAGTCGTAAGGCGGCGGCACGTCCGCCGTCCCGCCGGCATAAAGCAACGGCGCGCTCTCGCCCTCCGTCACCTCGACGAAGCCGACGGCAACGACAGCCGCATCCGGCTCCCGCCATTCGAGATAGCGCGGCACGCCGAGATCCTTGCGGACATGGCCGCTGCCGGCGATCAGGACAGCCCCGTCGTCTCCGGCCGAGATCATCGCATCGGCAAGCGTTGCATCGCGCAGCCGCTGCACGGCGACGAGCGGGGTCAGCGCCTCGCGCGGCATCATCGCGCAATGTCCGTCGAACAGGGTGTCGAGCAGCACCGCATCGGCCGCCTCGCCCAGCGGCTCGGCAAGGCGCAGCGCCGCGATCCGCTCCGCGCCCAGAGCCTCCGCCCCTTCGGCTGCGACCTTGCGGCGCTCCTCGCGCGGCGTGTCGCCGGCAATGACGGGCAGCCCCAGTTCGAAGGCGACCTCGATCACCGGCCGATAGATCGCATAGTCCGGCCAGCCGCTCTCCGCCCAGCCGAGCGCCTCGCCGAACCCTGCCGCCGTTGCCGTTCCGCTGGCGAGATAGGCCTCGACATCGCCCTGTCGGTCGCGCGGCAGCATCTCCAGCACCACCGCGGGCTTGCGCCCGCCCTCCCCCGTCGCCGCCGCCAACAGCTGCGCCTGCAGCGCGTGATGGTCCGGGTTGTCGTGGATCTCGCCGAGCAGGACGAAGCGTGCGCGGGCCACCGCCGTCTCCACCTCGGCCGGCGGCACGAAGGCGGACCTTGAGACCGACCAGACCCGACCGGCCAGCGGATGGTCCGCCCCCTCGTCAAGGGTGAACCCGCCCGCCGGCGCACCGGTAGATTGGGCGCCCGCCGGCGAAAGGCCGCCAAGCGGAACGAACAACAGGGCGGCGGCAAGCCGCAGGGCCGACAGGGTCATGTCTTCGCTTCCATCGCCGGGCAATGATCGGCCTGCCCGCCATGGGCGCGGCGGGCAGGAACCGACACATAGGGTCTGACGGGCAGATGGGGCCTTCTCAGGGAAAGGGAAAGGCCCCCGGCACGAGAGGGTGTGCGATCAGTCGGCGTTGAGGTTCTCGATCGCCAGCGCAATGCCCTGGCCGCCGCCGATGCACATGGTGACGAGGCCGTAGCGGCCGCCGGTGCGCTCCAGCTCGTAAAGCGCCTTGACCGTGATGATGCAGCCCGTGGCGCCGACCGGATGGCCGAGCGCGATGGCCCCGCCATTGGGGTTGACCCGGTCGGAGGGGAAGCCGAGCTCGCGCATGACCGCACAGGCCTGCGCCGCGAAGGCCTCGTTCGATTCGACGAGGTCGAAATCGGCCGCCGTGAGGCCGGTCTTCTCGAACAGCTTCTGCACCGCCGGGACAGGACCGATGCCCATCACGTCCGGCTCGACGCCGGCATGGGCATAGCCGACCAGCCGCGCCATCGGCTTCAGTCCGCGCGCTTCCGCCAGCGCCCGGTCGGCCAGCACCACGGCCGCCGCACCGTCGTTGAGGCCCGACGAGTTGCCGGCGGTCACCGAGCCGTCCTTGCGGAAGACCGGGCGCAGGCCGCTGAGCGTCGAGGGCGAGGTGTCGGCCCGCACATGCTCGTCCGTGTCGAAGGTGACGGCCGTGCGCCCGGCCTGCACCTCGATGGGCAGGATCTGCTCCTTGAAGCGCCCGTCGCGGATGGCGAGCCCCGCCCGGTGCTGGCTCTCCACGGCGAGCGAATCCTGCGCCTCGCGGCTGATATTGTAGCGGGCGGCGACATTCTCCGCCGTGATCCCCATATGGCCGCCGCCGAAGGGATCGTTGAGGGCGCCGAGCATCATGTCGTGCATCACCGCATCGCCCATCTTCACGCCGAAGCGGGCGCCGGGGCTGGAGAACGGGGCACGGCTCATGGATTCGGCCCCGCCCGCCAGCGCATAGTCGGCATCGCCGAGCAGAATCGACTGGGCCGCCGAGACGATGGCCTGCGCGCCCGAGCCGCAGAGCCGGTTCAGCGTCAGCGCCGGGGTCTCCACCGGAATGCCGGCATCCACCGCCGCAACGCGCGCCAGATACATGTCGCGCGGCTCGGTGTTGATGACATGGCCGAAGACGACATGGCCGATTTCCTGCGGCGCAACGCCAGAGCGGCGCAGCGCTTCGGCTGCGACCTTGGCTCCGAGCTCCGTCGGCGGCACGGTTTTCAAGGCACCGCCGAACGACCCGATGGCCGTACGCACACCCGACAGGAACACCACTTCACGCTTCGACATCAATCTACTCGCTTCCGTATTGCCCGACCTGTGAATTTTCCGTCCAGTCGCCGACGACGAGGAGAGTGCCTCCCGACCCCGATGCCAGCCCAGTTTGCCCCTGGGCGACAGGTAAACAAGCCACGGCATATTTAGCAAGGCGGACGTGTCGCCGAAGGCCGGGCGGACAGGTGGATCAGGAAGCGTTTTCAAGCTCCCGCGCCATGCCAGCCGGCTCCCCTCCTCGCGCAAACAAAAACCCGCCCCGGCCAGGCCGAAGCGGGTTTCGCAATATTTCCGGGTGGCGGTCGTGGCGCAGGTTGGCGCCCGCGTGCACTCGCGATCATGCCACCGGCACGATCGATCCGGCCCCGAAGGGCCGGACCGGGTTGCGGTCTCGACGCGGGCTGACGCCCGCTTACACTCGACCGCGTTCGCCCCTGCCATCGCCCCACTGGGGCGATGGCTCGGGCTGCGCCCGACCGGGGCTCACTTCATCGTCGGAATAACGAACTCGGCGCCGTCCTTCAGGCCCGACGGCCAGCGCGAGGTCACCGTCTTGGTCCGCGTGTAGAAGCGGAACGCATCCGGGCCGTGCTGGTTGAGATCGCCGAAGCCCGACTTCTTCCAGCCGCCGAACGTGTGATAGGCGAGCGGCACCGGGATCGGCACGTTGATGCCGACCATGCCGATGTTGATGCGGCTGGCGAAGTCGCGGGCCGTGTCGCCGTCGCGGGTGAAGATCGCGGTGCCGTTGCCGTATTCGTGGCTCATCGGCAGGTCGAGCGCCTCGTCATAGTCGTTGGCGCGCACGACGCAGAGCACCGGGCCGAAGATCTCTTCCTTGTAGATCGACATGTCCTTGGTGACGTTGTCGAACAGGCAGCCGCCCATGAAGTAGCCGTTCTCGTAGCCCTGCATGGTGAAGTTGCGGCCGTCGACGGCAAGCGTCGCGCCTTCCTTCACGCCCTGGTCGACCAGACCCTTGACGCGGGCCAGCGCCTGGGCGGTGACGAGCGGGCCGAAGTCGACATCGTTACCGGCCGTGTAAGGCCCGATCTTCAGCGCCTCGACGCGCGGGATCAGGCGCTGCATCAGCGCGTTGGCGGCTTCCTCGCCGACCGGGACGGCAACCGAGATCGCCATGCAGCGCTCGCCGGCAGCACCATAGCCGGCGCCGATCAGCGCATCGGCCGCCTGGTCCATGTCGGCATCCGGCATGATGATCATGTGGTTCTTGGCGCCGCCGAAGCACTGCGCGCGCTTGCCGTTGGCGGTGGCACGCGAATAGACATAGGCCGCGATGGAGGTGGAGCCGACGAAGCCGACCGCCATGATGTCCGGATCGTCCAGAACGCCGTCGACCGCTTCCTTGTCGCCGTTGACGACGTTGAGGATGCCGGCCGGCAGGCCCGCCTCGATCATCAGCTCGGCCAGCATCATCGGCACGGACGGATCGCGCTCCGACGGCTTCAGGATGAAGGCGTTGCCGGCGGCAATCGCCGGGCAGAACTTCCACATCGGGATCATCGCCGGGAAGTTGAACGGCGTGATGCCGGCAACGACGCCCAGCGGCTGGCGCATCGAATACATGTCGATGCCGGGGCCGGCGCCTTCCGTGAACTCGCCCTTCAGCAGGTGCGGGGCGCCGATGCAGAACTCGGCAACCTCGAGACCGCGGATGACGTCGCCCTTGGCGTCCGGAATGGTCTTGCCGTGCTCGCGCGACAGCGCCTCGGCGAGCTTGTCCATGTCGCGATGCAGCAGATCGACGAACTTCATCAGCACGCGGGCGCGCTTCTGCGGGTTCTGGGCGGCCCATGCCGGCTGGGCGGCGGCGGCGTTCTCGACCGCGGCGCGCAGCTCTGCCTGCGAGGCGAGCGCCACCTTGGCCTGAACCTCGCCGGTGGCCGGATTGTAGACGTCGGCGAAGCGGCCCGAGGTGCCCTCGACATGCTTGCCGCCGATGAAATGTCCGATTGTGTTCATGGGTCGTTCTCTCCCTTTTGGCGCAGCCCGCACGATGGAGCGCGCACCTTTTCGCGGCCAGATGCCACGTTCGAGGCTGACACTGTCATGCCTTCGTTTTTTGTTGCGCGCAATAGGCGGAAAGCCGCATCCGTTGTGCGAAATTTATAGTCGTGCTAGCCCTGAGCCAGGGTTTTCGGAGAGCGCGCATGAACTGGGACGATACACGCATTTTCCTCGCCGTGGCGCGCAGCGGACAATTGCTCGCCGCCGCAAGGGCGCTCGGCGTCAACCATGCGACGGTCGCACGCCGCCTCAGCGCGCTGGAGGAGGATCTCGGCGTCAAGCTGGTCGACCGGCGCACCACCGGTTCGGCGCTGACGACGGCCGGCGAGCGGTTTCTCGCCACCGCCGAGCGGATCGAGGCGGAGATGCTGGAGGCCCGCGCCGAGATCGGCGATGCGGATGTCGCCGTTTCCGGCACCGTGCGGATCGGCGCGCCCGACGGTTTCGGCGTCGCCTTCCTCGCCCCGCGTCTCGGCACCTTGACCGAGCGCCATCCGGCCCTGACGCTGCAGCTCGTCCCCGTTCCCCGCGCGGTCTCGCTGTCGCGGCGCGAGGCGGACATCGCCATCACCGTGGAGCGGCCGGACCATGGCCGGCTGGTGGCGCGCAAGCTGGTCGACTACACGCTCGGCCTCTACGCCTCGCGCGACTATCTCGCCCGGGCCGGCACGCCGCAGACCGCCGCCGAGCTCAAGTCGCACGCGCTGGTCGGCTATGTGGAGGATCTCGTCTATTCCGGCGCGCTCGCCTATGCCGAGGAGATCGACCGCGCCTTCCAGCCGCGCTTCGAGATCGCCTCCGCGCTCGGCCAGACCGAGGCGGTGCGCTCCGGTGCGGGCATCGGCATCCTGCATGCCTTCATCGCCCGGAGCGACCCCGACCTGGTGCAGGTGCTGCCCGAGCGCACGATCTCGCGCGGCTACTGGCTGGTGCTGCATGAGAGCGTCCGCGACCTTGGGCGCGTGCGCGTGGTCGCCGACTTCATTTCCGAGGCGGTGGCGAGCGAGCGCGGGATCTTCTCCTGACCTCCCTTAGGCCTGGCCTCAGGCCTGGCGGCGGGCGCCGACGACGCAGGCCACCACGAAGACGGTGACGGCGATCATCGACGGGGCGACCGGCTCGCCGAGCAGCAGCCCGGCCAGCAGCAGGCCGAAAAACGGCTGCAGCAGCTGCAACTGGCCGACGCCGGCAATGCCGCCGAGCGCCAGCCCGCGATACCAGAAGAAGAAACCGACCAGCATCGAGAAGACCGAGACATAGGCAAGGCCGATCCAGGCGGGCAGCGCGATGCCGGCAAGGGTCTGCGGATGGACCAGCAGAGCCAGCGCCAGCATCGGCGGCAGCGAGAACACCAGCGCCCAGCAGATCACCTGCCAGCCGCCGAGACGGCGCGCCAGCCGCGCCCCTTCCGCATACCCGAAGCCGCAGACGAGGATCGCGGCGAGCATCAGCAGATCGCCGACCAGCGAGATCTCGCCATTGCCCTGCAAGGCGAAGAGGGCGACGGCCAGCGCACCGGCGCCGGAAAAGGCCCAGAACAGCGGGCGCGGGTTTTCTCCGCCGCGCAACACGCCGAAGATCGCCGTCGCCAGTGGCAACAACCCGATGAAGACGATGGAATGGGCCGCCGTGACATGCTCCAGCGCCATCGCGGTGAGCAGCGGGAAGCCGACGACGACGCCGAGCGCCACCAGCACCAGCGGCACCACATCGCTCGCCGCCGGGCGCCTTTGACGGAACGCAAGCAGGATCGCCCCGGCCAGCAGCGCCGCCAGCACCGCGCGAGCCGAGGTGAGGAACAGCGGGCTGAACCCGCCGACCGCAACGCGGGTGGCCGGCAGCGAGCCGCTGAAGATCAGAACGCCGAGAAGGCCGTTGCCCCAGGCGGCGAGAGGTGAGTGCATGCCACTGTTCCTGTCCGTCATCCGCAATGTGTGGCGCAGGAGCGCTGGCGGAGACAGGTACAGACCAGTACAATCACTCCAAACTGTATCGATGCAACGAACCATACAGATGGCGACAGGATGACCCGCGGCACCCGCACGCAGACCGTGATGGCAGCGATCCGCCGGCGGATCGAGACGCGGGCGCTGGCGCCGGGCGAGCGGCTTCCCTCGATCCGCGGTCTCGCCGCCTCCATGCAGGTCTCGCCGTCCACCGTGGTGGAGGCCTACGACCGGCTGGCCGCCGACGGGCTGATCACAGCCCGGCGCGGCTCCGGCTTCTTCGTGCTGGACACGCCGCAGCCGCTGCAGATCTCCGCCACGGGAGCACGGCTCGACCGGGCCATCGATCCGTTCTGGATCTCGCGGCAGGCGCTGGACGCCGATCCCGCCCTGCCCAAGCCCGGCTGCGGCTGGCTGCCGGCCGAGTGGATGCCGACCGATGCTCTCCGGCGGGCCCTGCGCGCCCTGTCGCGGGTGGAGGCGGAAACGCTCGCCGACTATGGCAGCGCGCAGGGACAGGGCGAGCTGCGCCGGCTGATCGCCCGCGATCTTGCCGAGCAGGGGCTGGAGGTGCCGCCCGACCGCATCCTGCTGGCCGGTTCGGGGACGCAAGGAATGGACCTGATCTGCCGGCTGCTGCTGCGCCCCGGCGACACGGTGCTGGTCGACGATCCCTGCTACTTCAACTTCCAGGCCTTGCTGCGGGCGCATCAGGTGCGGATCATCAGTGTTCCCTATACGCCGCAGGGGCCGGACACGGAGCGGTTCGCGCAAGTGCTGGCGAGCGCGCGGCCGCGGCTTTACCTGACCAACTCGGCCCTGCACAACCCGACCGGCGCGACCATCTCGGCTCCCGTGGCGCACCGGCTGCTGGTGCTCGCCGCGCAGCACGATCTCACCATCATCGAGGACGACATCTTCGCCGCCTTCGAGCCGGAGCCCTCCCCCCGCCTTGCCGCGCTCGACGGGCTGGAGCGGGTGATCCGCATCGGCAGCTTTTCCAAGACGCTGTCGGCCTCGGCGCGCTGCGGCTATATCGCCGCCCGGCCCGACTGGATCTCGGCGCTGATCGACCTGCAGGTGGCGACGAATTTCGGCGGGCCGAGCCCGATGGCAGCCGAGCTGCTGCGCGTAGTGCTCGCCGATGGCGGCTACCGCAAGCATGTCGCCGCCCTGCAGACGCGCCTTGCGCGGGCGCGGCGGCAGGCGGCCCTGCGGCTCGGCGCGCTCGGCATCACCCCCTGGCTGGAGCCGCGCGGCGGCTTCTACCTGTGGTGCCGGCTGCCGGAGGAGCTGGATGCGGCCGATGTCGCCCGCGCCGCGCTGAAGCGGGGCATCGTGCTGGCGCCCGGCAATGCCTTCAGCGCGGCGCAGACGCAACCTGCCTTCATGCGCTTCAACGTCAGCCAGATGGGCGGGCCGCAGGTCGATGCCGTGCTGGCAGAGGCCTTGAGCGAGGCCCGCGGGATCAACTGATCAGCCGACCTCCTCCCAGCCGCCGCTGGCAAAGGAGCGGGCGGCGGCATGGACCGTGCGCTCGATCTCGATCCCCTCCTCGAAGGTGATCAGGCTCGCCGGCTCGCCCTTGATGAGGCGGATCAGCTCGCGGCATTCGATCACCTTGAGATCGTTGAAGCCGAGGCCATGGCCCGGCGCCGGCACGAAGCTGCCATAGGGCGGGTGCGCGGGCCCGGCGAGAATGCGGGTGAAGCCCTGGCGGGCCGGATCGCCGGTCGCGCTGTACAGCTCGATCTCGTTCATCCGCTCCTGGTCGTAGAGGATCGAGCCCTTCGAGCCGAAGACCTGCAGCGCGATGCGGCCCTTGCGCCCCCAGGCCGAACGGTTGACCAGCAGGCTCGCCTGCAGCCCACCGGGAAAGCGCAGCAGGACATTGGCCATGTCGTGGGTTTCCACCGCGCGGCGGCCGCCCTCGGCCAGCGGCCGGGTGGCATAGGGTTTCGCCATGTCGCAGAACACGCGCTCCGCCTTGCCGAACAGCCGGTGCGCCAGCGACAGCGGATGCACGGCGAAATCGTCGAGCGCGCCGTAGCCGGAACTCGCCTCGCTCTTCCAATAGAAGGCCTGCTCCGGGTCGGCCATGAAGTCCTCGTCCATCTCGGCGCGGAACTGGATGGGCTCGCCGATGGCGCCGTCCGCGATCATGCGGGCGATCTCGCGAAAGGCCGGGTTCTGGATGTAGTTGTAGCCGAGCGCCGCGATGCGCCCGCTCGCCCGCGCCGCCGCCAGCATCCCTTGCGCATCGGCAAGGGCCGGCGCCATCGGCTTTTCGCACCACACATGCTTGCCGGCCTGCAGCGCGGTGATCGCCATTTCGGGATGAAACGCGTTCGGCGTCGTGATCGACACCACATCGACCGCCGGATCGTTCACCAGCGCCCGCCAGTCGGACGTTGCGCGGGCAAAGCCGAAGGCCGAGGCCCGCTGGCGGGCCAGGTCCTCGCTGACCTCGGCCAGCATTTCGAGCCTCGGGCGGGCGACATCGCCGAAGACGGCCCGCACCGCATTCCAGGCCAGCGCGTGGCACTTGCCCATGTACCCGGTGCCGATAAGGCCGACACCGAGGGACCCGTCCGGACTGGTCATCGCATCGTCTCCCTGCGACAGTGCCTGCCGACCCGAGGGGCAAAAACCGGTGCGTAACGCCCGGCATCCCCTGCGGTCAGCCCTTGCATGATCTTGCAAGGATGAAACGCAAATTCTATGATTGCGTCAATATGGAATAAACGTTCCCTGAAAGGATGAGAGCCTTGCTGTCTGTAGCAGTCATCGGTGCGGGGCGGATCGGCCAGATCCATGCCGCCAATCTGGCCGCGCGCGCGGCACAGACCAACGACGTCAAACTGGCCGGCATCTGCGATGCGATGGAGGTGGCCGCCGCGACCCTTGCAACGCGCCTCGGCGCGCCGGTGATCTCGCTGGACGAGGCGCTGGAGGGCAAAGGCTCGAACGCGGTGCTGATCGCCTCGCCGACCGACACACACTCGGATTTCATCGAGCGCGCCGCCAGGGCCGGCAAGGCGATCTTCTGCGAAAAGCCCGTCGACATGTCGGCGCAGCGCATCGAGGGCGTGCTCGAGGTGGTCGAGGCGGCCGGCGTGCCGCTGTTCATCGGCTTCAACCGTCGTTTCGACCCGAATTTCGCCTCGCTGCGCGCCCGCATCGCCGAAGGGCGGATCGGCGAGGTCGAACTGGTGACGATCCTGTCGCGCGATCCCTCCCCGCCGCCGGTCTCCTATATCGAGCGCTCGGGCGGCCTGTTCCGCGACATGATGATCCACGACTTCGACATGGCGCGCTTCCTGCTCGGCGACGAGCCGGTGGAGGTGCACGCGGTCGGCTCCGCCCTTGTCGACCCTGAGATCGGCAAGGCGGGCGATGTCGACACGGCGGCGGTGCTGCTGAAGACCGCGCGCGGCAAGATCTGCCAGATCTCCAACTCGCGCCGCGCCACCTATGGCTACGACCAGCGGGTGGAGGTGCACGGCTCGCTCGGCCTGCTGCGCGCCGGCAACCAGCACGAGACCACCGTGGAACTGGCGACCGCCTCGGGCTTCACCGCCGACCCGGTGCAGAACTTCTTCCTGGAGCGCTACGCCCAGGCCTACCGGCTGCAGCTTGCCGCCTTCATCGACTGCGCGCGCGGCACCACCGCCCCCTCGCCGAGCGGCCATGACGGGCTGATGGCGCAGCGGCTCGCCGACGCGGCAACGCTCTCCGCGCAAAGCGGCCAGCCGGTCCGGCTTTAGGAGGGGGGCGTAAGAGGCCGGCGACTTTGCGCCAGCCTCTCTTTTCGTCATTCCGGCCAAGCGAAGCGCGAGCCGGAACCGGAGAGGCACAAGCGTTCGAGGGGACGGCCGGGCGCCTCCGACAGGCCCTCGGCTCTCCGATCCCGGATCTCCGGCTTTGCCTGCGTCCGGGAGGACGAAAAGAGGGGCGTGAGTGAGGCAGGCTTGAGGCGGGACGGCGTCGCCTCCCCCACTGCTGTCATACCCGCGAAGGCGGGTATCCAGTATCCGCCGGGTCGCGCGGTTGTGCGAAAGCGGCAGCCTGCGGCCTTCCGGCGCCCGCCTCGGCTCGACCCGCGCGACTGGGGTTACTGGTTCCCGGTCTTCGGCTTCGCCGAAACCGGGACGACAGCCGAGAGGTGGGGTCGCGTCGGCGGGTCATCGCCAGCGCTGCGCTCCAGCCCCTCGTCGGCGTCATCCCGCACGCAGCGCAGCGGCGATGCGGGATCGGCGAGCCGAGGGCAAATGAGGTGCGCTCCGGAACCATGCCACGACCGCCGTGCCTCCCCGATCCCGGGTCGCGGCTTCGCCTTGCCCGGGAAGACGCCGGGGAGGTTTGCGCAAGGGAGAACCCGATGCGGGCAGGTCAATCGCCGGGCAGGCCAATCGCCCGCAACTCAAGCCATCCGGCCGATTTGCTTCGCCGTCTCGATTTCAGCGGATTTCGAGAGCGGTTTTTGCAAAATCCGTCTCGAAATTTGCACAAGCACATCGCGCCGAATAACAAAATTATTTCAAATACTTAAAATAAAAAGCCCAACCAGCTCGGCGAAATTTCGAGAAACCGCTCTCGATCCCGTTGCGCCGTCTATCCCCGCTTTCGCGGTCCGCCCTCGGACTGCGCCAGGCTCAAGGCCGCGGGGCACTTGTCCCCGTGGCCTCGTCAGTGCTGTCCCCGCGATCAGGCCTCGGCCTTGACGAGCTCGATGGCGATCTCGCTGCCGCCGACCTCATGCGTGGCGCGGTAGGCGCCGTCCAGCGTGCCGCCGATGGTCAGCTCCAGCGCCAGCGTGTCCTGGGCGATGCGGGCGCGGTGCTCCTCCACCGCCTGGACCAGCGCCTCCGGCAGGACCAGGTTGAGGCGGATGCGGTCGGTCACCTGCAGCCCGCCGTCCTTGCGGGTCTGCTGGATCAGGCGGACCACGTCGCGGGCATAGCCTTCGCGCTCCAGCTCCGGATAGATCCGCGTGTCCATCACCACCACGCCGCGGCTGGCATCGAAGAGGCCGGTGTCCGAGCCCTCCGGCGCCATGACGCGCATGGTGTAGTCTTCCGGCGGCAGCTCGACGCCGGCCAGCTCGACGATGCCGTCGGGCCGCAGCGTCCAGTTGCCGGTCTTGGAGGCGGTCATCACCTCCTTCATCTTCTGGCCCAGGCGCTTGCCGATCTGCGGCTTGACCACAAGGCTGTGCTCGCCGACCGACAGCGGATCGGCCTCCAGCACCAGCTCCTTGACGTTCACCTCGTCGGCGATCAGCTGCGAATACGGGCGCAGGTCCTCAATGTCCGCATGGGCGACGGTCAGCGTCTTCAGCGGCAGGCGGGCGCGCAGGCGCTTGGCCTCGCGCAGCGACATGACCGAGTTGCAGACGTCGCGGATAAGGTCCATGCGGCGCACGAGATCCGGATCGCTCGGCATCTTGCCTGCCTCCGGCCAGTCGGCCAGATGCACGGACAATTCGCCCGTCAGGCCCTTGTAGATGCGCTCGCTGACGAAGGGCATCATCGGCGCCAGCACGCGCATCAAGTGCGTCAGCACCGTGTAGAGCGTGTCGAGCGCATCGCGCTTGTCGTCGTTCAGCTCCTCGCCCCAGAAGCGGGCGCGCGAGCGGCGGATGTACCAGTTGTTGAGCGCGTCGATATAGCCCGGCACATGCGAATAGGCGGCGGGAATATCGTAGGCATCGAGCGAGCCCTCGATCTGCTCGATCAGCTCGCGGGTCTTGGCCAGGATATAGCGGTCCAAGAGGCCCTTCTGGTCGAAGCGGACCTGCGCCTTGTACTGGTCGGCATTGGCATAGAGCGTGAAGAAGTAATAGGCGCTCCAGATCGGGATGATCGCCTGGCGCAGCGCCTGGGCGATGCCGCGGCCGTCCTTGGCCACCGCCAGGTCGCCGCCGACCAGCAGCGGCGAGGACAGCATGTACCAGCGCAGCGCGTCGGCGCCGTAGGTGTTGAAGACGCCGACCGGGTCCGGATAGTTCTGCAGCCGCTTGGACAGCTTCTGCTTGTTCTCGTCCAGCACCACGCCGTGGCAGACCGCATTGCGGAACGGCGCACGGTCGAAGATCGCCGTCGACAGCACCATCAAGGTGTAGAACCAGCCACGGGTCTGGGCGACGTATTCGACGATGAAGTCGGCCGGGAAATTCCGCTCGAAATGCTCCTTGTTCTCAAACGGATAGTGCTGCTGGGCAAAGGGCATCGAGCCGGAATCGAACCACACGTCGAGCACTTCCGGCACGCGGCGCATCATCGCCTTGCCGGTCGGATCGTCCGGGTTGGGCCGCACCAGCTCGTCGATCATCGGCCGGTGCAGGTTGTCCACCTTCACGCCGAAGTCGCGCTCCAGCTCCTCCAGCGAGCCGTAGACGTCCATGCGCGGATGGTTCGGGTCGTCGCTCACCCAGACCGGGATCGGGCAGCCCCAGAAGCGGTTGCGCGAGATGTTCCAGTCGCGGGCGTTTTCCAGCCACTTGCCGAACTGGCCGTCGCGCACATGCGAGGGGATCCAGTCGATCTGCTGGTTGAGCTCGACCATCCGGTCCTTGAACTGCGAGACGGCGACGTACCAGGCGTCGATCGCCTTGTAGATCAGCGGCGTGTCCGTGCGCCAGCAGTGGGGATAATCGTGCAGATAGGTCTCGTGGCGATAGACGGTATCGCCGCGCGCCTTGAGGTCGCGGATGATGTCCTTGTTCGCCTCGATGACGTTCTGGCCGACATAGTCGGCGACCTCGGCGGTGAACTTGCCCGCCTCGTCCACCGGCACCACCAGCGGGATGCCGCGCTCGCGCGCGAGTTCGAAGTCGTCCTCGCCGAAGCCCGGCGCGATGTGCACGCAGCCCGTGCCGTCGCCCGCCTCGACGAAACCGGCGGCAAGCACGGCGAAGGCGTTCTCGGTGCCCTTGAAATAGGGGAAGAGCGGCTCGTAGGCGGTGCCGGCCAGCTCCGCGCCCGTCAGCGCGCCGACCTTCTGCCACTCGCCGAACTCGCGCTCGTAGCGCTCCAGCGCCGCCTCGGCGAGGATCACCCGCACGCCGTCCTTTTCCAGGATCGCGTAGTCGAGATCCGGCGACACGGCCAGCGCAAGGTTGGACGGCAGGGTCCAGGGCGTCGTCGTCCAGGCGAGCAGGCGCGTCGGCACGGCGGCGAAGCGCTCGCCCTTGAGCAGGAAGCCGACGGTCAGCGCCGGGTCCTGGCGCTCGCGATAGGAGTTGTCGAGGCGCGTCTCGAAGTTCGACAGCGGCGTCTGCACAGCCCAGGAATAGGGCACGACGCGGTAGCCGCGATAGACCAGCCCCTTGTCCCAGAGCTGCTTGAAGCCCCAGATCACGCTCTCCATGAAGGAGAGGTTCATGGTCTTGTAATCGTTCTCGAAGTCGACCCAGCGGCCCTGCCGCTCGACATAGTAGCGCCACTCGTTGGTGAAGCGCATGACCGAGACCGAGCAGTGCTCGTTGAACTTGCCGATGCCGTATTCGAGGATCTCGTTGCGGCCCGAGATGCCGAGTTCCTTCTCCGAGGTCAGCTCCGCCGGCAGGCCGTGGCAGTCCCAGCCGAAGCGGCGCTCGACGCAGTCGCCGCGCATGGTGCGGTAACGCGGGATCAGGTCCTTGACGAAGCCGGTGGCCAGGTGCCCGTAATGCGGCAAGCCGTTGGCGAAGGGAGGGCCGTCGTAGAAGATGTATTCGCCCGCCCCGTCCTGGTTGCGGCGGCTCTCCACCGAAATCTCGAAAATCCGGTTTTCCTGCCAGAACTTGAGGATGTCTTCCTCGAGCTTGGGAAAATTGGGATTCGGATCGATGGCTTCGTACATCACAGATGTCCCGTTCTGAATTGGTCGCCGGGCGAGGAACCGCTGCGCCGCCCGCAACATGTCGTTGCGTGGGTTAGCCGACCGGCAAGAAAAATACAATCGTCACGGCCGGCATGGCGGGCATGCCGGCGTCTTGTATGGCCTCAGGCGCGCGTCACTTTCGGCTCGCTCGCCGGGTAGCGGCCGCGGGTGTCGACCACCAGCTTCGCCTTGTCGAGGATCATCGCGTAGTCGAAGGCGTCGTGATCGGTGGCGATGACGACGGCGTCCTGGCGCGCGATGGTCTCGGCATCGGCCTCCACGGCCGCGAAGGCGCCGCCGCTTTCGAGCGTCAGCTGCGGCACGAAGGGATCGGCATAGGAGAGCTCCCCTCCCCGCGCGACGATCCGCTCCATCACCATCAGGCTCGGCGACTCGCGGATGTCGTCGATGTTCTTCTTGAAGGCGGCTCCGAGCACCAGCACCCTGGCGCCATTGAGCGCCTTGCGGTGGCCGTTGAGCGCGTCCATCAGCTTCTCGACGATGAAGTCCGGCATGTAGCGGTTGATCTCGCCGGCCAGCTCGATGAAGCGGGTGTGCAGGCCGTATTCGCGCGCCTTCCAGGTCAGGTAGAACGGGTCGACCGGGATGCAGTGACCGCCGACGCCGGGGCCGGGATAGAAGGCGGTGAAGCCGAAGGGCTTGGTGGCGGCGGCGCGGATAACCTCGAAGATATCGATGCCCATGCGGTCGGCGAGCGTCTTCATCTCGTTGACGAGGCCGATATTGACCGCGCGGTGGATGTTCTCCAGCAGCTTGGTCATCTCGGCAACGCGGGTCGAGGAGACCGGCACGAGCTGGTCGACGGCGGACCCGTAGAGCGCCTGCGCCGCCGCAAGGCAGGCGGGGGTGACGCCGCTCACCACCTTGGGGATCTCGCGGATGCCGAAGCTGGCATTGCCCGGATCCTCGCGCTCGGGCGAGTAGACGACGAAGAGGTCCTGGCCGACCACCAGGTCCTCGCGCGCCATCGCCGGCAGCATGTCGTCCTCGGTGGTGCCGGGATAAGTGGTCGATTCCAGCGCGACCACCTGGCCGGGCCGCAGGTAGGGGCGGATGGCGCGGGCGGCATCGAGAATGTAGCCGATGTCCGGATCGTGGAAGCGCCCGAGCGGCGTCGGCACGCAGATGATCAGCGCATCGCAGTCGGCCGCGCGGGCGAAGTCGGTCGTCGCTTCGAAGGGGCCGGCGAACCGCACCTCCTCGCGCCGGTTGCCGACATAGCGGGGAAAACCGCGATCCGCGTTGAGCCGAGCGATCTTCGCCGGATCCACGTCGAAGCCGACGATGGGGTGGCCGATCTGCGAAAAGCGCAAGGCGAGCGGCAGGCCGACATAGCCGAGGCCGATGACGCCGATGACGGCGGAGCGGTCGGCAAGGCGGGCGCACAGGCTGGCAAGGGCATCGGAGTGATTGGTGTCCGCGGCCATGATCGGATCTCTGGTAGGGTTCGATGAAAGAGAAACGGCATGCGGAAGAGCTTCCGCATGCCGTTTCGTGTCGCACAGGCGTCGCAGCGCGGCAAGCCCCGGCGGCGAGAGTTCTCCTCCGCCGGGCGCTCGCCCTATCCCCCGGTCACACGAAGCTGAAGTCGCTCTCCGACACCAGCGTGTGGTCGAAGTTCTGCAGGATGACGGTGTTGCTGCCGAAGGTCAGGTGCGTGTCCGCCCCCACATCCGTCACGGTGATTTGCGAGAACTGCGTCACCCCGAGGCCGATTGCAATCGTGTCGATCCCCGCCTCGAAGTCCGTGATCGTGTCGGTTTCACCGGCAGTGCGGAAAACGAAGGTATCGGCACCCGTTCCACCGGTGAAGATGTCGTTGCCGCCCCAATCGTTGA
This sequence comes from Stappia indica, assembly GCF_009789575.1. NCBI lineage: Bacteria > Pseudomonadati > Pseudomonadota > Alphaproteobacteria > Hyphomicrobiales > Stappiaceae > Stappia > Stappia indica. The sequence continues at coordinate 4,938,161 of NZ_CP046908.1, read as the reverse complement.
ACGTATCGTTGCCCGCGCCGCCGATCAGGACGTCCCAGCCGTTGCCGCCGTCCAGCACATTGTCGCCGGAATTGCCCGTGATCTGATTGTTCTGGCCATTGCCCGTGCCGTTGATGTTGCCCGAACCCGTCAGAACAAGGTTCTCGATGTGCTGACCATGCGCATTCAGCGCAAAGCTCACCGAACTGCGAACCCAGTCGATCCCCTCGCCGGCAAGCTCGACGACCGTGTCACCAACATTGTCCACGTAGTAGATGTCGTTGCCCGCGCCGCCGATCATCGTGTCAGCGCCCGACGCGCCATCAAGCGCATTGTTCCCGGAATTGCCCGTCATCACGTTCGCCTGCACCGTGCCGACGGCAAAAAGGTCGCCCGTACCCTGAAGCGTCACATTCTCAAGATGCTGGCTGTGACGCCAAAGCTCGATCGAGATCGAGCTGAACACGCTGTCCGTCCCCTCGCCGGCAAGCTCGACGATCCGGTCACCCGCATTGTCGACATAATAGGTGTCGTTGCCAGTGCCGCCTTCCATCCGGTCGCCGCCACCAAAGTCGTTGAACGTATCGTTGCCCGCGCCGCCGATCAGGACGTCCCAGCCGTTGCCACCGTCCAGCACATTGTCGCCGGAATTGCCCGTGATCTGATTGTTCTGGCCATTGCCCGTGCCGTTGATGTTGCCCGAACCCGTCAGAACAAGGTTCTCGATGTGCTGACCATGCGCATTCAGCGCAAAGCTCACCGAACTGCGAACCCAGTCGATCCCCTCGCCGGCAAGCTCGACGACCGTGTCACCAACATTGTCCACGTAGTAGATGTCGTTGCCCGCGCCGCCGATCATCGTGTCAGCGCCCGACGCGCCATCAAGCGCATTGTTCCCGGAATTGCCCGTCATCACGTTCGCCTGCACCGTGCCGACGGCAAAAAGGTCGCCCGTACCCTGAAGCGTCACATTCTCAAGATGCTGGCTGTGACGCCAAAGCTCGATCGAGATCGAGCTGAACACGCTGTCCGTCCCCTCGCCGGCAAGCTCGACGATCCGGTCACCCGCATTGTCGACATAATAGGTGTCGTTGCCAGTGCCGCCTTCCATCCGGTCGCCGCCACCAAAGTCGTTGAACGTATCGTTGCCCGCGCCGCCGATCAGGACGTCCCAGCCGTTGCCACCGTCCAGCACATTGTCGCCGGAATTGCCCGTGATCTGATTGTTCTGGCCATTGCCCGTGCCGTTGATGTTGCCCGAACCCGTCAGAACAAGGTTCTCGATGTGCTGACCATGCGCATTCAGCGCAAAGCTCACCGAGCTGCGAACCCAGTCGATCCCCTCGCCGGCAAGCTCGACGACCGTGTCACCAACATTGTCCACGTAGTAGATGTCGTTGCCCGCGCCGCCGATCATCGTGTCAGCGCCCGACGCGCCATCAAGCGCATTGTTCCCGGAATTGCCCGTCATCACGTTCGCCTGCACCGTGCCGACGGCAAAAAGGTCGCCCGTACCCTGGAGCGTCACATTCTCAAGATGCTGGCTGTGACGCCAAAGCTCGATCGAGATCGAGCTGAACACGCTGTCCGTCCCCTCGCCGGCAAGCTCGACAACCGTGTCGCCAACATTGTCCACGTAATACGTGTCATTGCCCGCCCCTCCGATCATCGTGTCGGCGCCCGACGCGCCATCAAGGGCATTGTTCCCAGAATTGCCCGTCATCACGTTCGCCTGCACCGTGCCGACGGCATAAAGGTCGCCCGTACCCTGGAGCGTCACATTCTCAAGATGCTGGCTGTGACGCCAAAGCTCGATCGAGATCGAGCTGAACACGCTGTCGGTCCCCTCGCCGGCAAGCTCGACGATCGTGTCACCGACGTTGTCCACGTAATAGGTGTCATTGCCCGTACCGCCGATCAGCGTGTCGGCACCCAAGCCACCGTTCAGCGTGTCGTTGCCGCCGAGACCTTCGAGCCGGTCGTTTCCGTTGGAACCTGTCAACGTGTCGCTCTCGGTGCGCGATCCGCGAACGTGCTCGATATTGGCGAGCGTATGGCTGAAGGCATTGCCGTTGAACAAACCCGTCGCCGTACCGGCCGCGAGATTGACCGTGACGGCCCCCATCCCACTGCGATCGAAGCGAACCGTATCGAAGCCACCGCCGCCATCGACCGTATCGTTGCCGCCGCGCAGGATGAAACGCTCGTCGCCATCGCCGCCGTTGAATACGTCGTTGGAGTCGGAGCCACGGATCTCGCTCACATTGACCAGGGTATCGGTGCCGATGCCTGCGCCGGTCACGGTGCCGCTGACGCCGGAGCCGTTGTTGCTGGTATAGGTGATACCGGAGGACGCGTTGCGATAGTCTGCGCGGACCGAACCATCACCGGTCTGCGTGATGGTGTCGTCGCCGGCACCACCGCGAACCTGCACGAAAATACCTGCGGTCGCATTGATCGTGACCGTGTCGTTCCCGGACCCGAGAGAGAGCGTAACACTGCCCAGAGCGGGATCGATCGGGCCGGTGACATTCAGCGTGTCGACATCGCCGGTTCCCTTGTCGATGGTTATCACGCTGCCGGTCATCGTGACCGTCATGTTGGTGCCGAATTGCCCATAATCGATAAAGGAATCGTGCTGCTGCAGCACGTTGATCGTGTCGTTGCCGGCAGACCCGATGACCGTGTCCTCGCCCGCGCCGGTGTTGATGATGTCGTTGCCGTCGCCTCCGTCGAGGTAGTCGTTGCCGGCCCCGCCGTTCAGCGTGTCGTTGCCGCCAAGTCCCTCCAGCGTGTCGTTGCCGGACGAGCCCGTCAGGCTGTCGCCTTCCGTCCGCGAGCCGCGGATGGCCTCGATCCCGGACAGGGTATGGCTGAAGGCATTGCCGTTGAACAGGCCCGTTGCCGTGCCTGCCTGCAGATCGACGGTTACCGCGCCCATACCACTGCGATCGAAGCGAACGATGTCGTAGCCGCCGCCGCCGTTGACGGTGTCGTTGCCGCCGCGAAGGATGAAGCGCTCGTCGCCGTCGCCGCCGTTGAAGACGTCATCATAGTCGGTGCCGCGGATCTCCGAGATGCCGACCAGCGTATCGGTGCCGATGCCGGTGCCGGTCACCGTACCGCTGACGGCAGATCCGTTGTTGCTGGTATAGGTGATGCCGGACGAAACGTTGCGATAATCGGCACGCACCGATCCGTAACCCAGCTGGGTGATCGTGTCGTCGCCCGCACCGCCCCGGACTTGGATAAAGATGCCGCCGACCGCATCGATGGTGACGTTGTCGTTTCCGGAGCCCAGAGCAAGGGTGATCGTGCCGCTGTTGTCGTAGGGGCCGCCGATATTGACCGTATCGATGCCACCAGCGCCCTTGTCGATGGTCATTGTCGTGCCGGAGAGATTTACCGACAGGGCGCTTGAGAACGCGCTGTAGTTCAGGAAAGCGTCTTCGCTGGCCAGAATGTTGATCGTGTCATTGCCGGTCGAACCGTAGACCGTATCGCTGCCGGTGCCGACATTGATGATGTCGTTGCCACCGCCGCCGTTGAAAGTGTCGTCGCCGGCATAACCATCGAAGCGCTCGTCGGCATTGGATCCGATGAACTGGGTGCTTTCCGTCCGCGATCCGCGGACATGCTCGATGCCGGACAGCGTATGCGAGAACCCGACGCCGTTGTAGGTTCCCGTCGCCGTTCCGGCGCCCAGGTCGACGACAACGGACCCGACTCCATCACGGTCGAAGCGGATCATGTCGAAGCCGTTGCCGCCATTGACGATGTCATTGCCGCCGAGCGGAATGAAACGCTCGTTGCCATTGCCGCCGTTGAACGTGTCGTTGCCGGTCGAACCCATGATCTCGGAGACGTTGACGAGCGTATCCGTGCCCATGCCGGTCCCGGTCACCGTGCCGCTGACGCCCGACCCGTTGTTGCTGGTGTAGGTGATCCCGGAACCGACGCTGCGGTAGTCGACGCGTACGAAGCCCGCGATGTTGGTGATCGTATCGTTGCCCGCACTGGACCGGATGCCGAAGAAGATCCCGCCCGGGTCGTCGATCGTGACGCTGTCGTTGCCCGAGCCGAGACCGAACGTCAGACCGCTGATATCCGGATCAAGTTCGCCGCCCGCAAGGAAGGTATCCGTGCCGATCCCGTCCTTGGTGACCTGCCCACCACCAGCGTCCCCGTCGACGACGATCGTCAGCGCCGCTGAAAAACCCGTGTAGTCGGCATAAAGATCGACCTCGGGAAGAAGCGTGATCGTATCGTTGCCACCGCTGCCGATATAGGTGTGACCGAAGCCGGTAATCGAGAATACGTCGTTGCCGTTTCCGCCTGAATACGTCGTCATTTCAACCCCTCCAATGAGCCTGGCAATGGCCCAAATCCCCTTGAACGGCGCCGCTCGGCACGATTGAGCCTGGCATCGATGCCTCCCGCCGCAACCGAAATACTTTATCGGGGAGAGGTCTTCAGGCGGAAAATTGCGAGCGAGAAACGCGGTTCGATCAGTCAGCCCTGTTAGTTATCGCAATAAGAATCAAATTGTAAACGCCTCGGGCAATTTTGAGAGTTCCTTGAGCGAAAGCCCGCAAGGGACCTCATTGCCGGTTCAAGGGAACACCGGCGCCCTCAGCGGATCGCCGGCATCCATCTCGTCAGCACATCTCCGCCCGGGTCACACGAACGCAAAGTCACCGGACGACACCAGCGTGTGATCGAAGTTCTGCAGGATGACCGTGTTGCTGCCGAAGGTCAGGTGCGTGTCCGCCCCCACATCCGTCACCGTCACCTGCGAGAAGTTGCTGGCGCCAACCCCGATCCGGATCGTGTCAATCCCCGCCTCGAAGTCCGTGATCGTGTCGGTTTCACCGGCAGTGCGGAAAACGAAGGTATCGGCACCCGTTCCACCGGTGAAGATGTCGTTGCCGCCCCAATCGTTGAACGTATCGTTGCCCGCGCCGCCGATCAGGACGTCCCAGCCGTTGCCACCGTCCAGCACATTGTCGCCGGAATTGCCCGTGATCTGATTGTTCTGGCCATTGCCCGTGCCGTTGATGTTGCCCGAACCCGTCAGAACAAGGTTCTCGATGTGCTGACCATGCGCATTCAGCGCAAAGCTCACCGAACTGCGAACCCAGTCGATCCCCTCGCCGGCAAGCTCGACGACCGTGTCACCAACATTGTCCACGTAGTAGATGTCGTTGCCCGCGCCGCCGATCATCGTGTCAGCGCCCGACGCGCCATCAAGCGCATTGTTCCCGGAATTGCCCGTCATCACGTTCGCCTGCACCGTGCCGACGGCAAAAAGGTCGCCCGTACCCTGAAGCGTCACATTCTCAAGATGCTGGCTGTGACGCCAAAGCTCGATCGAGATCGAGCTGAACACGCTGTCCGTCCCCTCGCCGGCAAGCTCGACGATCCGGTCACCCGCATTGTCGACATAATAGGTGTCGTTGCCAGTGCCGCCTTCCATCCGGTCGCCGCCACCAAAGTCGTTGAACGTATCGTTGCCCGCGCCGCCGATCAGGACGTCCCAGCCGTTGCCACCGTCCAGCACATTGTCGCCGGAATTGCCCGTGATCTGATTGTTCTGGCCATTGCCCGTGCCGTTGATGTTGCCCGAACCCGTCAGAACAAGGTTCTCGATGTGCTGACCATGCGCATTCAGCGCAAAGCTCACCGAACTGCGAACCCAGTCGATCCCCTCGCCGGCAAGCTCGACGACCGTGTCACCAACATTGTCCACGTAGTAGATGTCGTTGCCCGCGCCGCCGATCATCGTGTCAGCGCCCGACGCGCCATCAAGCGCATTGTTCCCGGAATTGCCCGTCATCACGTTCGCCTGCACCGTGCCGACGGCAAAAAGGTCGCCCGTACCCTGGAGCGTCACATTCTCAAGATGCTGGCTGTGACGCCAAAGCTCGATCGAGATCGAGCTGAACACGCTGTCCGTCCCCTCGCCGGCAAGCTCGACGATCCGGTCACCCGCATTGTCGACATAATAGGTGTCGTTGCCAGTGCCGCCTTCCATCCGGTCGCCGCCACCAAAGTCGTTGAACGTATCGTTGCCCGCGCCGCCGATCAGGACGTCCCAGCCGTTGCCACCGTCCAGCACATTGTCGCCGGAATTGCCCGTGATCTGATTGTTCTGGCCATTACCCGTGCCGTTGATGTTGCCCGAACCCGTCAGAACAAGGTTCTCGATGTGCTGACCATGCGCATTCAGCGCAAAGCTCACCGAACTGCGAACCCAGTCGATCCCCTCGCCGGCAAGCTCGACGACCGTGTCACCAACATTGTCCACGTAGTAGATGTCGTTGCCCGCGCCGCCGATCATCGTGTCAGCGCCCGACGCGCCATCAAGCGCATTGTTCCCGGAATTGCCCGTCATCACGTTCGCCTGCACCGTGCCGACGGCAAAAAGGTCGCCCGTACCCTGGAGCGTCACATTCTCAAGATGCTGACTGTGACGCCAAAGCTCGATCGAGATCGAGCTGAACACGCTGTCCGTCCCCTCGCCGGCAAGCTCGACAACCGTGTCGCCGGCATTGTCCACGTAATACGTGTCATTGCCCGCCCCGCCGATCATCGTATCGGCGCCAGCATTGCCGTTCAGCTGATTGTTCGCGCTGTTGCCAATCAACGTATCGTTGCCGTTGCCGCCGGTCGCATTCTCGATGACCGTGCCGCGCGCGATCGTGAGGTTGCCGGTCAGGCCGCCGACATTCGAATAGGTTTCCTGGCGCAGGTCGATGAGCTGATCGGCGTTGATGCCGGAAAAGTCGAGAGTGTCGGTACCGCCATTGTCATGGATGGTCAGGGCGACATTGCTTCCATAGCTCAGGAAGTTGTCGACATAGGTTCCGGTGTTGTTGGCACCGGTGGATCCGTACACGGTGTTGCCGAGATTGGTCGTCGTTGATGCGCCGTACAGGTTCTGGATGGCGATGATGTCCGCCACCATCGGAGTGATGATGTAGGCGCGCGTGGCGTTGATATAGGTATTCTCGTCCTGGTCGAAGTAGGACATCACGGTGCCCTGCCAGGAGTCGTTCCTGTAGTGGTTGTCGATGCCGTAGGTCGCCGTGCTGTTATAGTTGCCGGCATGCCCCAGCCCCAGCGCATGACCGATCTCGTGGATGTAGGTCTGGAAGGAATAGCTGTCGATCGTCGTGCCGGAATTGGCGAGCCAGGCGGTCGAGACGTTCACGGTCGACGACAGGATCGTGTTGCCGCTGGTGGTCGACGAGTTGTAGGCGCCGCTGTCGTTGTCGTCGATCATGATCGCGGCGGAACCGGACACGAAGTTGAAGTTGATGCCGGTCACCGCACTCCAGGCAGCCAGCGCCTGTGTCGCCAGGAACTGCCCGTCAGCCGTCAGGCCCGTGATGTTCACATCGAGAGTGCCGCCGGAGGACACATTGAAGGACCGCTGCGCCCGCCCGGTCGACTCCCAATAGCCGTTGGTCAGCTGCGCGGCGATCTGGTCGTTGTCGAAGACCGGGAGCGGCGGCGGGGCCGTGATCGACAGGGTGTAGTTGCCCGTGGATGCACCGTTATAGGAACCTGCGTTGAGATAGTAGGTGCCGCCGGTCGTCGCGGTGAAGGAGAGGAACGAATTGACGCCAGAGCCACCATCGTCGTCATAAGCGATCTGGGTGCCGGAGGAGTTGTGGACGCGAAGATAAGTGTCGAGGCCCGACGTGTTTGCGGTCAATGCGATGTTGTAGGTCGTGCCTGCCTCGAGCGTGACCCGTACCCAGTCCCGGTCGCCGCTCGTCAGAGTGCCGTTGAAGCTGTCGCCGACATTGATCGTGTAGGAGGTGGAGGTGCTTGCAGAGGCATCCACGCCTTCCGAGATGACCGCGAAGTCCGCATCCGCACCCGGAGTGAACGTCTCGTCGCAGCTGTAGCCGGCAACCACGGGAACTTCGGGATCCCGGTAGGTCATCGCACAAAGGTCACACATGATCTTCCACCCTTTCGCAATCTGATCGGACGCCAAGCGCCCGAATGACCGGCAGCGCGCGCCGGCCGCTGATCATCATCCCCCCAAGGGGAAAGTATCGGCCAACGTCCGGCCGAACGGCCGGGCATCGGAAGCTTCGATCCGCCTGTCGTTGACGGAAAACTCGATCACAGGGCCCTGGGCAGCGGCCTCCGCGCCCTGGCGCCAGGACAGGCGCGCCATCACGAAGGTCTCGTGGGACCTGACCCATTCCACGGATACGCGCATGGCGGAGGCATTGCTGTCGTCTCCGGCAATCCGGACTTCCGCACCTGGCATCCGCTCGCGAAGGCCGGCCGCAAGCCCTTCGCATGCGTTTCTGCGCCAGTCGTCCCCACCTGCATCGCAAGTGACGACAAGTTTTTGAGGCCCCTGTGCAATCACAAGATCGGTTACCTTTTTGCCGGCGATACGGGCCGCGCCCGTTTCCGGCACCATAACGGCAGCTACCGTGGCGGCAACAACCAAAATATGCCCAAGCTGCGGGACCAAGCTCCAATCAGCAATCGTTTTGCAGTAACGCGCTGACACAGCAGAATCCCACACTGCCAAAATTACCTACCGACGTTAACCATAGCCTCGTTTCACGGCACTTTCCACGAGTTGCGTGAAATTTGCGTGATAGCAGGCCCGGCTCAGCCGCAGACACGGTCGAGTTCGGCGACGGCGCAGACGAGATGATACAGCGAGCTGGCCGGCGCCGACTCCTCGACGAACCGGCCGTCCGGCGCCAGGCGGTCGCGCCAGAGGCCGCGCGGCTCGACGTCCAGATAGCTCTCGATGACGCGGGCGGCCGCAATCGCGGACGCTGCAGCCTCGCGCTCGCGCGGCACGTCCCCGGCCTTGCGCCCCTCTTCCATCATGACCAGGGAGGCCTTCAGCCATTCCGTCTGGGACCACAGCCGCGCGACCGGCTCGCGCGGACGCAAATCGTCGCCGATCTCCAGCATGACGACGCCGCGGTCCGGGCAGATGCCATGCTGCATCCCGGCCGCATAGAGCCGCGCGGCCGCGGCAAGCGCATCATTGCGGCCGGCTCGGCGGCCCCACACCGTCAGCAGCCAGCACCATTCGAAGAGGTGCCCCGGATCGATCTTGTGTCCCGCCTCGCCTGCCGCCGGCGACCAGTCGCCCTCGTAATATTCGCGAAGCATCCCGAGATCGGGATCGATGAAGCGGCTCATGGCGAGTTCGGCAATGCCGCGTGCCATGGCGCCCCAGCGCGGGCTGCCCGACAGCTGCTCCCAGGCGAGCGCCGCCTCGAACAGGTGCATGTTGGGATTGGCGCGCAGCGGCAGCCGGCGCGGAACATCCTCCTCGAAGCCGCCGTCCGGATGGGCGAGCTTGCCCGTCAACAGATCCCGAAGGCGCCTGGCCTCCTCGACTGCGGCCTCGCGCAGGCCCGCCACGGCGCCGGCGATGCTGGCATAGGCGAACAGGGCAAAGGCCTGGTCGTAGAGGTCGAAGGGGCGCGATCCGCCAGCGGCCTGCGGGCGCAGGCTGCCATCGCCCTGCAGAAAGTCGGCATGGAACGCGGAGAGTCCTCGGGTGGCGATGCCTGCCGCATCGCCCGGCCAGCCGAGCCGCGCGCCCTCAAGGAAGGAATAGATCTGCCGGGGCGGCACCCGCGGCCGTGCGGGCGCTCGTGAGGGCTCGGCCATTTCCAGCGTCAGGCTCTCGGCGAAACGCCCGCTCTGCGCGTCGTAGCCGGCCTCGGCCCACAGCGGCAGGGCGTCGCGCACGAGCCAGTTCTTCAACCGCTCGCGAACCACCATCAGTTCGGAGGCGGGACCCTCGGACCATGTCGCGCGCACTACCGCCTCCTCCCCAAGACCGACGCCGCAGCGTCAGAGCGTCTGGTTGTAGTCGCCGACTTCCGGATTTTCCCGCAGGACCGCATCCACCGCGTGGAACATGGCGTGCAGGCGCTCCTCGGAGACCGGGCTTTCCACCACGACGACAAGCTCCGGCTTGTTGGACGAGGCACGCACCAGACCCCATGTACCGTCCTCGGCGACGACACGGATGCCGTTGACCGTGACCAGATCGGCGATGCCGTGTCCGGCAATCGTCTCGCCGCGCTCCTTCATGGCGGTGAAGCGCTCCACCACCCGGTCGACGACCTCGTACTTGATCTCGTCGGCGCAATGCGGCGACATGGTCGGCGAGCCCCAGGTGCGCGGCAGCGCGCGGCGCAGGTCTGCCATCGACCGGTCCGGGTTGCGGTCCAGCATGTCGAGAATGGCGATGGCCGAGACGAGGCCGTCGTCGTAGCCGCGGCCGATCGGCGCGTTGAAGAAATAGTGTCCGGACTTTTCGAAGCCGACCAGCGCATCCAGCTGGTTGACGCGGCGCTTGATGTAGGAATGGCCGGTCTTCCAGTAGTCGGTCACCGCGCCGTTTTCCTGCAGCACCGGATCGGTGGCGAACAGGCCCGTCGATTTCACGTCGACGACGAAGCGGCATCCGGGATGCAGCGCGGACAGGTCGCGGGCCAGCATCACCCCGACCTTGTCGGCGAAGATCTCCTCGCCCTCGTTGTCGACGACACCGCAGCGGTCGCCGTCGCCGTCGAAGCCCAGCCCCACCTCGGCGCCGCTCTCCAGCACCTGGTCGCGGAGCGCATGAAGCATCTTCATGTCTTCCGGATTGGGGTTGTAGCGCGGGAAGGTGTGGTCGAGCTCGCAATCGAGCGGGATCACCTCGGCGCCCAAGGCCTCAAGGACGCGCGGCGCGAAGGCGCCCGCCGTGCCGTTGCCGCAGGCAGCCACCACCTTGATGGGGCGGGACAGGCGCGGCCGGTTGGTGAGATCCGCGATATACTGTTCCTGGAAATTCTCGACGAAACGGTAGCTGCCCGAGCCTTCGCGGAAACTCGCCGTCAGGACGATCTCCTTCAGCCGCCCCATCTCGCCGGGGCCGAAGGTCAGCGGACGCTCGATGCCCATCTTGACGCCGGTCCAGCCATTGTCGTTGTGCGAGGCCGTGACCATGGCGACCGCCGGCACGTCGAGGGCGAACTGCGCGAAATAGGCCATCGGCGACAGGGCAAGGCCGATGTCGTGGACGCGCACGCCGCCCGCCATCAGGCCGGTGATCAGCGCCATCTTGATCGAGGCGGAATAGCCGCGGAAATCATGGCCGACGACGATATCGGGGCGCACGCCGCGCTCGTGCATGAGGGTTGCAATGCCCATGCCGAGGGCCTGCATCCCCATGAGGTTGATTTCCTTCTCGAACAGCCAGCGGGCGTCATACTCGCGGAACCCGGTGGCCTTCACCATCGGCCGGGATTCGTAGGCGTAGGTGTTCGGCTTCAGTTCGGCGACAGGCACTGGCAGCATGTATCTTCCTCAGGATCTGGTCCGGTTCGGCTCGCGCGGGGTCGCAAGGCAATCTCGCGCTTACTTGGACGAAAACGGCGCCCCCGCCTCGTCGTAACGGATAATGTCGTCGTCGCCTATATAGGCGCCCGACTGGATTTCTATGACACGCGCCGGCACCCGGCCCGGATTGGCGAGGCGATGGCGCGCCCCGACCGGGACGTAGGCCGACTGGTTCTCGGTCATCAACCGGGTCTCGCCGTCGATCTCGACCGAGAGCGTGCCGGAGACGACCACCCAGTGTTCGGCCCGGTTGACATGGCTTTGCCGGGACATGCTCTCGCCCGGCTTGATCTCAATCTCCTGCACCTGGAACCGGCCGCCGACGGCGATCTCCTCGCGCCAGCCCCAGGGCCGGTACAGGCGGCGATGCTCGCGGGTCTCGCGGCGGCCTTCCGCCTGCAGCCCCTCGACCACGGTCTTGACGTCCTGGGCATGGGCCTTGTCGGCGACGAGGACCGCATCCTTGGTCGCGACCACCATGACATGGTCGAGGCCGACCACCGAGACCAGCGCGCCGTCGCTGACGACGAGATTGTCTCGCGCCTTCACGAAACGCGCCTCACCCAGAACGCTGTTGCCGTCCTCGGATTTCTCGAACGCTTCCCATACCGCAGACCAGGAACCCAGATCGCTCCAGCCCGGTTCCATCGGCACGCAGGAAATCCGCTCCGACTTCTCCATGATCGCATAATCGATGGAGATGTTGGGCACCTTGGCGAAGAGGCCGGCATCGAGACGCAGGAAGTCGAGATCGCGGGTCGCCGCGTCCAGCGCTGCGCGCACCCGGTCGAGGACATCGGGCGCATGGCGCGCGAACTCCTCCAGCATGGCGCGGGCGGAAAACAGGAAGATGCCGGCGTTCCAGACATAGGTTCCGGCTTCGAGAAACGCGCGGGCGCGCTCCAGGTCCGGCTTCTCGACGAAGGCCTCGACCGCGCAAGGCCCCTCGCCGGCTTCCGCCAGACGGATATAGCCGTAGCCGGTGTTGGGCTCCGACGGCTTGATGCCGAAGGTGACGATGCGCCCGGCCCTTGCGGCCGGCAGCGCCCGCTCGACGGCGGCGGCAAAGGCGTCGGTGTCGCGCAGCAGATGGTCGGAGGGCGCCAGCAACACCAATGCGTCCGGGTCGCGCGCCTGTGCCAACAGCGCGGCGATGGCGGCAGGGGCCGCCGTGTTGCGGCCGACCGGCTCCAGCACGATGGCCGTATCCTCGGCCGGGGCGCGAACTTCCGCCATCTGCTCGCCGACGAGGAAGCGATGCTCGGAATTGGCGATGACGATGGGAGCGGAGAACGTGGCCGCGCCGAAACGCTTCAGCGTCTTCTGGAACAGGCTCTCCCCGTCGAAGATCGGAAGGAACTGCTTGGGCCGGGCGGAGCGCGAGAGGGGCCAGAGCCGCGAGCCGGAGCCGCCGGACAAGATGCAGGGGATGATCACGCAAGGTCTCTCGTCGCCAGGGTGTGCCGCAGGATGCGAAAAAGGTCTGTCCCTCTTTTGCCCAATCCCGGACTGACAGGAGGTTAACCCGAAACGCCAGAGGTGTGAAACAGCAGAGAAAACCGGCCCCGGCTCACATCTGCGCAGTTGCCGGCTGCCAGGGCCGCGCCTCCATCGGCCCCAGCCGCAGGAGGTCGACGGCGCGGGCCGCAATCTGGGCAACCACGTCGGCAAGCGAGACGGGCTGCAGATAGAAGGCAGGCACCGGTGGCAGGATGATGGCGCCGGCCTCGGTCGCGAGCACCATGTTGCGCAGATGCACGAGCGACAGCGGCGCCTCGCGCACCAGCAGCACGAGCGGCCGGCGCTCCTTCAGCTGCACCGAGGCCGCCCGCGTCAGCAGGTTGTCGTCGAGCCCGTGGGCGATGGCGGCAAGGGTCCGCATGGAGCACGGGGCGACGATCATGCCGGCGACCGCGCTGGAGCCCGAGGCGATCTCCGCTCCCACATCGGCGATGCCGTGTTCGCGCGCGGCAAGGGCGGACAGCTCGCTTCGCGCGGCTGGATCGCATTCGAGCTCGAAGGTCCGCTCTCCCCCGGCGCTGACGACCAGATCGAGCAGCGCGCCGCGGCGGGCGAGATCGCGGGCACAGGCGAGCGCCAGCTGCGCCCCGGAAGCGCCCGAGACGCCAAGGACCACGCGGCTCATGCCAGCCCCTCCGCTTTCAGGATGCGCTCGGCCGCGCTCTCCGCCTCCGGCGACAGCCGCATCACCTCGCCGAAGGCGCGGGCGGTCTCGGACCCGATCTTCACCGTGGCGTCGAGCCCGATCTTGCCGGCAAGCCCCTCCAGCGGCGAGGCGAAGTCGAGATAATCCATCGGCGTGCGGTCGAGCAGCATCGTGTCGCGCGCCGGGTCGTAGCGCGTTGCCAGCGCCCAGGCGATATCGTCCCAGCTGCGCGGATCGATATCGGCATCTACCACGACGATCATCTTGGTATAGCTGAACTGCGGCAGCAGGCCCCACAGCGCCAGCATCACCCGGCGCGCCTGCCCCGGATAGCGCTTGTCGATGGCGATCACCGCGATCCGGTAGGAGCATGCGGCCGGTGGCAGCCACAGGTCCACCACCTCCGGGATCTGCTGGCGGATGACGGGAAGCGCGAGCTCGTTGAACACCTCGCCGATGATCGAGGGCTCGTCCGGCGGCCGGCCGGTCCAGGTGGACAGGTAAAGCGGATCACGCCGGTGAGTGATCGCGCTCACCCGCATCACCGGGAACGGCTCGACCGAGTTGTAATAGCCCGTGTGATCGCCGAACGGGCCTTCCGGCGCGGTCTCGCCCGGATGCACCCAGCCCTCCACCACGATCTCGGCGCTGGAGGGAACCAGCATGGGCACGGAGACGGCCGGTGCCAGCGAGGTGCGGGCCCCGCGCAACACGCCGGAAAAGGCCAGCTCCGACACGGTTTCCGGCAGCGGCAGGGCTGCGGCCAGCAGCAAGGCCGGATCGGCACCGAGCGCAATGGCGACCGGCATCGGCTCGCCCTTGCGCTGCCAGCTGCGATGGTGGGCGGCCGCGCCCCGATGCGGCAACCAGCGCAGGATCAGGCGGTCGGGGCCCAGCACCTGCGCCCGGTAGATGCCGGCATTGTAGCGCCCGCTGTCGCTCGCCTGCGACCCCGCATCGCGGGTCAGCACCACCGGCCAGGTCATCAGCGGTCCGGCGTCGCCCGGCCAGCAGGTCTGCACCGGCAGGCGGGACAGGTCCGGCGCGCCCATCCGCTCCTGCTGCGAGGTTCCTGTGCCCAATACCCGCGGCCGGGCGCGCAAAGCTGCAGCCATCTGCGGCCAGCGCGACAGCGCATCGCCAACGCCTTGCGGGGGCACAGGGCTGCGCAGCGCGGCGAGAAAGTCTCCAAGGCCGGCAATGTCGGCCGGGTCGACGCCGAGGCCGGCCGCGACGCGGCGGCGGGTGCCGAAGAGATTGGCGATGAGCGGGATGGAAGACTGCGAGCCATCCGCCGCGACCGGGCGCGCAAAGCGCAGGACCGGCCCGCCCGCCAGCAGCACCTTGCGGTGAACGGCGGTGACTTCCTCCACCAAGGAGACCGGCTGCTCGATATTCTGCAGGTCCCCGGCCGCATCGCACCAGCGGAGAAAACTGCGGAGATCGGGAAAGGCTGGCAGGCGGCGCATGGCGGCTCCTTGGAAAGGGTGCGCCTGCCTTAGCAAAGGGCATCGCCCGCGAAGTTGATGCGGATCAACAACGGCGGCAGATCGCCCCTCTATGGTGCGGGCCACCCGACCCCTTCCGCCGGAGCGCCCCATGCCGCAAGCCCTTGCAGATCCTCTGGAACATCGTGCGATACCGAAAATGCCCGCGCTGCTGGCGCTCGGCATCCGCCTGGCGCCGCACGGGCCGGCCGACCTGCTCCTGACGCGGGTGACCCGAAGAATTCTCGCAAGCCATGCCGGACTTCTGGAGCGCCTCGGCCCCTATCGCCGAACGCGGTTTGTGGTGACGGCAAGCGACGTGCCGGTCTCCTTCCTGCTCGACCTTGCCGGCGATGCCCCCGCGGTCAGCCTCCACCGCGAACCGCCTGCGGGCGATGCCCGCATCACCGGAAGCCTTGCAGCGCTGGTCGGCCTCGTCCACGGGGTGTGGGACGGCGACGCGCTGTTCTTCTCCCGCGACCTGACCGTCGAGGGTGACACGTCGGCGGTGCTGGCCCTGCGCAACGCCATCGACGATGCGGAGCTCGACATCGGCGCGGAACTCGCCGGCCTCACCGGCCCGCTGTCGGGTCTGGCCGCACGCGCGATCGCCCGCCTGGAAGCGGCAACGGGCGTACCGCTCACCCGCGCGGGAGGCGTGCGATGATGGAGCTGGTCTGCCCCGCCGGCACGCCGGCCTCGCTGCGTGCCGCCGTCGATGCCGGCGCCCACAGCATCTATTGCGGCTTTGCCGACGACACCAACGCCCGCAACTTCCCCGGCCTCAACTTCTCCCGCCCCGAAATGGCGGACGGCATCGCCTATGCCCATGCGCGCGGCGCCAGGGTGCTGGTCGCCATCAACACGTTTCCGCGGGCCGGCGAGACGGAGCTCTGGCACCGGGCGGTGAGCGACGCAGAAGCGCTCGGCGCCGACGCGGTGATCCTTGCCGATCTCGGGCTGATCGCCCATACGGCCGAACGCCATCCGGACCTGCGCCGCCATCTTTCGGTGCAGGCAGCGGCAGCGAACCCGGACGTCATCAACTTCCATGCAAGCGCCTTCGGCGTGAAGCGGGTGGTGCTGCCACGGGTGCTCACCGTCGACGAGATCGCCTCGATCAACCGCGACATCGACGTGGAGACGGAGGTCTTCGTCTTCGGCGGGCTCTGCGTCATGGCCGAGGGGCGGTGCTCGCTCTCCTCCTACATTTCCGGCAAGTCGCCGAACATGAACGGCGTCTGCTCGCCGGCAAGCCACGTCGCCTACGCGGAAGAAGACGGCGAGATGGCCGCGCGCCTCGGCGGCTACACAATCCACCGGACACCGAAGGACGCCCCCGCTCCCTACCCCACCCTGTGCAAGGGCTGCTTCAAGGTCGGCGCGCGCACCGGCTACGTCTTCGAGGACCCGGCAAGCCTGGACGCCTCGGAGCTGCTGCCCGCGCTTGCCCGGGCCGGCGTCACGGCGCTGAAGATCGAGGGCCGCCAGCGCTCGCGCGCCTATGTCGCGCAGGTGGTGCGCAACTTCCGCCAGGCGGTGGAAGCGCTCGCCGAAGGGCGCGATGTGCCGCTCGGCACGCTTGCCCGGCTGACCGAGGGACAGGCCGCGACCGCCGGCGCCTACAACAAGATCTGGAGATAAGCAGATGCAACTGACCGTCGGCCCGATCCAGGGCTTCTGGGATCCGGGGAAGTGGAGCGCGTTCTACGAGCAACTGGCGGACACGCCGGACGTCTCCCGCGTCGTCCTCGGCGAGCTCGTCTGCTCGAAGCGGCTGCCCTTCTACCAGACCCGCCTGCCGGACGCGATTGCCCAGCTGCTGGCCGGCGGCAAGGATGTGGCGCTGGCCAGCCTTGCCCTCGTGACGCCGCTGAAGCGGGAGCGGCGGATGGCGGCAGAGCTTGCGGCGATGGACCTGGAGGTCGAGGTCAACGACCTCACCATGCTGGCGCATCTGGCGCCGGACGCGCGCTTTTCCGTCGGCCCGTTGGTGAACGTCTACAACGAGGGCACGCTGGCGGTCCTGGCGCGGCGCGGCGCGATGCGCATCTGCCTGCCGCCGGAGCTGTCCGCCACCTCCGTCCGCCGCATTGCGGCCGCGACCGACATGCCGGTGGACGTGTGGGGCTGGGGGCGGTTGCCGCTCGCCATGTCCGGGCGCTGCTACCACGCGCGCTATCACGACCGGGCCAAGGACCAGTGCCAGTTCGTCTGCGCCGAGGACCCGGACGGGCTGGCCGTCGACACGCTCGACGACCAGCAGTTCCTGGCGATCAACGGGCTGCAGACCCTGTCCGGCCAGTGCGCGAACATGGCGCATCACCTGCCGGCCCTGCGCGAGGCCGGCGTTGCGGGCCTGCGCCTGTCGCCGCAGACGAGCGGCTTCTTCGAGGTGATCGAGCTGTTCGCGCAACTGACGGCGGGCCGCATTGATGCGGAGGAGTTCTGCGCCAGGGCTCTGCCGCACGCGCCGGGCGGGGCCTTTTGCGACGGCTTTCTCGACGGCCCGACCGGGGTCTCCTGGTCGGGCTCCAAGGATCAGGTCAGGACGCAGCCGGCCGGAACGCCTTGAGCCGCGCCGGATCGGCGTCTATCCGTGCCGCGCCGATCAGGTCGAGGCAATAGGGCACGGCGGCAAAGACCGCCCGCAGCGATGTGGCGATGCTCGCCGGCTTGCCCGGCAGGGTGATGAGGAGGCTGGCGCCGCGCGTGCCGGCCTCCTGCCGCGAGAGGATCGCGGTCGGCACTTCGGCGAGATTGGCCTGCCGCATCGCCTCGCCGAAGCCGGGCAGGATGCGCGTTGCGACCTGGCCCAGCGCTTCCGGCGTCTCGTCGCGCGGGGCCGGGCCCGTTCCGCCGGTAACCAGAAGCAAGTCGCAGCCTTCCTCATCGCACAGGTGACGCATCGCGCCGGCAACGCTGTCGACGCCGTCCGGCACGATGCGGCTGACGAACTCCCAGTCGCCGGTCAGATGCGCCCGCAGCCAGTCGAGCGCCGCCGGCCCGCTGAGATCTTCGTAGAGGCCGGCGCTGGCGCGGTCCGAAACGGTGAGAATGCCGATGCGTGCCGGACGGGCCGTGATGTCTGCCATATGCTCTGTCCTTCGGGAGAGGTCGTGCCGCCGGAGGTCCGTCCTCATCCGGCGAAGGAGTAATGCGCGGCGGTGAAGACCGCGCCGATGGAGCCGCCCAGCGCGGCAACGAGGGCAATGAGGCCGTAGCGCCAGCCGGCCGGCGCCTCGCGCAGGCCGAGGAACTGGGTCAGCACGATCCAGGCCTTGGCGAGCGCAAGCGCAAGGATCGACCAGACGAGGACGGGCGCCGGCCCGCCCGAAACCTCGAGCGAGACGACGGCGAGCAGCGCCAGGGCAAGGGCGGCAAGATGCAGACGGGCCATCGCGGTCACCCGATCAGGTAGATGACGGGAAAGACCAGGATCCAGACCAGGTCGACCATGTGCCAGAAGGCGGTGCCCGTCTCCAGGTTCTCCAGGCTGTTGCGCCAGGCGACCACGGCAAGCAGCACGATGCCGGCGACCACATGCAGGGCGTGGAAACCGGTGACGAGATAGTAGAGCTCGAAGAACGTGCCGCTGTCCGCCCCGTGACCGGCCGAGAGCTTGGCGGCGTATTCGATCCCCTTCACCACGAGGAACACCGCCCCGAGCGCCATCGCCGCGACAAGCTGCGGCCGGCCGGAGCGCCCCCGTTTGCGCCCTTCCACGGCGAGCGCCGCGCACCAGCCGCTGGCGATCAGCACCAGCGTGTTGAGCCCGCCGAGCCGCACGTCCAGCGCCGCCTGCCCTTGCGCGAAGGCGAGCGGGTCCAGCGCCCGCGCCACCGAGAACCCGACAAGCAGCGCGCCGAATACGGCAAGCTCGCCGAGAATCAGGATCCACATCATCGGGTTGCCGGGCAGCCCGTCGAGCGGCCCCCATCCCTCTTCGGGCGTCTCGCCCGCAGCTTCGTCGTACATGCTCGCGCCTCCAGTCGGCGCGACCCTAACAGGCTGCGGGCAGCGCGAATTTGAGCCGGCTCAAACTCGCAGCGAGGTGGTGCGGGCGAGTTTGCGCTGGAACAACGTTCGCCCCGCGGCTTGGCCCTAGCTCTTGGCTCCACTGTCGGCATCCGCCAGCAACTGGAGAGCACATATGTCCGGACCAAGCGAACCGCATCGACCGCCGGTCGAGCGTTTCACCAAGTCGGCCGCCAGAAACATCTTCTACGGTGGTTCGATCTTCTTCTTCGTCGTCTTCGTCGGCCTGACCGCGCAAAGCCACTGGCACATCGTCACCAACTCGACAGACGAGTCGACGCTGACCGCGGGCGTGATCCGCGGCAAGCACGTGTGGGAGAAGAACTCCTGCGTCAATTGCCACTCGATCCTCGGCGAAGGCGCCTATTTCGCGCCCGAGGTCGGCAATGTCTGGGTCCGCTACGGCGGCAAGGACGACCCGGAAGGCGCAAGGGAAGGCCTCATCGCCTGGATGCAGGCCCAGCCCACCGGCATCGAGGGGCGCCGTCAGATGCCCCAGTTCAACCTGACCGACCAGGAACTGAACGATCTCGTCGACTTCCTGGAGTGGACGAGCCGGATCGACACGCAGGGCTGGCCGCCCAACGACGCGGGCTGAGGAGCACACCCCGATGAAATACGCTTCCCAAAGAGTGGCCTACTGGTACTTCGTCTGTGCCATGGTCCTGTTCGGCGTCCAGATCCTTGCCGGCGGTCTGGCCGGCACGGTCTATGTCCTGCCGAACACGCTGGCGGAACTGATGCCGTTCAACATCATCCGCATGATCCACACCAACGCGCTCATCGTCTGGCTGCTGATGGGCTTCTTCGGCTGCGCCTACTACCTGGTGCCGGAAGAGGCGGAGCGCGAGATCGAGAGCCCGTTCCTCGCCTATGTGCAGCTCGTGCTGCTGATGGTCGGCGCACTGGCCGCGGTCGTCGGCTACACGCAAGGCATCCATGGCGGGCGCGAGTTCCTGGAGCAGCCGCTCTGGATCAAGATCGCCATCGTCGTGGTGGCGCTGATCTTCCTCTACAACGTGTCGATGACCGTGCTGAAGGGCCGGCGCACCGCCGTCACCAGCGTCCTGTTGCTGGGCCTGTGGGGCATTGCCGTCTTCTGGCTCTTCGCCTTCTACGCGCCGGACAACCTGTCGCTGGACAAGGTCTACTGGTGGTACATCGTCCATCTGTGGGTCGAAGGCGTGTGGGAACTGGTGATGGCCTCGGTCCTTGCCTTCCTGCTGATCAAGCTGACCGGCGTCGACCGTGAAGTCATCGAGAAGTGGCTCTACTCCATCGTCGGCCTTGCCCTGTTCTCCGGCCTGCTCGGCACCGGCCACCACTACTACTGGATCGGCGCGCCCGGCTACTGGCAGTGGGTCGGCTCGATCTTCTCCGCGCTCGAGGTCGCGCCGTTCTTCGCGATGGTGGTCTTCGCCTTCACGATGGTCTTCCGCGGACGCAAGGACCATCCGAACCGGGCCGCGGTGCTGTGGTCGCTCGGCTGCACGGTCGGAGCCTTCTTCGGCGCCGGCGTGTGGGGCTTCCTCCACACCCTGTCTTTCGTGAACTACTACACGCACGGAACGCAGCTGACCGCCGCCCATGGGCACCTGGCCTTCTACGGCGCCTATGTGATGCTGAACCTGGCGCTGATCTCCTACGCAATGCCGTATCTGCGCGGCAAGGCGCCCTACCACCAGACGCTGAACATCGCCTCCTTCTGGCTGATGAGCGGCGCGATGATGGTGATGACCTTCGCACTGACCTTCGCCGGGGCCGTACAGGTCCATCTGCAGCGCGTGCTGGGCATGTCCTACATGGAGGTCCAGGACGAGATCGCCCCCTTCTACTGGGTGCGACTCGGCTCCGGCGTCCTCGTGGTCATCGCCGCACTGATGTTCCTGTGGTCGGTGTTCGGCCCCGTCCGCGAACGGCGCAAGGCCGCCCGCGAGGGCCGTGCCGCCTCGCTGCAGGCCGCCGAGTGACAAAAGCCGGGCGCCGCATCGCCGGCGCCCGGCCTTCCCCCGCATACCCTTTCCAGACGCGCCCTCGTTCGGCGCTGCAAGGAGCGATCTCCGATGACCCCCGCGACCAATACCGCCGCCGCGCAAGGCACCGCCCCGGACCTTCCCTACTATGCGGCCTCGGGAGGCGAATGCGTGCTGTTCGAGCAGGCCTGGCGCAACCGGCTACCGGTTCTGCTGAAGGGACCGACGGGCTGCGGCAAGACCCGCTTCGTCGCCCATATGGCCGCGCGCCTCGGCCGGCCGCTCTACACCGTCGCCTGCCATGACGACCTCACCGCCGCCGACCTGACCGGGCGCCACCTGCTGAAGGGCGGCGAGACCGTCTGGGCGGACGGGCCGCTGACCCGCGCGATGCGCGAGGGCGCCATCCTCTATCTCGACGAGGTGGTGGAGGCACGAAAGGACGTGACCGTCGTGCTGCACCCGGTCACCGACGACCGGCGCACGCTCACGCTGGAGCGGACCGGCGAGACGCTTGTCGCCCCGCCCGAGTTCATGCTCGTCGTCTCCTACAATCCCGGCTACCAGAACGTCATGAAATCGCTGAAACCCTCCACCCGCCAGCGCTTCGTGGCGATGGAGTTCGGCTATCCCGACCCGGAGACGGAAGCGGCCATCGTCGCCAGCGAGACCGGCCTTGCGCCGGAGCGCTGTGCGCTGCTGGTGCGGGTGGCGAATGCGCTGCGCGACCTCAAGGGCCAGGACCTCGACGAAGGCGCCTCGACGCGCCTCGTCGTCTATGCGGCCACGCTGATCCATGCCGGCATGAAACCGGCAGCGGCCATCGACGCGGCGCTGCTGCAGCCGCTCAGCGACGATCCGGACGTGCAGGCCGCGCTCGCCCGCGTCGCCGAACTGGCGCTGGGGTAACGTCATGTCGCTGTTCGAGCCGGAAGAGTTCGTCGGGTCGCACTGGCACAGGCTGGTGGGCGGTCTGACCACCCTGCCCCGTCATCCGGACGCTGCGGTGACGCTTGCCGGACAGCGCCGGCAGCTCGGCGTGCTGTTCCGGGCGATGGGCGGCAGCGGCGCGCTGCGCCTCGTCGAAAGCGCGCCGGCCGTCTCCGCGCATCGCCTGTCGCCGCTGCGGCGTATCGGGCTCGGCGCGGAGAAGATGAGCCTTGCGATCCTCGACAGGGCGACGCTGCGCCTGCCGCCGGTCATCGACAGCTTTCCCGACCGCTCCGACAATGTCGCGCTGTACGAGTGGCTGGTCGCCTGGTTCGCCCATGCCGGCGAAGGTCGCGAGCGGACCGGCGATCCGCTGGTCGACGATCTTCTGCGCCTGCGCATGAGCGTCGCCACCACGCGCGCGGCGCTCGTTGCCTGGCCGGGCCTGCGCCCGCAGTTCCACCGGCTGCGCGCTGCGGCCCTTGCGGTGCGCCCGCAGCGCGCCCTTCCCGCCACCGAGATGCGCGTCGAACAGGCGATCCGCGCCCTGCTCGGCGGCCAGCGCGGTGATGCGGCGGACGGGTTTCTCGCCCTGATCGAGAGCCCGGACGCGAGCCTTTCCGGCCTCACGGCGCCGCGCGGCTACCGCACCTATCTGCCCGTGCCGCTGTTCGGCGAAATCCGCGCGGAGGCCGGCGCTCCGCGCCCCGACGATGCCGAAGACCCGACCGGCACCTCGATTTCCGTCGACGCCCGCCGCCGCCAGGCCGAGCGGCGCGACACCGACATGAGCGACCGCGGCGATCCGCTCTACTTCCACCGGTTCGAGACGATCTTCTCGCTGGCCGAGATGGTCAATGTCAGCCGCCGGGTGGACGACGACGACGAGGACGGCGCCCGGCAGGCGGCCGACGACATCAGCGAACTGACCATCGGCAGCAACCGGCAGAAGGCCGGCGTACGGCTGAAGATGGATCTCGATCTCGCCCCCTCCGAGGCCGAGGACGGGAGCCTGGCCGAAGGGCTCACCTATCCGGAGTGGGACTGGAAGCGGCAGGCCCACCGGCCCGACCATTGCCGCGTCATCGCCGCGCGCGCGCCCGAGACCGGCGATGTGTGGCAGCCGGACGAGGCCATGCAACGCCGCATCCGCGCCGTCCGCCGCCAGTTCGAAGCGCTGCGGCCCCGGCGCATCGTGCTGCACGGGCAGCCCGACGGCGACGATCTCGACCTTTCCGCCCTGGTGCGCGCCGAAGCCGACCGCCGCGCCGGCAGCGCGGGTTCCGAGAACGTCTTCACCTGCGGCCGCGCTGTGGAGCGGGACCTCTCCGTCGCCGTGCTGATGGATGTGTCGCTGTCGACCGACGCCTGGATCGGCGGGCACCGGGTCCTGGATGTGGAGAAGGCGGCCCTGCTCGCCCTCACCCACGGGCTGACCGCCTGCGGCGACGAACATGCGGTCTACACCTTCACCTCGCGCCGGCGGCAAAGCGTGCGGGTCGACACGGTGAAGACCTTCGATGAGCCTCTCGGCCTCGCCGTCGAGCGCCGGATCGCGGCGCTCACGCCCGGCCAGTATACCCGCATGGGAACGGCGATCCGCCACGTTGCCGGGCAGCTCGCCTTGAGACCGCAGCGCCATCGCCTGCTGCTCCTGCTCACCGACGGCAAGCCGAACGACATCGACTATTACGAGGGGCGCTACGGGATCGAGGACACGCGGGCGGCGATCCGCGAGGCCCGGCGGGCGGGGCTGACCGTCTTCGGCGTCACCGTCGACGAGGCGGCGCGTGACTATTTCCCCTACCTGTTCGGCAAGGGCTCCTACGCGATCATCGCCGATCCGGAGCGGCTGCCCGGCGCCCTGCCGGCGATCTACCGGCGCCTCGTCTCGTAAGGATCAAGCGCCGCCGTCCTCTCCCGCGACAAGGCCCGCCCAGAAACCCGCGACTGCCGTGCGGTCGCCGAGCCGGCGGCTGAGCGCGATGCCTCCTTGCGCAATGGCCCGCGTCCGCGCCCGGTCGCGCGCGAGCGTCAGCACCGCATCGCGGAAGGCGGCCGGCGCGTGCGCGGCGAAAACACCGTTGCGGCCGTCCTCGATCACCGGGCCGAACACCGCCGTCGGCGTGTAGATGCCGGCCGCGCCCGCGACCGCATGCTGGTGCAGCTTGATGATCGAGCGCCCGTCATTGACCGGATTGACGGCGTAAGGCGCCAGCGCCACATGGTGCCGCGCCCTGTTCAGCCAGCGCTGAAAATCCTCCAGCACCATCGGCGCCCTATGCGCGACCCGCCGCGAGGCCGGCAGAAGCGCCTCGCCCTTGGCCCCGAGGAACGTCTCCACGCGCAGGCCGGGCTCGGCACCGAGCGCCTCCGCAAGGCCGGGGGCGACGGCTGCGAAGTCCTCCGCATGGGTGGCCGTTCCCAGGAACAGCACCCGCGTCTCGCCGTCCTCCCGGTCGAAATGCGCAAGGTCGCCGGTGGGCGCAAGATCGGCCGGATGCAGGAAGGCGCCCGGCACCGGCGCCAGCCGCTCCAGCAGCCGCCGGTTGGGGGCGACCGCCACGTCGACGAGTTCGAGCAGCCTTGGAAACAGGCCCGACAGGAACCGCGCGATCCGCCCGCGGTAACGGGGATCGAGCCGGATGTCGCTCGCCATCGCCCACAGATCGTCGTCGAGGAGATAGGCGACGCGCCCGCCCTGTGCCCGGAAGGCGGCAAGCAGCCGCAGGTCGCGCCCCGTCACGTAGCGTACGACCACGGCAAGGCGGCGCCCCTCACCGTCGGTCAGCGTCAAGCCGTGCTGGCCGATGCGGCCGATCCGCAGCCCGGCGGCGGCGAGCTCCGGCTCGCAGATCTCCAGATAGTGATAGCGCGTCGGATAGGCGGTCTTCGGCCGGCCGGTGAAATGGTCGAAAGCCGTCGCCAGCGCCGCCTTGCGAAACAGGTTGGGACGCAGGATCACGCGGTGCCCTCTTGCGAGAGTTCCGCGAGCCGTTGACGGGCAAGCTCGTTGTCCGGGAAAAGCTCCAGGGTTTCTTCCAGGACCGAGCGGGCCATATCGTGTTCGCCGGAGCGGCGCAGCAGATGCGCCAGCGTCACCCGGTAGCCCGCAACACCGGGGGCGCGCTCGACAGCCCTCCGCTGAAGCCTCACAGCTTCATCTGCATGTTCCGGAAGGCGCGACAGAACCCAGGCGCCGAGGGCCAGTCCACGATCATTGTCGGGAAACCGCTCGACGAGCCCGCGGGCCAGCTCCAGAGCCGCAGGGCTGGGTCCTTCCAGCGAAAATGTGAGCCTTGCATGTTCATGCGAGGCATCGAAATGCGATGGGTCTTCCGCTTCGGCCCTGCGTGCCCATCGCACCGCCTCTTCCGCGTTGCCAAGACGCTGGAAAACTCTCGAGCGATGGTAGCTGCGCGAAGGCTGCGGTTCCTCGGCGGCCGTCTTGCGGATGATCACCATCTTGGCGGGGCCGTCGGACAGGCCCGCTTCATTTACGAATGTCACGCCGGCAATCTGCGAAGCGGCCTGCTGATAGCGTTCTTCGGGGATATCTCCGGTTTCCGCGAACCGGCCATCCAGCAGGAACCGCGAGAACAGCTCGGCCGTTTTCGGCACCGCCTTCAGCTCTTCGATCTGCGCCGGCTGCCAGTGCAGGTCCTCGATGATGTAGGTCCCGCCCGGCACCAGCGCCGGAAACAGCTCGATGAACGCCGTCTGCTGATGCCACGAGGCGTGCGATCCGTCGTCCACGATGACGTCGAAGCCTTCCGGACACGCCCCCCGTAGTCGCGCAAGGTCCACAGGCTCCCCCATATCGCCCTGCACGAACGTGAAACGCTCAAGGGAAACGGCGGAGAAATCGGAAATGTCGAAGCCGAAGATCTGTGCATTCGGCAGATAGTCCAGCCACATCCGTACCGACGGCGCGTCGACGGTCTCGCGACGCGCACTGCCCCCGGTCGCTTCCGGCCCGCCGACCAGCAGTCCGATCTCCAGAAAATTGAGCGGCTCCGCCCTGCGATGAGCAAGGAGCAGGTCATATACGGCGGTATAGCCATGCGCGTCGCGATTGCGATAGCCCTTGTCCGAGCCGTATCTGTCCGCGAGCGCGCTAAGGTCCGGGCGCAGACCCTGCTTGGTCATCATAAGGCTCCTGCTCGTACGGTTGCCGCCGACCATACCTAGACCAGCGGACAAGCTGCGACCAGCATCCGTACGAGCAGTGGGCGGTTTCCACAATTCAGACGGCTGCTCCGTCCCGCATCTTCAGCCATTGCGCCCCGTCGGAATAGGCGAACTGGGCTCCACCCGCCGCGTCCTGGACATAGGCGAGCGTGCCGGCCCCGACACTCGAGGCCGACGGCAGCGCTGCCTTGAGATAGGACCCGGTGCGCACCGGCCCCGCCACATGCAGCCGCGTCGTCGGCGCCGCGGTTCCCACGCCGACCTCGCCGCCGCTGGCGATCCGCACACGCTCGCTGCCGCCGGCAAAAAGCCGATGCGAGCGCGTCGGTGTGTCGTACATCGACATGATGTCCGCCTGCGCCCCGTAGATGTAGAAGGCAGAGCGGTTCCAGTCGGGAACGCCGATCCAGGCCTGGGTACCGCCGGGGCCTGTATTGATGAGTTGGAGGAAGGCGGCCGCCGAAGTGGTCATTCGCAGACTGCCGGAAATCTCCAGGCGTACAGGACCCGGCGCCTTACCGATGCCGACGTGGCCGTTGGCGCGATCGACTGTGAAGGCCTGAACCCAGTCCGCGCCATCGGCGGACACTTTCAGGTGTAGATCGTCCGAACCGAGAAGCCCCAATTCGGCCCGCCCCGAATAACCGGACTGGAACATCACGCCGGTGGCGTCGCCCGTCGTCGCCTTGTTCACCTTGAGGGAATGACTGCCGTCTCCGCCGTCGAACAAGCTTGCCGGGCCTCGTACCGCCAGCCGGTTGGTCGCGTCCGCCGTCGCATTGATCCCAAGCATGCCGAATGCGGCCGGAAGATCGCGCCATTCTTCCCCATCGTGGACGAGAAGCTTCTCCTCGTCCTCGATCCAGGCGAGCCAACCCGCACCGGCAACGCAAAACCGCCAGCCTGCCTGATGCCATATCGCGACCGATGCGCCGTGCCCTTCCCAGTCGTCGCTCCCCGCACCGGCGACAAGATACCTGTCGCCGTCGAGCGGGGAGACCGGCGGCACACCCAACGAGCGCGACAAAACAGAAAGCTGGACAAGATCATCCAGCATCGCCAACGCTTCATTGTGCGTAACGTGTTTCTGCCCCTGCGCAGCTTGCAACAGAGGCAGAGAGAGGTTCTTTGTAACCGCGCTCACTAGACTAACTCCTCCTTCTTGTCTCTGGGAAACTTTAGCACCCACAAGACAGGCGAGGATAATTTGCCTAGTGTTTCAACCTAATCATAAAGCCGCTTTGTAGACGGATTTCTTGCCCTGATCTGCTCCGGCCTTCCAAAGAACGGATGATCTTGCGGTCGTGCGTCTGGGTCCCTGTACTTCCTATGCTTGCACTGGCTTAGCAACTGAGATTTGCGAGTGTCCGCAATCCAGATACCGCGATCCTTCCACGGCCACTCAAGAAATGGCAGCATCGGCTTATATGCAAATACAAACCCAGCTTCGTTAAGCAAATTCATCAAGCTTCGTTCAGTCGGCCAAAAGGCATAGTCATTTCGATGAGAGGCCCAAGATCGCTTATCTTTAGCCCCGTCGGAGCTACCACCCTCGTGCTCGACGATAGACCGTCCATAGATCTTTCCACTTGAGCCCGCCTCGAAAACCTCCAAGCAATCCATTGCAACGTGCGTATCGAAAATAACTACGCCGCTACAAATCTCTCGCAACCTCGTAAGGAAGCCCAGCAGGTCGGGAGCGTCAACATGATAAAGAATCCCAGCAGCAAGAATTACGTCGAATTTACCAATATCAGATGGAATATCCAGCATATCTCCCTGAATAAACGAAAGATTATCTAGTTTAGCTGCGCTTGCAGTGAAATTGCATTTCGCAACATTACTTTCTCTCACTTCCAAACCGAGAGCTTTGGCACCAAATTTTGCAAAGTGAAATGACATCCCTCCCTCAAGACAGCCCAGATCCAAAGTCCTTAGCGAGGCAAAGGGACGCCCCAGGGAGTACTCTGCACACGCAGCATAAAAAGTAGCGCGCTCCCTAATCCAATCAGCGTTACCCCCAGGAGCAATTGTAAATTCTCCGGGTGAATACTCAATATTATGCGCAGTCCAAGGGCCATGCGCGCGAATTACATCATCCTTATTCACCACTTTTCCTTCCATAATTTAGTATTGAGCGGAATAGAATCCTCTCATCAACGCATAATCGCCGTAGCAGTACTCAACAAGATTCCTCTGTGCACGCGGGCCAAGATCCTTGAAGTGGATCTTGTCTCCTCCCACCTGCTCGCGACCGAGCTCAAGGGGGCGTCCGACCGCGTTGGACAACAGGTCCACCAGGCCGCCGATCTCCTCGATGCGGAAAACCCGATGATAATAGGCAAGATCGGGACCGAGAAACGCGGACACCGGATCCGTGTGATGCCTGATAGACCCGGAAAGAATACGGAACTTACCGAGATTATTGAAGAAATGGTCCGGTGACGGATTGGGATGAACCCCGAGCCGAGACGCCAGATCGACGTCGATGTGGTTCTCCGAGAGCTCCCGATGGAATGCCACGCGATTGCTGAAGGCCGAAAGCAAACGGGTGATAGGATCACGAATGACGGCCACCCGCGTCATTCCAGCAAAAGGGCTCCGGTCGACATCCGCAAACGCGGGTGTCCCATAGGCGGCGTTGTGAATGTGCTTGAGAACACCGTCCTCCTCGTACATCTCGAACTTGCGCCCATGGTTCAACTCGAACATGAGCATTTTCAGAGAAGTACAAGCTGTCTTCGGAACCGGGAAATACACAATGTTATGGTTGTTCAGAACGACGGCCATTCACTTTTCCTGATTTTCTCGCAAGACGAAACCGAGTTGCTCAACCCACGTTCCAGAGTCGATATCCTTCCGGAGATCGGTCCGTCAAGGCAGTGCTGGTCGCGGTGGCGCCGTAGTTCGCCGCGATCCGCAGCCGGCCGATGATCTCGACCTCGTCGGGAGACGGCCGGCCGAGCAGCCGGTCGAGCCCGCGGAAGGCGTCCGCCGGATCGAGCGCACCGGCGCCCAGGCGGGGATTGGCCAGCATCTCCTCGACAAAGGCGAGCGCCGCTTCCTGGATCGGACCGATGGCATCCGCATGCTGGCGCTCCTCGTCGGGACGCTCTTCGCACGTCGCGACGATGCCCTGCGGCGTCCGGCGATAGCCCGCCGTCGAGCCGTGCCCGGCGGTGTGCAGCAGTTCGACCAGGCTCGGGCTCTTGCGCAGCGCCTGCGCCCGCACGGTGCCGTCGAGCGAAAACAGATAGCCCGCCGCATCGAAGCCGGTCAGCGCCGCCCTGTCGAGGAAGAGGCCGAGATAGCGCCCCGCCAGATGGCCGCTCCAGCCGCGCGCGCGCAGCACCTCGCCAAGCCCCTTCTGCAGCGAGCCGTGCCAGCCAATATCGACCAGCGTGACGGCCTGCGCGCCGATCACCCCTTTCTGCGCCAGATAGTCGGCGAAAAGGTCCGCATGCGCCTGGTTGGCGGCCTGCAGCGCTGCCCGGCACGCCTCGAAGAGTTTGGCGAAGCGCCCCGCCCCGGCCCGGTCGCCGATGGCCACCACGTCCTGCGGGGATGAGAAGCCCGCGCTGCGGATCTCGGCTGCAAACTCCTGCGGATCCAGCCCCCAGCGGGCCAGCGCGTCGGCCGGCGTCAGCCGCGCCCAGTTCTGGGCGAAGAGTGCGGCCGCCGCCTCCGGCTCGCTCACCGCGCGGGCCCGGTAGATCGCCTGGCGCGAGACCATCAGGTAGCGGCTTTCCGTCTTCGTGCCGAAGCGCCGGCAAAAGAGGTCGAAGGCCCGCTTCATCACGAGGCCGTCGCGCGAGCAGAAATGCAGCGCCGGTGTCTCGTTCGCCTGCGCCTCCTGGTGCAGCCAGCCGGCCATGCCGAACAGCAGCGGGCCGAGGCATTCGCGGCCGACCCGCTGCAGCACCGGCAGGTCTTCGGGCTCGCGCGGCGCGATGCCGGAGCCGAAGAGATCGTCCGCAACGGCCGCAAACATCGCGCTGGAGGGCTGCGGGCTGGGATTGCGCCAGTCGATCCGCCAGCGGCCGACAAGCCGCCCCGCCGGATTGCCGACGCGCAGATGCGTGATGCCGGATTGCAGCGCACGCGAGCCGTCCGACCAGGGATTGTCGCCGAGATGGGCGATCTGCCGGGGCCTCACGCCCATCTCCTCGCAGACATGGGCATAGAGATCGCCATGATGCTTGGTGCGGTCGATGTCGCAGGAGACGAACAGACGCTCGTGGCCCGCGTAGCCATTGCGTGACAGCGCCTCGTTGATGAAGTCGGCGCTGGAGTAGAAGTCCGAGACGAGGACGACGCGCTTTCCGCACGCCACCGCCCAGTGGTAGATCGGCTCGACGCTCGGAACCGGGGCGAGGTGCTCGAGCTCGACCTCCTGCTCGATCCGCTGCGCCTCGGCGAGCGCGGCATGGGAAACGCTGGCGCGCCCCAGCGTCGGCAGCAGCGCATTCATGCGCTCATACATCTCCGCCAGCGTGACTTCGTGGCCGCGCCGCGCCTCCAGCGCGCAGCGGGCATCGCGCTCGCCGCGCATGCGCAGACGCGCGAACTCCGCCGCCGAAAGCCCCAGCAGCGGGCCGGCCTTCTCGCCGATGGTCAGGAACAGGTCGATCGGCCGGAACACGCCAACGCGCCGCAGCAGCGTCTCGAAGATGTCGAAGGAGATCACGTCGAAGGGCGCCAGCCGGCGCAGGACGAAGTCCAGTTCCTCGTCCGCACCGGCGGGGGTTGCGGCAACGGGAAGCCGCACCACGTCCAGATCGAGATGGTTCAAGGTCATGAGCGTTGCCCTCGCGCGCGCCCGGTCAACGGCGCCTGGTGATCAGCTTTTCGATATGCTTCATGTGATCGCCCCGGTCGTTGAGCAGCTTCTCCAGCCAGTGCATGTGCTGGCGCATCTCGCGCAGCTCGTCCGTCACCTCGCGGTGCATTTCGCCCATGTAGAGCATCTGCCCCTCGCCGCTGCCCTGGCCCATCCCTTCGCGCATGTGCCGGTTGATGTAGAGTGCGCGCTGGATCCGGTGTACGTCCTTCTGCGCCACGACCGTGTTGCCGTATTCGCTCGTCGTGCCGGCGGAGCGGTGGTGGTAGAAGGCCAGCGGCTCGCGCAGCACGTCGATGCGGAAGCGCTGCGCCGCGCGCAGGTGGAAGTCCCAGTCGCCCAGCACCGGCAGCTCGCCGTCGAACAGGCCGACCGTTTCCATCACCACGCGGCGGAACAGGAAGGAGATCGGCGGGAACTGGTTCTCCACCGAAAGCCGCGTCAGCTCCAGCGCCTCCATGTTCTTGAACAGGAACCGCTGGCGCTCGATGACCTCCTCGCCCTCGATATCCTCGATCACCACGGTCGCATGGGTGACCACGCCGCCAACCTCCGGCGACGAGGTGTCGAGATGGGAGATGCAGCGCTCCAGGAACTTCGGGTCCCAGGCGTCGTCGTCGTCATGCACGACGAGGAACTCGCTCGCCGAGTTGGTGACGCCGGCATTCGAGGCGTTCTCCATGCCGGTCGAGACGGGATTGTTGATCACCAGCACCCGCCCCTGAAAGGCAGCGCGGCGCGCCTCCACCAGCTGGCGCACGGGCTCGGGATCGCCGCCGTCGTTGACCACGACCAGCGCCCAGTCCGTGTAGGTCTGCGACAGCACGCTGTCGAGCGCGCGCTGCAGCAGGATCGGCCGGTCCTTGGTGCGCATGATCACGGCGACACGGCCATAGGCGATGCGCCCGGCGACCGGCAACCCGCTGCGGGCCGGCAGATGCGGATCGACCGGCGGCTGGTCCCAGCGCTGGGTCAGGCCCTGCGCCAGCATCAGCATGCGGTGGATGCCGTGCGGCAGCTCGTGGGAATAGGCGCGGATGTTGCGCTGGAAGTCGACCTGCGCGCTCTCGCGTCCGCGCAGCATGCTTTGCGCCGCCACCCGGTACCAGAAATGCGCCCGGTTCAGCAGCTCGTGCCGCAGGCCGAGCGTGCTCGCCCTCGCAAACAGCTCCCAGTCCTCGTGGCCGCGGCCGAAGTCCTCGGTGAACCCGCCGATGGTCTCGAAGGCCGCGCGGGTGATCAGCATGTTGGCATCGCCGAAGCAGTTGGACAGCACGCCGACGGCAAGATCGGGGATCAGCGGCACGCCGATCTCGCGCGGGATGTCGCGGCCGGGCTCTATGGCGTCGGTGCCGTCGAACATGGCAAAGCGCGAGGTGACGATGTCCGCCCCGGTCGCCAGATGCGCATCGACGAAGGCGTCGATCATGCCCGGATGGGCGAGATTGTCGTCGTCCATGAAGACGATCAGCTCGCCGGTCGAATTGCGCACCGCTGTGTTGCGGGCCGCGCCCAGATAGCTGTTCGGCTGGCGCACGACCTTGCCGTTGACGGCGGCAAGCTCCGCCTCGATCTCCGCCAGTTCCCCGGCAATGCCCGGCACGGCGCTGCCGTCGTCGACGACGACGATCTCCAGCTCCCGATAGCCGCAGGCCAGCACCGAGGCGAGCGTCTGCCGCAGCAGGCTGGTGCGGTTGAAATGGCTGATGCAGACGCTGACGCGCGGACGCGGCGCTGCGTTTGCGGCGCTCGCCGTCTGCGGCACGGCAGCCTCCACCTCCCGTGCAAGGGCAGCGCCCATTGCAGCTGCGGCAGCGCCCGGGGCCTGCGGCGCGCGGGCACCGCAGAGTACGGCTTCCAGCGCATCGGCAAGGTCGGTGGCATTGCCCGCACGCACCGAGGTCAGGTCGGCCAGGGGAAGCCCGGCAGCACAGGCAAGGCCGTCCCAGGCGGTGCCTTCGACCGCCGGCAGGCGAATACCGATGCCGTTTGCGGCGAACGAGCCGAGCAGCCCGGCGAAACTGTCGAGCGTCAGATCCAGGTGGATGCGCAGGTCGAAGCGCCACTTGCGGGCGCGCTCGCGGATATAGGCGCTGGCGCGCCGGCCGCGCACCCAGTCCTCGGTGCCGGCAAAGACCACGCCGACCGTGTCCGGATCGATGCCGGGCCGGCGCATCAAGCGGTCGAGGGCATCGCAGAGCTGAACGAGGCCGGTGCGCGTGCGCAAGGGCGCGGCGAAGACCAGCCAGCGGCGCTCGTCCCCCTCCTGCGGGAAACCGGCGGCGCTTGCCGCCGTGCCGACCTCCACCGGGACGACGAGAGCGCGCTCGCCGGCCGACGGCTCCAGGGCGGTGCAGGTCTCCAGCACGTGCGCGGAGGGCGCAAGGATCCGGGTGCAGGCGGCAAGGGCCGCCTTTTCCAGCGCCTCTTCCACCAGCAGTTCGGGCCGTTCCAGCAGCTGGTCGCGGTCGAGCAGGTCCTGCACGGCGAAGGTATCGGCCAGCATCACCACCTGCGTTGCCGCCGGCAGCAAGCCCTGGCGGCGCGAGGTGGCGCAATAGGACAGGATGCCGGACCGGCTGGTGCCGGCGATCAGCGAGAAGGCATTGGCCCGCGCCCACAGGTCCAGCGCATAGGCCCGCTCCTGCATCCCGCCGGCCGTCGAGGGCAGCACCGCCTGCGGCAACGGCACGAAGGCCGCGCTTGCCAGCAGGCCGGCATTCTCGCGGCCGATGAGATCCTCCACCAGCGGGGCGAGATCGCCGCTCGCACCGCGCAGCGAAGCGCGGTGGCCGCAGGACACGATGGTGATCGGCGCAACGTCGGCGCGCGCGGCAGCCGCCGCTGCCAGCAGCACGGCGCGCGCCTCCTCGCGCGACTGCGCATTGGCGAGCGGATCGGGCATGACGAAACAGGCGCCGGTGCGGCCATGGCCCGCGTCCTGCAGCCGGTACGCCCCGCCGCCGGTCGAGACCGCCTGGTCGAGCAGCACCCGCCCGTCGAACGTGGCACGCACGCGCACGGCGGCCTTTTCCGGGATGGCGCGCTCGAAGCGGAAGCCGTGCGCATCGGTGAGGAAGCTTTCGGCGGCGAGCTGCGGATGGGAATCGCGCGCGAGGCGGGTCTCCACCACCTTGCCGTCGACGATCAGCGAGACCTCGGCGACCGCCTCGCCGTCCCACGGCAGAACCACCCAGCCGGACACCGCGCCGCCGAAATATTCGACGCGGGTCAGCGCATTGGTGCGCGGCTCGCCCGCGCGGAACATCAGCGGCCGCTCCGGCCAGCGGCTCTCCTCGCCGACGATGCGGGCCTCGACCCGGTGCGGCAGCCCGTCGCGCCAGCGCGCCGAGATGGACACCGCAAACCGGCCGATGCCGACATCGTCGTCCGGCAATCCGCGGGCGACCTCGATGGCCACCGGCTTGTCGTCGATCAGGATTTCCACCGCGGTCTCGCGGTTGTCCTGCCAGCGGTCGACGACCTTGCCGGAAATCCGGTCGTCGACGATGTCCATCGACAGCTCGAAGCGCCGGAAGGAGAGGTCCCGGGAAACCGCCACAGTGCCCGGCTGGCCGGCGGCATCCGCCGCGCCGATGCGGACCTTGTGCGTCCCGTCTGCCAGCTTCAGGGCGGGCACATGCGTGTCGAAGGCGAAATCCGGTCCGGCGGAAAGCTCCGCGACCCGGCGTTCGCCGATCCATACGCCGCAGGGCCCGCTCGCCGCCTTCAGCAACAGCCCCTGCCCGGCGATCCTGCGGTCGGAGACCTCTGTCACCGCGACGGCAAGCGCACCATCGGAGGCGATATGCAGCGGCACCTGCGCCGAGCCTGCCGGCTGGCCGTTGGTGCTCACGGCAACGCGCACCTTTGCCGGAGTGTCCGTGCCGGCCGACTTGACCAGCGCGGCGATGTCGGCAGGCGCCGCCCGCCAGGAGAAGGCATGCAGGGCATCGGTCGCGCCCTTATGCACCACCTTGCCGTCGAGCGAGATCTCGATATCCACCGACCTGCCGGCACCTTGCGGCAGCCAGGCCGCACCGTCGACGGCCAGCGGCGTCAGCCGCGACAGCTCGCAGCGCACCTTGGCGAAGCTGCGGGCCCCCACCACGTGGAAGGGCTTCGGCCGCCCCTTGCATCGCAGCTCGATGGCGTGCGAACGGCCGTCGCGCAGCACGGCCGGGATGGCGAAGCGGAACATGCAGGAGCCGCCGGCCTTGCCGGCATCGGCCAGGTCCTGGCGGTAGAGGTCGGCCACGGTCTCGGCCAGCACCACGCCGTCCTCGACCAGTTCCAACGGCAGGCGCTTTTCCGGCGTTGCCGGGGCCCAGATCCAGCCGACGATGCCCTCGTCGCTCACCGTATCCATAGCGAAGTCGAGCGCCGAGGCGGAGGCCGCCTGCGGGAAGACGTGGAACGGCACGCGCGCACCGGCAAGGCGCAGGCTGAGCCGCGCCGGCGGCGTCTTCGCCACCTCCTCCGGCAGATGCATGTCGAACGCATGGGCACCGTCGCCCTTGCCGGCCTGCTTCAGGTCCTCGCGGTACCCGTCGGCAGTGGTGCTGGCGACCACCCGGCCGTCGGCCACGGCCTCGATGCGCACGCGCTCGCCCGGCCGCTTCGGCATCCAGGCCCAGCCGGTGATGCGGCCGGGCGTCTTGCTGTCGATATGAAACTGCACCTTGCCGGCGGCAACGCGCGGCGCCTGCCAGAACGGACGGCGCGCGCCCTTGCAGCGCAGGCCGAGCCGGCCGGTGACGCCCGGCTCCGGCAGGGTGATCAGGAAACCATGGGCGCCGTCGCCCTTGCCCGCTTTCAGCAGGTCGTCGCGGAACTGGTCGGCCTCGACGGTGGCGACCACCTGCGCGCCGTTCAGGATCTCGATGCTGATGCGCTCGCCCGGACGGCCCGGCCACCAGGCCCAGCCGGCGATCAGCCTCGGGCCCGTCTTGTCGACATGAAAGTCGGGACGCGGCCCGCGCCAGAAGGCAAGATTGGCCAGCAGCTTGTTCTTCGAAGGCCTGTTCGTCCCAGTGTTCAACATCGCTGTCCCGATCTGCAGGTCTTGCCGGTCATTCAGGTCGTGTAGGCGCCGCGCTGGTGCCAGCGCCACGCGTCGGAAATCATCTCGTCGAGGGTGGAGCGCTGCGGGTCCCAGCCGAGCTCCGTGCGCGCCCGGGTCGAGCCGCAGACCAGCTGCGTCGCATCGCCCTCGCGGCGGGCGCCTTCCAGCACCGGCACCGGCTGGCCGGTGATGCGGGCGGCGGCCTCGATCACCTCGCGCACGGAGAACCCGCGCCCCGTGCCGAGGCAAAAGACGCGGTTGCTGTTGCCCTGCCTCAGCCAGTCGAGGCCGGACAGATGCGCATCGACGAGATCGCACACATGCACGTAGTCGCGGATGCAGGTGCCGTCCGGCGTCCTGTAGTCGGTGCCGAAGATGGTGATCGCGTCGCGCCGGCCGCTGATCGCGTCGAGCACCAGCGGAATGAGGTGGGTTTCCGGCACGTGGCACTCGCCGATCTCGCCGTCGGGATCGGCGCCGGCCACGTTGAAATAGCGGAAGATGGTGTGGCGCAGGCCGGCCGAGATCGAGAAGTCGCGCAGCATGTCCTCGATCGCCCGCTTGGAGGCGCCATAGGCGTTGATCGGGGCCTGCGAGGTGTCCTCGTCCAGCATCACGCCGTCCTGCTCGCCATAGGTGGCGCAGGTGGAGGAGAAGACGAAGTCGAGGCAGCCGGCGGCAATCGCCGCCTCGATCAGGGTCAGCGTGGCGCCGACATTGCCGCGCCAGTAGCGGCCCGGATCCCGGATCGACTCGCCCACCTGGGAGAGCGCGGCAAAGTGCATGACGGCGACCGGCTTCCACCGGGCGAAGACCTCGTCGAGCCGCGCGCGG
Organism: Stappia indica; assembly: GCF_009789575.1. Lineage (NCBI taxonomy): Bacteria > Pseudomonadati > Pseudomonadota > Alphaproteobacteria > Hyphomicrobiales > Stappiaceae > Stappia > Stappia indica. The sequence goes on along the minus strand of NZ_CP046908.1, from coordinate 4,901,260 downwards.
TCGGAAAGGTCGCCCTCCTCCAGCGGGCCGAAGCGCACCGCCTCGCGCCAGCCGGTGGCGAAATTGTCGAAGGCAACGGGAAGATAGCCCGCACGGCGCAGCGCCTTGCAGCAATGCGAGCCGATATAGCCGCCCCCTCCCGTCACCAGAACAGTTTCTTCGGCCATGCCCCGATTCCCGTCGCTTTCGTTTGTTGCAGTGCATCATGGCCAGCCGTCGCAGCAACATTGTGACACGTGTCACAAGCTTGCCGTTCCCGCCGCCATCGGTCCCGGCTCCCTCCGATCACGGAGCCGGGGCCGGCGTTCAGATCAGGTCGTTCGCCTCCAGATAGACGATGATCTCGTCGACGATCTCCTCCGGGTCGCGGCCCATCGTGCGGATGTGGATTTCCGGATTTTCCGGCGCCTCGTAGGGGCTGTCGACGCCCGTGAAGTTGCGCAGCTCGCCCGCATCCGCCTTGCGGTAGAGGCCCTTCGGGTCGCGCCGGCGGCACTCCTCGATGGGCGTGTCGACGAAGACCTCGATGAAGCGCCCGTCCGGGAACAGCTCGCGTGCCATGGCGCGCTCGCTGCGGAACGGCGAGATGAAGGAAACCAGCGTCAGCAGGCCGGCATCGACGAACAACCGCGCCACCTCGCCGACCCTGCGGATATTCTCCACCCGGTCGGCATCGGTGAAGCCGAGATCGCGGTTGAGGCCGTGGCGCACGTTGTCGCCGTCCAGCGTGTAGGTGTGGCGGCCGCGCACATGCAGCTTCTTTTCCAGAAGCGAGGCGACCGTCGACTTGCCCGAGCCGGACAGGCCCGTGAACCACAGCGCCGCCGGCGTCTGGCCGAGGCTCTGCGCGCGCGCCGCCTGGTCCACCTCCAGCGCCTGCCAGTGGATGTTGGTCGCCCGGCGCAGGGCGAACCAGACCATGCCGGCGCCGACCGTCGCATTGGTCAGCCGGTCGACCAGGATGAACGAGCCCGTCGTGCGGTTCGCCTCGTAGGGGTCGAAGGCGACCGGCACCGTCATCGCCAGATTGGCGAAGGCGATCTCGTTCAGCTCCAGCGTCTTGGCCGCGACCCGCTCGAACGTGTTGACGTTGATCTTGTGCTTGATCTCGGTCACCGAGGCGGTGACCGTCCGCGTGCCGATCTTCAGCAGGTAGGATCGGCCCGGCAGCAGCGCGTCCTCCGACATCCAGATCAGATGCGCCGCGAACTGGTCGGCAACGTCCGGACGGGCGGCGGCGGCCGCGATGACATCGCCGCGCGAGGCGTCGATCTCGTCGGCAAGCACAAGCGTCACCGCCTCGCCGGAGCCGGCGCTTTGCGCCTCGCCGACCTGCGACAGGATGCTCTTCACCGTCGAGGTACGGCCCGAGGCAGCGACCACCACCTCGTCGCCGACGCTGACGCGCCCGCCGGCGATCGTGCCGGAAAAACCGCGGAAGTCGAGGTTCGGGCGGTTCACCCACTGCACGGGAAAGCGGAACGGGCGGGCATCGCCGTCGCGGCCGACCTCGACCGTCTCCAGATGCTCCAGCAGCGTCGGCCCCGCGTACCAGGGCATGTTGTCGCCGGGCGCCGTGACGTTGTCGCCGTAGCGCGCCGACAGGGGGATCGCCACCAGCGTCTCGAAGTCGAAGCCCTGCGCGAAGGCGCGGAACTCCGCCTCGATCTGGTTGAAGCGCTCCTGCGAATAGCCGACCAGGTCGATCTTGTTGATGGCCAGCACCACGTGGTGGATGCCGAGCAGCGAGGCGATGAAGGCATGCCGGCGCGTCTGAGTCATCAGCCCGTTGCGCGCATCGACCAGCAGCACGGCCAGATCGGCGGTCGAGGCGCCGGTCGCCATGTTGCGGGTGTACTGCTCGTGGCCCGGCGTGTCGGCGACGATGAACTTGCGTCGGTCGGTCGCGAAGAAGCGATAGGCGACGTCGATGGTTATGCCCTGCTCGCGCTCGGCCTCCAGCCCGTCGACCAGCAGCGCCAGGTCGATGTCGTCGCCGACCGTGCCGTGGCGGGTGGAATCGCGCTCCAGCGCGGCCAGCTGATCCTCGAAGATCAGCTTGGTGTCGTACAGCAGCCGCCCGATCAGGGTGGACTTGCCGTCGTCGACGCTGCCGCAGGTGAGGAAGCGCAGCTGGTCCTTGTTGACCTGGGACAGGATGTACTCGCGCACGGCCTCGTCGGAGGCGGTCGGGTCCGGATTGCGCATGGTCAGAAATACCCCTCGCGCTTCTTCTTTTCCATCGAGGCGCTGTCGTCGTGGTCGATCAGGCGGCCCGAACGTTCGGAGGTGCGGGCGATCAGCATCTCGCGGATGATCGCCGGCAGCGTGTCGGCCTCGGACTCGATGGCGCCGGTCAGCGGGTAGCAGCCGAGCGTGCGGAAGCGCACCATCAGCTCCTCCACCCGGTCGTCCGGGCCGATCGGCATGCGCTCGTCGTCGACCATGATCAGCATGCCGTCGCGCCGCACCACCGGCCGCCGCTGGGCATAATAGAGCGGCACGATGGGGATGCTCTCCAGCAGGATGTACTGCCAGATGTCGAGCTCGGTCCAGTTGGACAACGGGAAGGCGCGGATCGACTCGCCCTTGGCGATGCGCCCGTTATAGAGGTTCCACAGTTCCGGACGCTGGTTCTTCGGGTCCCAGGCGTGGGCCTTGCTGCGGAACGAGAAGACGCGCTCCTTGGCGCGGCTCTTCTCCTCGTCCCGGCGGGCGCCGCCGAAGGCCGCGTCGAAGCCGTACTTGTCGAGCGCCTGCTTCAGCGCCTCGGTCTTCATCACATGCGTGTGCACGGAGGAGCCGTGGCTGAACGGGCCGATGCCTTGCTTCAGGCCGTCCTGATTGGTGTGCACGATCAGGTCCGCGCCGATGCGCTTCGCCGTCTCGTCGCGGAAGGCGATCATCTCGCGGAACTTCCACGTCGTGTCGACATGCATCAGGGGAAACGGCAGGCGCGAGGGCGCGAAGGCCTTCATCGCCAGATGCAGCAGGACGGAGGAGTCCTTGCCGATCGAATAGAGCATCACCGGATTGCGGAACTCGGCCGCCACCTCCCGGATGATATGGATGCTTTCCGCCTCGAGCGTCCGCAGATTGTCGAGGCGACCGGGCGCCATCACGTCTTCCTGCAAGTTCGACCCTTCCTGATGCATCACGCCGCCTCGCGCCGCATCGAGGCCCCGTTTGCGACGAGGCCGGTGCGATGGTGTACAAGGCAAGCCGCGTCCTGGCTGCCGGATTGTCCGTACTGGCTCTGCTGGCCTTTTCCGCCCCCGCCTGCCGCACTATCGCACGGCCTGGTCGGGCTCCCCGGCGAACGGAAGGACCGGCGGCTGAAACCCGCTTCGACACTCATTCCGTGCACTCCTTCTAGTTGCTCGGTGCAGTGCGATCAAGCCGCTGGAACAGCGTCCTGAACCACGATTTTCCGCCACCTTCCCTAGCGTTCGAGACGCCGCAGCACCGCGCCGGTCTGGCCAAGGCCGCCGCCCGGCACGATCTCCCGGTTGCCGTCGATGTAGGTCTCGACCGCAAAACCGAGCTTCTTCGCCCACAGTTCGATGACGTTGCGCTCGATGAACATGTTGAGGACGGGCTTCGTCCCGTTTCTCTGCTGCTCGACACTGCCGGCGAAGACCGAAAAATGATCGCGACTGCCGAATTCCAGGAACGAGAACAGGAACGTCCCGCCGGGACGCAGCACCCGCCTCACCTCCTCCATGTAGAGGTAGGTCTCCTCGTGCAGCAGATGGGTGAACAGGCTGAACGAGGTGACGATGTCGGCGGACGCATCCGCGGCCGGGATCTTCAGGTCCGTGGAGATGTGGAAGCGGTAGTCGGCCGGCGTATGGGCGCGGGCGTAGTCGATGAGGTCCTCGACCACATCGATGCCCAGATAGCTGTAGCTCCCGCTGGCGGCCAGCTGTCTCGCCGTGCGGCCGCTGCCGCAGCCGAGGTCGATGAGACTGTCGCCGTCCTTCAGCCCCAGCGAGCGCAGCAGCTCCAGGTGGATGCGGCCCTGGATGTCGTAATGCCCGCCGACGGCCAGCGACATCGCCTCGTCCAGCGGGTGGCTCTCCTTGAGATTGCGGACATGGCGCTCGTAGTCGCGCTGGAAGTGCGGCTTCTCCGCTTCCGCGCGCGCCTTGGCGCCGGTCAGCGCGCCGACGATCCGCTGGACAATCCCGCCCATCACCCGCTCTTCCGCTTCCTGGCGACGAAGGTCAGCGCCGGGCCGTTCACATGGGCCGGATCGTCCTTGCCGATCTCGACGTCGAAGCCGAGCACGTCGAACAGGCGCAGCAGCGAGTCCTTCTCCACCCAGCGGGTCACCCGCTCGGCGCCCCCGCAAAAGCCCTTCCAGTCGAGCACCTGCTGCACATAGGTCTGCCGGCTCATGGTCAGCGGCACGCCGCGATGCTCGATGGTCTCGGGCGCGGCGAAGCGGCGGGCATAGACCGGATGCCGCGAGATGATCTCGTGGTCGTAATAATGCGTCCAGATGCACACGGCATCGGCGCTCCGGCACATCGCCTCGATCAGCGCCACCGGATCGCTCATGTGGTAGAGCACGCCGCTCGCCACGATGGCGTCGAAGCGCCGCGGCTCCTCCTCGAGATATTTCAGGAAGTCGCCGAGCAGGAACCGCGCCTTGTGCAGGGCGTAATTGTTCTTGACGATCAGGCACTTGAAATAGGCGCGGGTGTTCGCCTCGATCGAGGTGATCGAGGCCGCGCCCTTCATCTGCAGCATGTAGGTGTGGCTGCCTTCCAGCGGCCCCAGCTCCAGCACGTGCTTGTTGGCGAAGCCGCCGCTGGCACGCTCGAAGAAGTCGACGCGCGAGTCGGTGTAGAAGGCCGGCTTGCCGTTGGGCGGCAGGCCCGGCAGCGCGCCGGACCATTCGCCCTCGAACAGGTCGACGGCGTTCTCGGGCCGCGCCGGGCGCATGTCGTAGCGATCGTCCAGCGCCTTGTCCTGGTGTCCGCGCGCGTAGGGCAGCACCACCGCGCGCCGTGCCCTCGCAAGCGTGTTCATCAACCGGCCGAGCAGCCTGCTTGCCATGGTTGCTGCCCTCATTCTCAGATCGCACCGTAGCGGAACAGGACCTTCTTGAGGCCCTTGTAGTAGCGCCCCATCCCCTTGCTGCGGATGTCGACGCGGATCTCCTCGGCAAACGGCAGGTCCAGCTCGTCGATGATCTTGTTGATCTGCTCGAACGTGTAGACGTCACGATAGACCATGTCGCGCTTCAGGACCGGGACGCCGAGGAACTTGTAGTAGAGAAATCCGCCGAAATGGATCTGGTTGCGCTCGGTCAGCAGCTTGACGTAGCTCTCGATGAACTCGGCCACCTTGAAGTCGCTGAGGTTGCGCCGGCTCTGGAAGTCGTAGCGCAGGTCCAGCGCCTTGGTGACATCGTCGTCGTCGGCCAGCGACGTGCCCTTGGCGCGCGCTGCCGTGACGAGATCGGCGAACCGCTCGATGAACTGGCCCTGCGCCAGCGCCTCTTCGGAGATCGCCTGGCTGGAGCGCATCTCGATCAGCTTGTAGAGCTGCCTGCGCAACAGGTTTCTGTTGCGGTACGGCACCAGGTCGATGGTCGACTTGAGTTCGCCGAAGTCCATGCCGACGAGGACGTTGTAGACCTCGACCGGGTTGACGATGATGTGCGGACCCTGGCCGACCTTGCGCAGCACGCATTTGGTCAGGCCGACCTCGCCCTTGTGCACCGACCAGCGGCGGGTGCTGATCGGCACGTACTTGTCCCAGTATTCCAGGAAGGCCGGCGCCTCGATCACCTCGCGGTTGAAGGCCAGCAGGAACGACTGGACGTGGTAGTGGTGCTCGAACACTTCCGTGAGGCCGATGAACGGCTCGTCCGCGTCCAACTCGGCGAAGATCTTGTCGAGACCGTTCGGCAGATAATAGACGCTGTCGTTCATCAGGATCAGCTTGTCGATCACCGGCTCGCGCTTGCGCAGCAGGCTGAAGCCGTCCTTGTAGGCGCCGAAGTCGCGGCCCAGGTTCTCGCGCTCGATCAGCAGATGGCAATTGTCGAGCAGGTCCTCGCGCACCTCGCCGCTCGCCCGCATGTTGGTCACGAAGACGATGTTGATGCCGCGCGCGTTGAGCGCGTCGATCGCCGTGCGGGTGAAGACCTGGATGTCGGCCCTCGTGTAGATCACGAAGATCGCGAAGCGCTTTCCCTCATGCGAACGACGCCCCTCGGTCACCCCGAGGATGCGGCGCTTTTCCGAATAGAGCTTGGGGTCCAGCCGGCAGACAAAGCGGGAATACGCCTCGTAAGGCATGATGACGAGGAAGTACCAGTACAGGTACCAGATCGGCTTGAAGAGCTTGTAGAAAAAGAAGACAACTGGATGGATGACCTGCCCGAGCATGTTCCGTCTGGCCTATTTTCGTCCGCTGATCTGCAGGAGGTACTCGCCATACAGCGTCTTGGCGAGCGGCTTGGCGAGTTCGGCGACATCTTCCGGGGTGATCCAGCGGTTCACCATGGCGATCTCTTCCAGGCAGGCGACCTTCAGTCCCTGCCGGTGCTCGATCGCCCGGATGAATTCCGAGGCTTCCATCAGGCTGTCGTGAGTGCCGGTGTCGAGCCAGGCAAAGCCCCGGCCGAGCTTTTCCACCGTCAGCTGGCCCGCCTCGAGATAGCGGCGGTTGATGTCGGTGATTTCCAGCTCGCCGCGTGCGGACGGGCGCACCTGATGGGCGTGCTCCACCACCTCGGCATCGTAGAAATAGAGGCCGGCGACCGCCCAGTTGGACTTCGGGCTCGTCGGCTTTTCCTCCAGCGACACCGCGCGGCCGGCCTCGTCGAACTCGACGACGCCGTAACGCTGCGGATCCTGCACGTGATAGGCGAAGACCTTGCCGCCCGCGGTCAGCGCCGAGGCCTTGACCAGCCGCTCCGACAGGCCGTGGCCGTAGAAGATGTTGTCGCCGAGCACGAGCGCGCAGGGGCTGCCGTCGATGAAGCGCTCGCCCAGGATGAAGGCCTCGGCAAGGCCCCGCGGCTCCTGTTGCACCACATAGGAGAGCTTGATGCCCCACTGGCTGCCGTCGCCCAGCAGCGCCTCGTAGCTCGGCAGGTCGCGCGGGGTGGAGATGATCAGTATCTCGCGGATGCCCGCCAGCATCAGCACCGACAGCGGGTAGTAGATCATCGGCTTGTCGTAGACCGGCAGCAGCTGCTTGCTGGTCACCCGGGTCAGCGGATAAAGGCGGGTGCCGGACCCGCCGGCAAGCACGATGCCCCTCACGCCAGGTACCCCTTCTCGGCGAGATAGTCGTCCAGCGCCTCCTGCCAGGGGCGCGGGGCGCCGATGGCGGAAGCCAGCTTGTCGTTCGACAGGACCGAATAGGCCGGCCGGCGCGCCGGCGTCGGGAATTCGGCGGAGGTGATCGCCTCGACGCTCGCCTTCGTCCCGGACCTGCGGATGATCTCCTCGGCAAAGCCGTGCCAGGTCGTCGCGCCGGAATTCACCACATGCCAGATGCCCGCGGGCACCTCGTCGCGCAGCATGGTCAGCAGCGCGGCGGCGATGTCCTTGGTCGAGGTCGGCGACATGTGCTGGTCGGCGACGACGCGCAGGTGCCCGCGCTCGCGGCCGAAGCGGATCATCGTCTCGACGAAATTGCCGCCCTTGCCGCTGGCCCCGGCCACGCCGAACAGCGAGGCGACGCGCAGGATCAGCGTGTTCTCGCAGGCGAGCCGGGCAAGGTCCTCGCCCATCGCCTTGCTGGCGCCGTAGACGTTGACCGGTGCGCGCGGGTCGGCCTCGACGAGAGGCTCACGCTTGTCCTGGCCGCCGAACACGTAGTCGGTCGAGACATGGACGAAGCGGGCCGACTTCGCCTGCGCCAGTTCGGCCAGCAGCGCGACCAGATGGGCGTTGATGGTGAAGGCCTGCTGGGCGTTGCCCTCGACCTCGTCGGTCTTGTGATAGCTGGAGCAGTTCACCAGCACGTCGAAGTCCGCCGTCGACAGCAGCTCTCGCACCCTGTCGAAATCGGCAAGGTCGAGCCGGTCGCGGCCGACGGGGACAATGTCCAGCACGCTGCCCGCGGCCTCGTTCGCCCGCCGGATATCCGTACCGAGCTGGCCGCCGGGACCAAGGAGGATCGTCTTCATGGGAACCCTCAGATGCGCAGCATGCCGCCGTTGAGCTCGAGCTCCTTGATGCGCTCGTGCCAGGTGACAAGCTCCTTGTACCAGGCGAGCGTGATGGTCTGGGTCGTCTTGTCGGTGCGCCCGTCCTCCAGCGCCGCCAGCACGTCGCGCACGCCGTCCACCGCCGTCAGCTCGGCCTTGAAGCCCAGCGCCTCGATCTTGTCGAAGCCGACCCGGTAGGAGCGGTGGTCGGGGTCGCCGTACCATTCGATGGCGACATCGTTCGGCAGGGTGTCGGCGACGATCTGCGCCAGCGGGCCGATCTGGTAGTTGTTCTCGTCCGACCCGACATTGAAGATCTGGCCGTTGATCTTCTCGGCCGGGGCGCTCAGCATGAAGATCTGGGCGCGGGCCGTGTCGCGCACATGCACCATCGGGCGCCACTGGGTGCCGTCGCGCATGAGCGGCAGCTTGCCGGTCTTCCAGGCGCCGAACACCATGCCGTTGATGGCCAGGTCGAAGCGCATGCGCGGGCTGTAGCCGTAGACGGTCGCCTGGCGCAGCACCACCACCGTGAAATCGTCCGAGGCGAGCGGCAGCACGCCGTGCTCGGCCATCTCGTTGGCGCGCGCATAGGCGGTCAGCGGATTGGTCGGCGTCGTCTCGGTGGCGATGACGCCGGGCTCCTGGAAGCCGTAGAGGCTGCAGGAGGACGGCAGCACGTAGCGCTTGACGCCGGCCTCGCGGGCGAGCCTTGCGGTGCGCACGCGCGAGACGTGGTTGATCTGGTCGGTCTCGCGGCTGAATTCCTCGCCGGAGGGGTCGTTGGAGATGGCGACGAGGTCGATCACATGGTCGATGCCGGACAGCAGCGCCGGGTCGATCAGCCGGGCATCCTGGCGCACGATCTCCAGCCGCTCGTGCTCGGGCAGCAACTCGCGGCCGAAGAAGAAGCGGTCGACCGCGCGCACCGCGTAGCCCGCGTCCAGCAGCAAGGGCACCAGGGTCGTGCCGATATAGCCGCCCGCACCCGTGACCAGAACAGTTTCCATGCAAACACCGACCGCGTTCGAGTTGCAGGCCGGCAGAACTGCCAGCCCCTTGCATTTCCAGGAAGGCCTCCTGCCCCGGATGCCTTCTTCCCTGCCCGACTCTCGCCCAGGATCACGCGACGTCGCTTACCGACGGCCGCATTTTGCAGCGCAAGACGATCCGATCAACCCGCAGATTGGCGAATCTTCAAGAAATCGTCATCGCGCGCCGGAGCGCCTCGCGTCTGACGTGTCAGAACCAGTGGATTACATCCTTGAAGAAGGGCTGCGCCTTGTCCTTGTCGGAGAGGGTCACCTTGTCCTCGTCCACGCCCCAGTCGATGGCGAGGTCCGGATCGTTCCAGCGGATGCCGAAATCGTGGGTGGGCGCGTAGTGGCCCGTGACCTTGTAGATGATCTCCGTGTCCGGCTCGAGGGTCAGGATCGCATGGGCGAAGCCGACCGGCACCAGGATCTGGTTCCATTCGGCGGCCGATATCTCCGCCGACACCCACTTGCCGAAGGTCGGAGAGGCCTTGCGGATGTCGACCGCCACGTCGAGGATCCGGCCGCGCACGCAGCGCACCAGCTTGTCCTGGGCGAACTCCCCGCCCTGGTAGTGCAGGCCGCGCAGGGTTCCCGCTTCCGCCGAGTAGGAATGGTTGTCCTGGATGAAATCCAGCTCGATCCCGGCGTCCGCGAAGGCCTTCTTGTTGTAGACCTCCGAAAAGAAGCCGCGATGATCGCCGAACTTCCTTGGCCGGATAATCTTCACTTCGGGAATTTCGAGACTGACAACATCGACCGACATGAAAAGAAAGCCTGTGCTTGAGAGTTCGGGCACCGGAACGGACCCGGCGTTGTATAGAAGACGCAACCGAGGCGAACAAGACCGCAGCGCAACCAGAACGATTCCCGCCTGTTGCGATGCCCCTGCCAATGGCCTAAGCGACGTCACACGGAAATGCGGCGCTTTGCCGGCAGCTTGGGCCGGCAGCTCGGGCCGGCAGCTTGGGCCGGCAGCTTGGGCCGGCAGCTTGCGCCGGCAGCTTGCGCCGGCAGCTTGAGAAGGAGCGGGGGATGGATGTCGAGACGGTGGTGATCGGCGCCGGCGTGGTCGGGCTTGCGGCCGCGCGCGATCTCGCCCTGCGCGGTCACGAGGTGATGGTGCTGGAAGAGCATCCGATCATCGGCTCGCAGACCAGCGCCCGCAACAGCGAGGTCGTCCACGCCGGCATCTACTATCCGGCCGGCAGCCTCAAGGCACGCGCCTGCCTTGCCGGGCGCGAGCTGCTCTACCGCTTCTGCGAGGAGCACGGCGTGCCCCACCGCCGGCTCGGCAAGCTGATCGTCGCGACCGCGCCCGACCAGGTCGAGACGCTCGCCGCGATCCGCGCCAGGGCCGAGGCGAACGGCGTCGACGACCTGCGCTTTCTCACCCGCACCGAGGCTCTTGCGCTGGAGCCGCATCTTGCCTGCGAGGGCGCGCTGCTCTCCCCCTCCACCGGCATCATCGACAGCCATGCCTTCATGCAGGCCCTGCAGGGCGGGCTGGAGGCGCATGGCGGCCAGGTGGTCTGCGGCTCCAAGGTGACGGGCCTCGACAGGATCGACGGCGGCTACCGGCTCACGGTGGCGGACGGGGCGGAGGGCTTTGGCCTCACCTGCAGCAATCTCGTGATCGCCGCCGGCCACGGCGCGCCTTCGCTCGCCGCCCTCCTTGCCGGCACACGGCCGCCGCAGGCCTATTTCGCCCGCGGCTGCTACTTCTCGATTTCCGGCCGCGCGCCCTTCTCGCGGCTGGTCTATCCGGTGCCCGAGCCCGGCGGCCTCGGCGTCCACCTGACGCTCGACATGGGCGGCCAGGCCCGTTTCGGCCCGGACGTGGAATGGATCGACGGCCTCGACTACACGGTCGATCCGCGCCGTGCCGACGGCTTCTATGCCGAGATCCGCAAATACTGGCCGGACCTTGCCGACGGCGCGCTGCAGCCCGACTACAGCGGCATCCGGCCGAAGATCTCCGGCCCCGGCGAGCCGGCGGCGGACTTTCGCATCGACGGACCTCGCGAGCACGGCCATGCCGGCCTCGTCGCGCTCTACGGCATCGAGTCGCCCGGCCTCACCTCGGCGCTGGCGCTGGCCGGCCTCGTCGCCGACCGGCTGGGGGAATAGCCGCATTGCCCTGCCGGCCCGGACATGCCATGGAATCGTCGCGTTCCCCGGTCAATTATCCCGCAATGCAACACGCGCCGGCGGGACCGGAAGCTTCGGGAGTGACATGAGGACGTCCTTCGTCGCCGCCCTGGCCAATCAGAAGGCCGTGCTGGGCGCGCTCATCCTGCGCGACATGCGCACCCGGTTCGGGCGCACGGCGATCGGTTTCGTCATCGCGGTCGCGTGGCCGCTCACCCACCTTCTGGCGATGCTCGGCATCTGGGTCGCGATCGGCCGGGCCGTGCCGCTCGGCACCAACAATGTGGTGTTCTTCGGCACCGGCATCATGCCCTACATCCTGTGCCTGTATCCTGGCCGGATGATGATGCTCGCCATCCAGCAGAACAAGCCGATGCTGCTCTTCCCGGTGGTGAAGGTGATCGACATCATCCTGGCGCGCGCGCTGCTGGAGATGATCACCGCCATGTGCGTGCTGCTCGCCTTCTGTACCATCCTCTACATCGCCGGCGTCGACTTCCTGCCCAACCAGCCGGCCATCGCCATCGCCGCCATCGCGCTCACGGTGCTCTACGGCATTTCGGTCGGCCTGCTCAGCTGCGTGATCCTGGTGCTGTTTCCCATGTGGGTGGCGATCTTCATCCTCATCATGATCGCCCAGTGGATCACCTCCGGCGCACTCTACCTGCCCAGCATGATGCCGCACTGGGTGCTGGAATACATCGTCTACAACCCGCTCTATCACTGCATCTCGTGGCTCCGCACTGCCTATTACGACGGCTACGGCGGCAGCACGGTCGATCCCATGTACGTGGTGCAGGTGTCGCTCTTCACCCTGCTGCTGGGCTTTGCGGCGGAGCGGGCGGTGCGCGGAAAGCTCTTGATGAAATGATCAGGTTCCAGGACGTCTTCAAGTTCTACCGCACGCAGAAGACGCTCAAGATCGTGCTGGACCACATCAGCTTCCGGCTGGACAAGGGCGTCAGCTACGGGATCATGGGCATCAACGGCGCGGGCAAGTCGACCTTGATGCGGCTGATCGCCGGCACGGAGATGCCCAACAGCGGCCGCATCGTGCGGGAATCGCGCGTGTCCTGGCCGCTCGGGTTCGCCGGCGGCCTGCATCCGGCGCTGACGGGGCGCGAGAACATCCAGTTCGTCGCGAGGGTCTACCGGCAGGACATCCGCAAGGCGGTGCGCTTCGTGGAGGACTTTTCCGAGCTCGGCCCCTTCATCGACGCCCCCTTCGGCACATATTCCTCCGGTATGCAGCAGCGTCTCGCCTTCGGCCTGTCGATGGCGATCGACTTCGATTGCTACCTGATCGACGAGGTCATGGCGGTGGGCGACTCCCGCTTCCAGCAGCGTTGCCGGGACGAGTTCAACAAGCGCAAGCAATATTCGGATATGATTATGATCTCGCACAGCATCGAGCTTGTGCAGATGTATTGCGACCGTGGCATCGTGCTGGCCGATGGAAAGATGTATTTCTTCGATTCGGTCTCGGATGCGGTCGAGATGTACAAGCAGTTGAACATGTAGCGGTGCCGGGCCGGAAGGCCTGGCGCGGATGGCGGAGAAGATGTCGGACGCGCTGATAGACGTGGTGCTCGGCGGCGGCGACCTTGTCGAGGAAGCGCCCGCCAGGAGCGGCAAGCGAACGGAAGCGATCTCGGCGGCCCTCAAGGAGGCCAGCCGGCGCATCCGCTCGAACCGCCGTGTCATCGGCGGCGGCGGCTTCCGGCGCCGGCGCGGCGAGCGGCTGTTCCTCATGTCGGTTGCCGCCAGCTGGCTGCTGGTGGTGTTCGTGCCGGTGCTGGTCTCCGGCATCTATTTCGGTCTCATCGCCTCGGACCGCTATGCGTCCGAGACGCAGTTCTCGCTGCGCAACTTCAAGGCCTCCGCGCCCGCCGCCTTCATGTCGCTCACCGGGCTTCCCACCGGCAACCTGATGCAGGAGGCCAAGGTGGTGGAGAGCTATGTGCACAGCCGGGCGCTGATCGACCGGCTGCAGGAGCGCATCGACCTGTTCGGCAAGTTCAACGCGCCCGGCATCGACTATTTCTCGCGCTTCCCCGAAGGCGATCCGATCGAGGACTTCATGGACTACTGGCGCGAGCGCGTCGGCGTCCATGTGGAGACCCTGTCGGGCATCGTCACCGTCTCGGTGCAGGCGTTCTCGGCGCAGGACGCGCAGCAGATCAACCGGCTGATCCTCGAGGCCATCGACGAACTGGTCAACGACCTGTCGGCCCGCGCCCGCGCCGACCTCTTGCAGTTCAACCGCCAGGACCTCGACCAGGCGCAGGACCGGCTGAAGACCTTGAGCGAGGAACTCGCCGACCTGCGCAACACCACCGGCCTGCTCGATCCGGAGACCTATGCCAAGTCGATCTCGGCGGTCGCGACCGAGCTGGAGGTGCGCCTCACCGAGATGAAGGTGCGGCAGCAGACCCTGCTCGGCTCGATGGACGCCGACACGCCGCAGATGCAGTTCCTCTCCCGGCAGATCGAGACGCTGGAGGGCGAGATCGCGCGCCTGCGCCGGGAGATTGCCTCGCCGGGCAGCACCGGCGAGACGCTGTCCACCACCAAGGCGCTGTTCGACCGCTATCTGCTCGACCAGGAGATCGCCCGCAAGCAGTACACCCAGGCGAGCCTGGAATACGAGCGGGCGCGGCTGGACGCTGACCGGCGGCAGGTCTATACGGCGATCGTGATGCAGCCGACCCTGCCGGAAGACGCCGAGTATCCGCGCCGGATCTGGTCCTGGACGGTGGTTCTGGTGCTGTGCATTTCCGCTTGGGGCGCCCTGGTCGGCCTCGCGGTTCTCATCCGCAATCATCTGGCGGTATGACGATGGACGCGAGGCGCTGGACGTGACGATGCAAAGACTGCTTTCGCGCCTTCCCGGCACCAGGGAACGCCCCCCCAAGACGCAAGAGGGGAGGACGCAAGCGGCGAAGTCCGAGGCGACCGCGGCCGAGCGCAAGGCGGCCCGGCCGGAGGGCGTTGCCGCCCGCGCCGTCAAGGTGACCGGCGGCGGCACGGATCCCGACAGCCTCGCCCCGCGCCGCCGCGGGCCGCTGGCACGCGCCGGCGGCAAGGTCTCGGGTCTCGTGCGGACGGTGCGCGAGGACCTGAAGGAGCTGCGCGAGACCGATGCGACCGGCCGGCGCGGCGGCGGGCTGTGGCGCAGCTTCGGCATCTTCGTGCTGATCCCGACCGTGCTCGCCGCGCTCTATTTCCTCGTCCTCGCCTCCGACATCTTCGCCTCCGAGACCCGCTTCATGGTGCGCAGCGGCGACACCCAGCAGGAAGTGGGCACCGGGGCGCTGGCCATGGTCGCCAAGGTCGCCGGCGTCTCCGGCACCAGCCCCGACAGCTTCGCCGTGCTCAACTACGTCAAGAGCCGCGCGATCATCGAGGATGTCGGCGGCAAGGAGACCGTCTTCCGCCTGTTCAACCGGGATCGCGGCGACTACTTCGCGACCATCGATCCCGAGGCGACGTGGGAGGACATCGTCGAGTACTGGCAGGACCGGGTGTCGGCCTCGCTCGACACCCAGTCGGGCATCATCACCGTGGAGGCGACGGCCTTTTCAGCCGAGGAGGCGGACTGGCTGGCCCGGCAGGTGGTGGAAAAGAGCGAGACGCTCGTCAACGAGATCTCCCGCCGCGCCCGCGAGGAAGCGCTGCGCGTTGCCCTCGCCGACGTGGAGCTCGCCCGGTCCGACCTTGCCGAGGCGCGCGAGACCTTGCGGGTCTACCGCAATGCCAGCGAGATCATCGACCCGACCATGACCGCCGAATCCATCGGCCAGGTCCTGTCGCAGCTGATGATCAAGCGGATCGAGCTGGAGGCGCGGCTGGAGACCACCGCCTCGATGATCGACCGGGACTTCGCGCCGCGCCAGGTGATCGAGCGCGAACTGGCCCAGGTCAAGGCCCAGATCGCCGAGCAGGAAGGCCTGCTCGCCTCGCAGGGGCGCAGCGGCGGCACCGTCTCGGACGTGGTCGCCAGCTTCGAGAACCTGCGGCTCGAAGAGGAATTCGCCGCCAACCGCTATTCCATCGCCGTCTCCTCCTACGAGAAGGCGCGGCAGGAAACCGAGCGCCAGCAGCTCTACCTCGTCGAGATCGTCCGCCCCGCCGTGCCCGACACCGCGCTCTATCCGCGCGTTGCCGCCGGCATCTTCATGATCTTCTTCATTTCCTTCGTCCTGTGGGCGATCGCCTCGCTGATCGTTGCATCGGTGAAGGACCACGCGATCTGACGGGACAGCCCCGGGAGACCCGGCACAGTGCAGTTTCACATCGACCGACAGGCCAACGGCGTCCTTTCCGGCTGGATCGTGCCCAACAATCCGGGCGGGACGCCGCATGTGAAGGTCATCGTCAACGACGAGGAAATCGCCGTTCTCGGCCCGAACGTGAACCGCCAGGACATCAAGGACCTGGGGCTTCACGCGACCGGCTTCGTCGGCTTCCACATCGACGACAAGATCGTCAAGGGCATCCAGAAGGCCGACAACGTCCAGCTCGTCGAGCAGGAAACCGGGCTGATGGTGCACCGGCACACGGCCTCGCCCTTCCGCATCGAGAAGCGGGTGATGTTCTTCAACCTTTGCGTCGTGCCGCAGATCCGCATGCGCAACATGGCGGGCGACCTGTTCAGCCTGACCTATACCAACAGCGAGCGGATCACCTTCGCGACGATCTCCAGCATCCTGATCAACCACAATGCCCATTCGCAGTTCGTGATGGGCCGCAACAACCACAACCGCATCGCCGAGTTCCTGCTGAGCCGCGAATACACGCGCATCGCGCTGCTGCGCGATCCCATCGTCGAGCTCGCCGAGCGGCTGGTCATGATCAAGCAGATCTCGCGGTCCTCCAACCGCAAGCTGCTGGAGAACCTCGTCTCGGGGCTCGAGAACCTGTTCGGCCTGTGCGAGACCATCGACCTGGAGAGCGAGGAGTCGCTGCAAGACGCCTTCACCCGGCTGCGCCCGCAGCAGGCCCAGACGATTGCCGACCCCTTCGTGCGCACGCTGGTCTGCGACCAGGGCGACGCGCCGGAGGAGCGGCATATCAGCATGGCGCTGGACCGGCTGGCCGAGTTCGATGCGGTCGGCGTCGAGGAGCGGATCGACGCGTTCAACGCCTGCGTCGAGGAAGTCACCGGACGCGACATCTTCGGCGGCTACGAATCTTACGCCCTGCCGGGCACGATGGAGCTGGCCGAGCGGCTTCAGGGCATCGACAAGGTGCAGGAATATCTGGAATTCGACGCCCTGCTCTACCGCGAGCTGCGCGACGTCATCGACACCGAGTTCGCCAGCCCCCGCACCGCACCGCCCGCCTCGGCCGGCGTGCCGCAGGCCGCCCAGCGGCGCTGAGGCGCCATTCCCTCGCCCCTCAGCGCTTGACGCAGCAGACCGCATAGTCGAGGCGGCGGCCGTCGACATATTCCTGATAGCGCATGGTGCCGGGCATGTCGGCCCAGTCCAGCGCGTAGTCGCGGAACGGCCAGGGCACCCGGTTGATCAGCTCGCGGCGGCGCGGCACGTCCTCGGCGATGGCGGCAAAGACGTTCTCGGTGATGTCGACCACCTTGTGCACGTCGAGCCCGTTCTTCTCGCAGAGCTCGTCGACGATCTTGCGCTGGTCGGCGAACTCCTTGTCCGTGTAGCCGACCGAGAAGCTCAGCACGCCGCCCGGACGCAGCACACGCGCGGCCTCCTTCATGAAGGCATCCATGCCGACATAGCTCGCCGCGCCGACGCTGAAGATCATGTCGAAGGAGCCGTTGGCCAGCGGCAGGTCGCGGGCATTGCCCTGCAGGATGCGGATGCCGGGGAACGGCTGCATCCGCTTGCGGCAGACGCTGACGGCGCTGGAATTGACGTCGACGCCGGTGATCCGCGCCTGCGGAAAGCGGTGATGGGCGACCTGCACGCCGCCGCCGAGGCCACAGCCGATGTCGAGGATGTCGGCCCATTCGGCGCCGCTGCGGCCCGCGTCCCGGGTCAACTCCCACAGCACCTTGTCGTAGAGCGTTGCCTGCAGCGGCTCGCGGTCGAAGGGCGCCAGCTCCGTCCAGGGCGCCTCAGCCGGCGAGAAACCGCTGTTGAAGAAGTTCTGGTGGCGGGCCGGCGACAGCCGGTAGAGCGCGAAATAGATCGCCTCCTGGAGCTTGCGCTGGAGCGGCTTGGGCAGGTTCCGCTGGATGCGGCGCTTCAGGACATAGAGGAACGACATGCAGGTCTCCGGCCGGCTGGATGCGCCGACCGTGTTACAGGCTCGCACGCCGCTTGCCTACACCCTGCCGCCACTCCGGCGGCAGGTTCCGCCGGAGTGTTGCACGCGAGGCGGTCAGTTCAGTTCCGGCCCGAACGGTGCGCCCAGCCGGTCATGCGCATCTCCAGCCAGGCCATCGCCGCATACATGACGATGCCGAGCACGGCGAGCGCCACGAGGCCGGCCCAGACCAGCGGCACGTTGAACTGCGACTGTGCCGCCAGCATCATGTGGCCGATGCCGGCATTCGCGGCCACCGTCTCGGAGATCACCGAGCCGACGAAGGCCAGCGTGATGGCGATCTTCAGCGAGCCGAAGAAATAGGGCATGGAGCGCGGGATGCCGACCTTCAGCATGATGTCCATCTTCTTCGCGCCCAGTGCCCGCAGCACGTCCTCCATTTCCGGCTCGATGGTGGCGAGCCCCGTCGCCACGTTGACGACGATGGGGAAGAAGGCGATCAGGAAGGCGGTCAGCACCGCCGGCACCGTGCCGATGCCGAACCAGATCACCAGGATCGGCACGACGGCGACCTTCGGAATCGAGTTGAAGCCGATCATCAAGGGATAGAGGCCGGCATAGATCGCCCGGCTCCAGCCGATGGCGAGCCCCAGCGCCAGTCCGCCGGCCACCGCCAGCAGGAAGCCGACGGTCGTGGTGAACAGCGTCTGCAGCGAGTTCTTCCAGATCGGCGACCAGTACTTGACGATGGCCGCCCAGATGTCGGTCGGCGCCGGCAGGATGAAGACGGCGATATCCAGCCCCTTGCACGCCGCCTCCCAGACGACGAACAGGCCGATGGTCCACAGCCAGGGGGCGGCCTTGATCCAGCGATCGTTGGTCATGCGGCGGCCCTCGCCTCGGCAATGTGTCCGCGCAATTCGTGGACGATGTCGTTGAAGCCCCCGTCATAGGTCAGGTCGATGGGCCGGGGGCGCGGGAAGTCCACTTCCCGCTCGACGATGATGCGGCCGGGGCGCGCGCTCATCACGAAGACGCGGTCGGCCAGGAACACCGCCTCGCGCAGGTCGTGGGTCACCAGAATGACGGTGAAGCCCTTTTCCGCATGCAGGTCGCGCATCACCTGCCACAGTTCCTCGCGGGTAAAGGCGTCGAGCGCGCCGAACGGCTCGTCCAGCATCAACAGCGCCGGATCGTGGATCAGCGCGCGGCACAGGTTTGCGCGCTGCTGCATGCCGCCCGACAGCTGCCAGGGGAACTTGTCGCCGAAGCCCTTGAGGCCGACCACCTCCAGCAGGCTTTCGGCGCGGGCGACGTAGCTCTCGTATTCGCTCTTCAGCCGGCGCCGATGCGGCTGGACGATCTCCAGCGGCAGCATGACGTTCTTCAGCGTCGTGCGCCAGGGCAGCATGGAGGGGTTCTGGAAGGCCATGCCGACGACGGAGACGGGTCCGTCCACTTCCTTGCCGGCCACCTCGACGGTGCCGGCCTGCGGTCGGATCAGCCCGGTGGCGAGCTTCATCAAGGTGGACTTGCCGCAGCCCGACGGGCCGACCACGGCGGCGAACTCGCCCTTCTTCACGGCCATGGTCAGGTCGTCGAGGGCAAGCGTGCCGTCGCCGCCGTCATAGGCAAGGCGGATGTTGTTGAGATCGACGAAACCTGTCACGGCTGGGCGAAACTCCAAAGGATGATGCGGCCCTTTGCGGGGCCTTGGGACGGGCGAGTGCGCCCGGCGCGGGGCGCCCGTTCTGGCTGGCGCCGACAAGCCTGAGGACCCGACGCCCGCGCCTCCCCTGCCCCGCCGCGGAGGGCAGACAAGGGATGCGCGGGCGCAGGCCTTACTTGATCATGCGCTCCTCGAGCGGCGGCAGGTAGGAGGCGTCGAACACCCGCTCCGGCGCCGGCGGCGTGTCGCTCACGCCCATGGAGGTCTTGAGGTATTCCATCGACTTGGCGAGCTTGGCCATGTCGACACCGCCGAAGCCGTTGGCCTTCACCGCCGGGGTGGCGATGGAGCCGTCGACGGCCATCAGGATGCGGTCGGTCTCGGTCGCCTCGTCCAGCACCTCGTTGCGCTTCAGCACGTAAGGCACGGAGGCTTCCGGATCGGCAATCGTGTCGAGGAAGCCGCGCACCAGCGCCTTGACGAAGCCCTTCACCGCTTCCGGATTGCTCTCGGCGAAGTCGGTGTTGACCATCACCACGTTGCCGTAGAGGTCGAGGCCGTTTTCCGCCATCAGGATGGTGGCGATGTCGTCCACCGGCACCCCTTGCGACTTCAGGTTGATCACCGAGGAGAAGGAGAAGCCGAAGATCGCGTCGACCTGGCCCTGGGCCAGCATCGGCTCGCGCACCGGGAAGCCGACATTCTCGATGGTCATGCCGGAGGTATCGAGTCCGGCGACGTCGACGAAGGCCGGCCACTGGCCGAAGGCGGCATCCGGCGGCGGGGCGCCCAGCTTCTTGCCTTCCAGGGACTTGGGATCCTCGGTGACGCCGAGGCTCTTGCGGCCGATCACCGCGAAGGGCGGGCGCTCATAGGCCATCATCACGGCCTTGACCTTCAGGTCCGGCTGCTCGTCCAGCAGCTTGATCAGCGCGTTGATGTCGCCGAACCCCATCTGGTAGGCGCCGGTGGCCACGCGCGGGATCGATTCGCGCGAGCCCGCGCCCGTGTCGATGGTGACGGAGAGGCCCTCCTCCTCGAAATAGCCCTTGTCCTGGGCGATGAAGAAGGGCGCGGCCGGAGCCTCGAACTTCCAGTCGAGGGTGAACTTGATCTCGGTCTGCGCCATCGCGGCCGGAGCGGCCAGCGTCAGCGCGAAGGCAATGCCAAACAGTCTGCGCATGTGGTCCCCACTGGTGTTTTTATGAAGGGTCACCAGAAAGACTGCCCCGCAATTGCCCATGCATCAAGCAATTTTGGGTCGCGCTCAATTCGCGTGCAAGGCCGCCTAAAAAGACGGCAAAACCGGCCGGAAGCGTGTCTTCCGGCCGGTTTTTTCAGCATTTCGCCTCAGACCCTACAGGCCGAGATAGCGGATCACCTCGTCGGCCAGGTCCTCGGCCGGGCGCGACACCGTGTCGAGCACCAGCTCGGCCCCTTCCGGCGCCTCGTAGGGGCTGTCGATGCCGGTGAAATTGCTGATCTCGCCGGCCCGCGCCTTGCGGTACAGGCCCTTGGGATCGCGCGTCTCGGCCACTTCCAGCGGCGCATGGACGTGGATCTCGACGAACTCGCCCGGCGCGAACAGATCGCGTGCCATCTGCCGGTCCGAGCGGAACGGCGAGATGAACGAGACCAGCGTGATCACGCCGGCTTCGGTGAACAGGCGCGCCACCTCGCCCACCCGCCGGATGTTCTCCACCCGGTCGGCCTCCGAGAAGCCGAGGTCGCGGTTGAGCCCGTGACGCACATTGTCGCCGTCCAGCAGGAAGGTCAGCCGTCCTTGCGCGTGCAGCCGCTGCTCCACCAGGTTGGCGATGGTCGACTTGCCGGCGCCCGACAGGCCGGTGAACCACAGCACCCGCGGCGTCTGCCCGGTCAGCCTGGCGCGTGCTGCCCGGTCGATGTCGAAGGCCTGGCGGTGGATGTTGTCCGCCTTCCTCAGGCTCGCCCAGATCAGGCCCGCTCCGACCGTCTGGTTGGTCAGCGGGTCGATCAGCACGAAGGAGCCCATCTCGCGGTTGACCTCGTAGGGGTCGAAGGCGATGGGCGCGCTCAGGTGGATCTCGCAAAAGCCGATCTCGTTGAGCGCCAGCGTGCTCGCCGGCAGGTGCTTCAGCGAGTTGACGTCGATGCCGTGCTCGATGCGCGCCACCACGCCGGTGGTGCTGCGCTTGCCGGCCTTGATCACGTAGTTGCGGTCGGTGCGCAGCCCCTGGTCGCCCATCCAGATCACATGGGCGCTCAGCCGGTCGGACACTTCCGGCCGGCTTTCCGGCGTGCTCAGCACGTCGCCGCGCGAGATGTCGACCTCTTCCTGAAGCGTGATGGTCACCGCGTCGCCCGCCACCGCCTCGTCCAGGTCGCCGCCCATGGTGGCAATGCGCGCCACCGTGGCAACGCGCCCGGACGCGGCCACCGCCACCTTGTCGCCGGGGCGGATCGCGCCGCTGACCACGGTGCCGGCATAGCCGCGGAAGTCGAGGTTCGGGCGGTTCACCCACTGCACCGGCATGCGGAACGGGCCGAGCCGATCCTCGCCGGCGACATCCACCGCTTCCAGATGTTCCAGCAGCGTCGGACCGTCGTGCCAGTCCATCGCCTCGCTGCGGCGGCTGACATTCTCCCCCGTCAGCGCCGACATGGGGATCACTTCCAGCGTCTCGAAGCCGAAGCCTTGCGCGAACGCCGCGTAGTCCGCGCGGATGCGCTCCAGCACCTCCCGGTCGTAGCCGACCAGGTCCATCTTGTTGACGGCCACCACCACGTGGCGGATGCCCAGCAGCGAGACGATGAAGGAGTGCCGGCGGGTCTGCTGCAGCACGCCCTTGCGGGCATCGATCAGGATGATCGCGAGATCCGAGTTGGAGGCGCCGGTCGCCATGTTGCGGGTGTACTGCTCGTGGCCCGGCGTGTCGGCGACGATGAACTTGCGCGCTTCGGTTGCGAAGAAGCGATAGGCGACATCGATGGTGATGCCCTGCTCGCGCTCGGCCTCCAGCCCGTCGACCAGCAGCGCGAAATCGAGTTCCTCGCCCTGCGTGCCGTATTTGCGCGAATCCTTCTGCAGGGCCGCCACCTGGTCCTCGAACACCCGCTTGGTGTCGTGCAGCAGCCGGCCGATCAGTGTCGACTTGCCGTCGTCGACGCTGCCGCAGGTGAGAAAGCGCAGCAGCCCTTTGCGTTCATGATCGCCGAGATAATCGGCCGCCTCGACGGCGAGGGAAGGCAATGCCTGGTTCATCGTTCAATCCTCAGAAATAGCCTTCGCGCTTCTTCTTTTCCATCGACGCCGCCTCGTCGTGGTCGATCAGCCGGCCGGACCGCTCCGACGTGCGGGCGATCAGCATCTCGGTGACGATCTCGTCGAGGGTGGTGGCGGGCGACTCGATCGCCGCCGTCAGCGGGTAGCAGCCGAGCGTGCGGAACCGCACCTTTCGCATCTGCGGCACCTCGCCGGGGCGCAGCGGCAGGCGCTCGTCGTCGACCATCACCAGCATGCCGTCGCGCTCCACCACCGGGCGCTCGGCCGCGTAGTAAAGCGGCACGATGGGGATGTTTTCGGAGCGGATGTATTGCCAGATGTCGAGCTCGGTCCAGTTCGACAGCGGGAAGACGCGCAGCGATTCTCCCGGGCGCACCCGCGTGTTGAAGATCGACCACAGCTCCGGGCGCTGGTTCTTCGGGTCCCAGCCATGCGAGGCGGTGCGGAAGGAGAACACCCGCTCCTTGGAGCGCGACTTCTCCTCGTCGCGCCGCGCCCCGCCGAAGGCCGCGTCGAAGCCGTAATGCGACAGCGCCTGCTTCAGCGCGTCGGTCTTCATCACCTGGGTGTAGTAGGACGAGCCGTGGTCGAACGGATTGATGCCGTCGGCCAGCCCCTGCCGGTTGCTATGGGTCAGCAGTTCCATGCCCGCTTCCGCCGCCATCCGGTCGCGGAAGGCGATCATCTCGCGGAACTTCCAGGTCGTGTCGATATGGAGCAGCGGGAACGGCGGCGGCGCAGGGTAGAACGCCTTGCGCGCCAGATGCAGCATGACGCTCGAATCCTTGCCGATCGAGTAGAGCATCACCGGTCGCGACATCTCGGCGACGACCTCTCGGATGATCTCGATGGATTGCGCCTCGAGACGGCGCAGATGGCTTCCCCGGTTGGACACGGATGTCTCCTCGTGCACGAGGCCGGGAGATGCGTCGTGACGGCGGGAGCGCCCTTGCGTTCCCGTTCCGCCCGCTGTTCCCGGCAGCTATCGTCCACGACTTACGCAGCCGCGCGCACAAGCGCGAGAAACAGGATTGCCGACAAACGGCCATCCTTGAAAAATCTCTGTCATCCGTCCGTTTTTGCGGACGCCTCGGCCACCTTCGCGGCCGCCGCGCACGTCTCCCCGGTCCCGGATCTTCGGCCTTCGGCCTCGTCCGGGAAGACGCAAGGAGAGGTTGGAGCTGATGTCAGCCGCAGCCGGGACTGCCGGACGGGAGACGCCCCTCCACGCTTGCCGAGGTTGCCAATGGCTCCCGGCTCTCCGGCTTCGCCTGCGGCCGGGATTGTTCGTCTGAAGAGGTGGTAGAGTTTGGGTGGTCTCCCGGCCTGAACCGCCGGGAGACCAGTGGCAGGCGACCGGACCGGGATTGGGCTTTCGCCCGTCGTCATCAGGGTCCCTGCCGCTTCCTTTTCCCGCTTGGAGAGTTGATTGGGCCTCTGGCTGACACCACGCCCGCGAACAATCCGAAGCACGATCAGGATACCACCGCCATGGCCTTTCTGGAACATGCCCCGTCCCACGTCGTCGGCATCGACGTGTCGAAGCTGACCCTTGCCGTCTGTTCGGCGCCGGGCAACACCGCCCGCACCGTGGCCAGCACCGGGGCCAGCACCGTGGCCAACACGGCCCGGGCGATCCGCAAGCTGGTCGCCGGCCTGCCCTCCGGCACGCTCATCGTCTGCGAGCCGACCGGCGGCCACGAAGCCCTGCTGCTGGCAGAGCTCGCGGCCGCAGGCATCGCCTGCCACCGCGCCGACACCCTCAAGGCCAGGGCCTTCGCCCGTTCCTTCGGGCGACTGGCCAAGACCGATGCCATCGATGCCGCACTGCTGGCCGCCTATGGCCAGGAGCGATGGCGCCACCTGCCGCTCCACCGCCCGGCCGATCGCACCCAGGCGCAACTCGCCGCGCTCGTCGCCCGCAGGCACGACCTCATGGCCATTCGCGGCGCCGAACTCAACCGCGCCAAGTCGCCCGGATGCACCCTGGTCTCGGCCTCCTGCAGGAGCCTCGTCAGAACGCTCGACCGCCAGATCGAGACCATCGACACGGCCATCGCAGGCCTTTGCGCGCAATGCACCCTGCTCGCAAGGCGTATCGCCCTCTACCGCTCGCTGCCGGGCGTGGGGCCAAGGACCGCCATCTCCCTGGCCGCCGCCATGCCCGAGCTCGGCACCATGACCGGAAAGCAGGCCGCATCCCTGGCGGGCCTTGCCCCACACCCCAACGACAGCGGAACCTTGAAGGGCTACCGCAAGACCCGCGGCGGACGCCCGCAGATCCGTTCCATCCTCTTCATGGCCGCCCTCAGCGCCGCACGCTGCAAAGGGCCGCTGCGACCCGTCTTCCAGAGGCTCATCGCAAACGGAAAGAAGCCCATCGTCGCCCTAACCGCGCTCATGAGAAAGATCGTCGTCATCCTCAACGCAAGAATGAGAGACCACCTCAACGATATGAGTTGATGACCTCCGAGGGGAGGAAACGCTCTCACATCCTCTCTGCCGTCACCCCGGCCAAGCGAAGCGCGCGCCGGGGCCCATTGGTTCCCGGAGCGGCGGTGAGGATACTCGAGCCCTCCCGCACTCGGCGTTCCTTCGGCGTCAGCCGGTGGCGGACGCCTCGCCCACCTTCGCGGCGGCGGCGCGCACGAGATCGGCCGTGCCGGCGGCCAGGAAGCCCGGATTGGCGAAGTCGGAATCGTGCGGCTGGTTGCGCTTGCCATAGAGGAACGGTGCACCGTCGAGGCGGCAGACGCTGCCGCCGGCGGCCAGCAGCACGCCATGGCCTGCGGCCGTATCCCACTCCATCGTCCGCCCGAAGCGCGGGTAAAGATCCGCCTCCCCGCGCGCCACCAGGCAGAACTTCAGCGACGAGCCGACGCTCACCGTGTCGCTGACGCCCATCGCGGTGAGCAGCGCGTCGGTCTCCGCGTCCCGGTGCGAGCGGCTGGCGACCGCCACCGGCGGCACCTTCGGCTCGGCCCGCACGCAGAGCGGCACGACCTCACCGGCCCCGCCGCTGTCCGCCGCGACCGTTTCCTCCACCGCGCCCTCGCCGAGCCGCCCGAGATAGAGCGACCCGCGATGCGGCGCGTAGACCGCGCCCATGACGGGCACGCCCTTTTCCACCAGCGCGATGTTCACCGTGAAGTCGCCGCGCCCGGAGATGAACTCGCGCGTGCCGTCCAGCGGATCGACCAGGAAGAACCGCTCGCCGACGGTCTCGGGCAGCCGGCCGGCTGAGACTTCCTCCTCGGCGACCACCGGCACACCCGGAAAGGCCTTGGCGAGCCCTGCAAGGATGATCGCCTCGGCGCGGCGGTCGGCCTCGGTCACCGGGCTGTCGTCGGCCTTGCTCTCCACCGCGACGCCGCCGTGGAAATAGCCGAGCAGCACCGCGCCCGCCTCGAGGCAGAGCGCTCTGAGCGCCTGCATGTCGTCCGTCATCCGCATCGCCTGTCTCCGGTCGTGTGTTGCGCGTGAAGGGGATGGGGCGGGCCGGCGTCAGCCCACCGTAAGCGGCGCCTTGCCGATGCCCTGATAGTCGAGGCCGGCGGCGGCGACGTCCGAGCCCTGCCAGATGTTGCGCATGTCGACCACCGCGCGTCCGCGCATGCGCCGGGCGATCTCGGCAAGGTCGAGGCCGCGATAGGTGTTCCACTCGGTGATCACCGCGAGGGCATCGACGTCGTCGGCAACGTCATAGGGGTTCGCCCGCCATTCCAGGCCCGGCAGCAGCGGCTCGGCCTGGCCGCGCGCCTCCGGATCGTGAGCGACGACGGTGACGCCGGCGGCCTGCAGCGCCGGCACGATCACCAGCGAGGGGGCGTCGCGCACGTCGTCGGTGTTCGGCTTGAAGGCGATGCCGAGAATGCCGACGCGCTTGCCGGCGGTCTGCGGCCCGAGCGCTGCCAGCACCCGCTCCGCCATCTGCCGCTTGCGCTCCTCGTTGACGGCGATGGTCGCCTCGACCAGCCGCTGCGGCGCGCCGTGCTTCAGGCCGGTGGCGGCCAGAGCGGTCGTGTCCTTGGGAAAGCACGAGCCGCCGAAGCCGGGGCCGGCATGCAGGAACTTGGAGCCGATGCGGTTGTCGAGGCCGATGCCGCTCGCCACCTTCTGCACGTCGCCGCCGACCTTCTCGCACAGGTTGGCGATCTCGTTGATGAAGGTGATCTTCACCGCCAGGAAGGCGTTGGCGGCGTATTTGGTCAGCTCGGCATTTTCCAGCGTGGTGACGAGGATCGGCGTCTCGCGCAGGTAGAGCGGCCGGTAAAGGCGGCGCAGCGCGCCTTCCGCGCGCTCGTCCTCGGCGCCGACCACCACCCGGTCGGGCCGCATGAAGTCCTCGATGGCCGAGCCTTCGCGCAGGAATTCCGGGTTGGAGGCGACGGAGAAGTCGACGCCCGGCCGCTCCTCGCGGATGATCTCGGCGACCTTGCGGCAGGTGCCGACGACGACGGTCGACTTGATGACGACGACCGTGCCCGGCCGCATCGCCTTGGCGATCTGGCGCGCGGCGGCATAGACATAGGTGAGGTCCGCCTCGCCGTCGCCGCGGCGCGAGGGCGTACCGACCGCGACGAAGACCACGTCGGCCTTGGCCACCGCCGTGTCGAAATCGGTGGTGAAGGACAGGCGCCCGGCGGAGAGGTTCCGCTCGATCAGCCCGTCGAGGCCGGGCTCGTAAATGGGCACCTCGCCCGCATTGAGCCGCTCGATCTTGCCCGCGTCGATGTCGACGCAGGAGACATCGAAGCCGAACTCGGAAAAGCAGACACCCGAAACCAGGCCGACATAGCCGGTGCCAATCATTGCGATGCGCATGCGTGCTCCTGGACTTTCCTGGGTAAAGAGAGGGGCCTTGCGGGCGGGCGGGAGGCGGCGCCGCGGGGCCGTACCGGTGCTGTTCACGTCACGATCTGCGGGCGGAACCCCGACGGGTGTCCCGGGTCCTGGCGGCCCCTCGGTCCGCGTGCGGTGCGCGCACCGCCCCAGCGTCAAGGCATGCCGGTCCGGCTGCGTTCCTGTTCGCTTGCCACCCGTTTGTCAACCCGCTAACACGGCGGAGGCGGGCACGCGCGGACGAGCGCTGCGCCCGCCGCCGACATCACCGGCAGGAGGGAAGGATGGCAGTTCTTGTAACCGGCGGCGCAGGTTACATCGGCAGCCACATGGCGTGGCGCCTGCTGGACGCGGGCGAGCGCGTCGTCGTTCTCGACAGTCTGGAGGGCGGGCACGACTGGTCGGTGCCCCCGGCCGCCGCCTTCCTGCGCGGCGATGTTGCCGATGGGGACGCCGTTGCCCGTGCACTCGATCTGGCCGGCGAGCCGGTCGATGCGGTGCTGCATTTCGCCGGCTCGGTCTCCGTGCCCGAATCCGTCGAGCGTCCCGAGAAATACTACCGCAACAACACCTGCGCGACGCTGGCCCTCGTCGAGAGCTGCCGCGCGGCCGGCATCGCCAACGTCATCTTCTCCTCCACCGCCGCCGTCTATGGCGAGGTCGGCAGCGACCCGGTGGACGAGGCCGCGCCGACGCGGCCCACCTCCCCCTATGGCATGTCGAAGCTGATGAGCGAGCGGATGCTTGCCGATATCGCCGGCGCCCACTCGCTGCGCTGCGGCGTGCTGCGCTATTTCAACGTCGCCGGCGCCGATCCGCTCGGGCGCACCGGCCACTCGACGCGCGGCGCGGCGCATCTGCTCAAGGTCGCCTGCGAGGCCGCCCTCGGCCTGCGCGACGGGCTGACCATCCACGGCACCGACTATCCCACCCGCGACGGCACGGCCGAGCGCGACTTCATCCATGTGAGCGACCTGGTCGAGGCGCATTACCTCGCCCTGCTGCAACTGCGGGCGGGCGGCGCCGGCTTCACCCTCAACTGCGGCTACGGGCGCGGATACACCGTCCTGGAGACCATCGATGCGGTGAAGCGGCTGTCGGGAAGCGACTTTGCCGTGCACACCGGCCCGCGCCGGCCGGGCGACATCGCCAGCGTCGTTGCGGACAACCGGGCGATTCTCGCAAGGCTCGGCTGGGCGCCCGTCCACGACGATATCGACACAATCGCCGGGCATGCCCTCGCCTGGGAACGCAAGCTTTTGCACCGCAGCGAGAGCTGAGTGTCATCATATTGAAAGACGAGCCGTTTTCGATGGCGCGCTCAATAATTCCGTAACGGCACAAATATCTGGAGAAATTCATGCTGCGATGCAATATTGCCATATTATCGACGCTTTGAAGACCGCCTCGTCCTGATATATTGAAAAAACCCGTCCACGCCCTGCGAGCACGCTTTGCGGTTGTGGCGAGAGAAGATGCTCGGTAGGGAACGGCGGCAGGACCCGCTTCCGATCCGGGGGGCTGGACAGGCAGGCAGGATCCGGGGGCGGATCCGCATCGTCGGCCGCAAGGCGCGACAAAGCGGTTGCAGGGGACATGCAACCTGACGACAACATCCGGTGGCATCCTCGCGGATTGCCTCCGTTTGGCAGCATTGGCTCGCGAGAGCCGCTACGGAAGAGTTCTGGATGTCCTTGCGCGCGAATAACACTGTCATCACCGGCTATGCGGCACGCCTTCCAGGTGCCGGGACAGTGGATGCCTTCTGGACATTGCTCGACGACGGGCTCTGCTCCGTCAGCGAGATTCGCCCCGATCGCTTCGACACGCGCGGCTTCCACCATCCCCGCCCCGGCACCTCGGGCCGCAGCTTCACCTTCGCCGCCGGCCAGATCGACGACGTGTGGGGCTTCGACGCCGGCTTCTTCGGCATTTCCCCGCGCGAGGCGGTGCAGATCGATCCGCAGCAGCGGCTGCTGCTCCAGGTCGTGTGGGAGGCCATCGAGAACGCGGGCCTGCGCCCGTCGGACCTGGCCGGCACCCAGACCGGCGTCTATGTCGGCGCCTCGGGCCTCGACTATCACCAGCGGCTGCTGTTCGACCTGCCGTCCGTCGACGTTCAGACGATGACCGGCAACACGCTGTCGATCATCTCCAACCGCGTCTCCTACATCTTCGACCTGCGCGGCCCGAGCTTCACGCTCGACACCGCCTGTTCCTCCTCTCTGGTGGCGCTGCACCAGGCGGTCAGCGCCATCGAGAGCGGGCAGATCGACACGGCCATCGTCGCCGGCGTCAACCTGCTGCTCAGCCCCTTCTCCTTCATCGGCTTCGCCCGCGCCTCGATGCTGTCGCCGCAGGGCCTCTGTCGTGCCTTCGATGCCTCGGGCGACGGCTATGTCCGCTCCGAGGGCGCGGTGGCGATGGTGCTGCAGCGCGACACCACGGCGCGCGAGCCGCGTGCCCGCATCCTGGCGACCGGCATCAACGCGGACGGGCGCACCGCCGGCCTGTCGCTGCCCTCCTCCCCGGCGCAGAAGACCCTGCTGGAGAGCATCTACAGCGACGAGCTCGGCATCTCGCCGGACGATCTCGCCTTCGTCGAGGCGCATGGCACCGGCACCCAGGTCGGCGACCCGGCCGAGGCCAACGCGCTCGGCACCGCCATCGGCCGCAAGCGCGGCGCGCCGCTGCCCATCGGTTCGGTCAAGACCAATGTCGGCCATCTGGAGCCGGTCTCCGGCCTCGTCGGCATTCTCAAGTCGGTGCTGGCGCTGCATCACGACCGGCTGCCGAAGTCGCTGCATTTCGACGAGCCGAACCCCAACATCGACTTTGCCGGCCTCAACCTTGCCGT
This sequence comes from Stappia indica, assembly GCF_009789575.1. NCBI lineage: Bacteria > Pseudomonadati > Pseudomonadota > Alphaproteobacteria > Hyphomicrobiales > Stappiaceae > Stappia > Stappia indica. Next base: position 4,871,020 of record NZ_CP046908.1, on the reverse strand, counting down.
CGCCGCCGAGCCGGTCGAGCTGGCACGGGGGACGCGCCCGCGCCTTGCCGGCATCAACTCCTTCGGCTTCGGCGGCACCAATGCCCACGCCGTCATCGGCGACATGGAGCCGGCGCAGCCCTGCGACAGCCGCGTCGCCCATACCGCCCCGCTGGTGATCTCGGCACGCTCGCAAGGCGCCCTGCGCGCGCTGGCCGGCCGCTATGCCGCGCTGGTGGAGGATCATGCCGAGACGGCCAGCGCGGTGATCGACGCCGCCGCCCGCCGCCGCGACCTGCACGACCACCGCCTCGTCGTGCTCGGCGACAGCGCCGCCAAGATTTCCGCCCTGCAGGCCTTTGCCGAGGGCAAGGAGGCGCCCGCCGCCGTCGAGGGCAAGACCGCCCCGCGCACCCGCGGCGTCGCCTTCGCCTTTTCCGGCAACGGCTCGCAATGGGCCGGCATGGGCCAGGACGCCTATTCCGGCGACAAGGTGTTCCGCGAGGCGCTGGAGCTGGTCGACCGGCATTTCATGGCCGTCTCCGGCTGGTCGCTGGTCACCATGCTGTTCTCCAAGGACCTGGAAACGGAGATCGAGCGGACCGAGATCGCCCAGCCGCTGCTCTTTGCCGTGCAGGCGGCCCTCGTCACCGCGCTGAAGGCGCGCGGCATCGCGCCCGCCGCCGTGCTCGGCCACAGCGTCGGCGAGGTGGCCGCGGCCTGGTGCGCAGGCATGCTGGATCTCGCCACCGCGACGCGCATCATCCACGCCCGCTCGACGCAGCAGGAGGTGGTGCGCCATCTCGGCAGCATGGCGGCGCTCCTGCTCCCTGCGGAGGACGCGCGCGCGGCCATCGCGGAGGCCGGCCTGCCGGGCATCGAGCTGTCGGCCATCAACTCGCCGCGCAGCGTCACCATTTCCGGCCCGTCGGAGAGCATCGACGCCTTCGCCCGCCTTGCCCGCAAGAAGCGGTGGGCCCTGCGCAAGCTCAACATCGCCTATCCGTTCCACAGCGCGCTGGTCGACCCCATCGAGACGCCGCTGCGCGAGGCGCTCGGCACGCTGACGTGCAGCAAGCCGGCGATCCCGTTCCTTTCCTCCGTCACGCCGGAGCAGGACGAGGTCACGCCCGACGCCACCTACTGGTGGGAAAACGTCCGCCGCCCGGTGCGCTTCACCGATGCGGTGGCCCGCCTTGCCGAGCAGCCGATCGACCTCGTGGTCGAGATCGGCCCCAAGGCGGTGCTCACCACCTATGTCCGCGACACGCTGCGCAGCGTCGGCAACCAGACCCAGGTCCTGGCCAGCCAGGAGATGCCGCGCAGCGAGGGCGCGAAGGCCGCCGACATCGACACCATCGCCGCGCGCATCGTCGCGCATGGCGCGACGCCCGATCTCGATCTCTATGTCGGGCCGGAAGGTCGCAACCTGCCGGTCCTGCCGGACTATCCCTGGCAGCTCGCCCCCTTCCTGACGCCGGAGACGGAGGAGCGCATCACCGCCCATGGCGAGCGCGGCTGGCCGCTGGCCGGCAAGCGGCTACGGCCGGAAACGGCGGAGTGGTTCAACCTCATCGACCTCGACCTGCTGCCGTTCCTCGCCGACCACAAGGTGGAGCAGACCGCCGTCTTCCCGGCCGCCGGCTACATCGAGATGGCCCTGCGCGCCGCCCTGCAATGGACCGGCGAGACGCGCATCGAGGTGCGCGACCTCGAAATCCTGCGCCCGCTGGTGCTCGACGAGGGCAAGACCTTCGAGACCATGGTGCGCCTGTCGCCGGACGACCGGGTGATCGAGATCCATGCCCGTCCGCGCCTTTCCGGCGCCGACTGGTCGCTCTATGCGAAGGCCGGCTTCCGCACGCTGGCGGGGTCCGGCACCGCGCTGCCGGCGGCGGCCGATGTGGCCGGCACGCAGGTGTCCCATGACGAGATCTACCGGCTGACGCTGGCACACGGGCTCGACTACGGCCCGGCCTTCCGCCTTGCCGATACCGCCGTACTGTCGGGCGAGCGCGAGGCGCGCCTTGCCCTGCTGGCCCCGGCCGCCCTGCCGGAGCCGGACAGCTTCGCGCTGCATCCGGCCGTTGCCGATGCCGGCTTCCACGGCCTCTTCGCCTTGCTGGGTCAGCGCGCCGAGCCGGCCGAGGGCGGCTTCCTGCCGATCCGCTTTTCCGGCATCGAGCTGCATGCCCCCGCCTCGGTTCCCGTTGCCGTGCGCATCCGGGTGGACAAGGGCAGCGCCCGCTCGCTCGTTGCCAGCTTCGACTATCTCGACGCCGAGGGCGGCCTCGTCGCGCGCCTGACGGGTGCCCGCTTCAAGGCGGTGCAGTTCCACATGGCTGAGCGCGATCACGGCCTCACCTACCGCGTTGTCTCGCGCCTGCTGACCCCGGCCGATGCCGGCGCCTCGCAGGCCCTTCCGCTTGCCGTGATCGCAGACGGGCTCGGCCTTGTGGCGAGCGAGGAGTACGATCCCTCGGATGCCGGGCTTCTTGCCGATGCGCTTGCCCGCACGGTCGCCCACCGCGCGCTCCATGCCGTGCTCGGCAGCGCGCCCTTCACCCTTGCGGCGAAGGTTCGCGACGGGTCGCTGCACGAGAGCGCGGCCCCCTTCGCCGCCCATTTCCTCGATCTTCTCGCCCATCACGAGCTGGCGACGGAAGACGACGGCCAGTGGCGGATCTTCGATCCTGCCGAAGGGCTCGATCCCGCCTCGCTGGTGCAGACGCTGGTGTTCGAGGCCGGCGCCCACGGCTCGCAGGCCACCTTGCTCGCCCGCCTTGCCGACGACCTGCCGGACCTGCTGCGGCAGGGTCTTCCCGCCAGCGCCGGCGACGTCTTCGCCTCGGCGCTGCTGGCCGGCTGGCGCAATGCCGACCCGGCCGCCCAGGCCCTGCGCCGCGCCTGCCTCGACATCGCCGGACGCGCGGTCGCCGACTGGCCGCAGGACAAGCCGCTCTCCGTTCTGGTGCTCGGCGAGCGCTCGCTCGCCGTCGCCCGCCATCTCGACACGCTGCTGTCGCCCTACAACGCCACGCTGACCGTCGGCGATCCCGTGCCCGGCGCCGCCGAGCGGCTGCGGCGCAACTGGCACGGCAGCGCCCAGACGCGCTTCCTTTCGCCGGAGGACGGCGCCCTTGCCGAGGGCGGCCCCTACGATCTCGCGGTGTGCTGCGACACGCTGAGCGGCGCGGGCGATGCCATGCTCAAGGACCTTGCCGCGATGCTGTCGCCCGGCGGCCAGCTGCTGGCGCTGGAGCGTGCGCCCTCGAGCGATGCCGAGCTGATCCTCGGCACCGGCGCCGACTGGTGGCTGCCCGTTCCCGGCTCCTCGCGCCCCGCCACCCCGCTGCTCGGCGGCGAGGGTTGGGCCGCGCGCCTTGCCGCCTTCGGCCTTGCCGAGGTGGAGGCGCTGCCGCTTGCCGGCGGCGAGGTCGATGCCAGCATTCTCATTGCCCGCGCCCCTACCCGCAGCGTTTCTGCCGCCAATGGCAACGGCGCTGCGGAGAGCGGCACGGAGCTGCGGCGCATGGCCATCGTCTGCGATGCGGACGGCCCTTCCCGCGCCGTCGCCTCGGCGCTGCGCGAATGCCTGAAGCCGCATCGCATCGAGGCCGTCCTGATCACCTCCGATGGGGCCGCAGCGGATGACGGCGTGATCGCTGCCGATCTCGACGATCCCGCCGCCTGGGGCGAAGAGACGCCGCTTGCCGCCGCCGCCCGCGACGGCATCATTCATCTCGCCGGCGCCTATGCCCGTGCCGGCTCCGGTTCTGGCGAGGATGCCAGCGCCCTGCTCTCGGCCCGCACCTGGCAGCTTGCGCAGATGCTCAAGGGCCGCGGCAGTGCCGCCGGCCCGGTCGTGGTGATCGCGCCGGAGGGCGCGCGCGCCCCGGCCTGCGGCACTGCGCCCGATCCGGTGCAGGCGGGCGTGTGGGCCTTCGGCCGCGTCGCCATGAACGAGTTCCCCTCCGCCGGCCTCAGGCTCGTCGACATCCGCCGCGATCTCGATGCCAGCGCCGCCGCCCTGCGCCTTGCCGCCGAGATCGTCGGCGCCGACCTCTCGGACGAGCGCGAGCTGGTGATCGACGGCGATACGCGCCTTGGCCTGCGCCTGGAACGCGGGCCGGAGCTGCCGCAGCCCGGCAGCAGCGACACCGACGCCGATATCCTGCGCCTCGACATTGCCCAGCAGGGCTCGCTCGACCGCCTCGCCTGGTCGCGGGTTCCGGCCCGCGCCCTTGTCGGCGACGAGGTCGAGATCGCGGTGGAAGCGAGCGGCCTTAATTTCCGCGATGTGATGTGGGCGCTCGGCCTGCTGCCGGAAGAGGCGCTGGAGGACGGTTTCGCCGGCCCGACGCTCGGCATGGAATGCGCCGGCACGGTCGTCGCCACCGGCCCCAAGGCGCGCCGCCTGCGTCCGGGCGACAAGGTCATCGCCTTCGCTCCGGCCTGTTTCGCCAGCCGCGTCACCGTCTCCGAAAAGGGCTGCGCCCGCACGCCGCAAGGCCTCGAACCGGAAGCGGCGGCGACCATCCCCGTCGCCTTCCTCACCAGCTATTACGCCCTGCACCGCCTTGCCCGGCTGGAGGCGCACGAGACCGTGCTGATCCATGGCGGCGCCGGCGGCGTCGGCCTTGCCGCGATCCAGGTCGCCCGCCATATCGGCGCGACGATCATCGCCACCGCCGGCAGCCCGGAAAAGCGCAGCCTGCTGCGCCGGCTCGGCGTCGACCACGTGCTCGATTCCCGCTCGCTGACCTTCGCCGACGACGTGATGCGGCTGACCGGCGGCAAGGGCATCGAGGTGGTGCTCAACTCGCTGTCCGGCGAGGCGATGGAGCGCAGCATCGAGGTTCTGGCGCCCTTCGGCCGCTTCCTCGAGCTCGGCAAGCGCGACTATTACGAGAACACCCATCTCGGCCTCAGGCCGTTCCGCCGCAACCTCAGCTATTTCGGCATCGATGCCGACCAGCTGCTGATCCACCAGCCGGCCCTGGCCGAGCGCCTGCTCGACGAGTTGATGCAGCTCTTCGCCGGCGGCGCGCTGTCGCCGCTGCCCTATCGCGCCTTCGAGGCGGACGAGGCGGTCGCCGCCTTCCGCCTGATGCAGCAGGCCGGCCATATCGGCAAGATCGTCATCCGTCCGCCGCAGCAGCCCGCTACCGCCGCCGCGCTTGCCGCGCCCGCGCCCTTCCGCTTCGAGGGCGAAGCCGGCAGCCTGGTCGTCGTCGGCGGCTTCGGCGGCTTCGGCGCGGCCCTGATCGCCCGTCTCGCCGACATGGGCGCCACCCGCATCGACGTGCTGTCGCGGCGCGGCGCCACCACGCCGGAGGCCGTCGCCCTCATCGAGGAGATGGGCCGCCGCGGCGTCACGGTCGTCGGCCATGCGTGCGATGCCACCAGCGAGAAGGCCGTCGCCGCCGCCCTTGCCGCGATCCGCAAGGATGCCGGCGCGATCCAGGCCGCCTTCCACACGGCCATGGTGCTGCACGACACCCTGCTTTCCAATCTCACCCGCGAGCAGCTCGACGCCGTGCTGGCGCCGAAGGTGCGCGGCGCGCAGCTTCTCGACGCGCTTACGCGGGGCGATGCCTTGCGCCAGTTCGTGCTGTTCTCCTCCGCCACCACGCTGGTCGGCAATCCGGGCCAGGCGAACTATGTCGCCGCCAACGGCTATCTGGAGGGTCTTGCCGCCCGCCGCCGCACCGAAGGCCTGCCCGGCCTTGCGGTCGCCTGGGGCGCGATTTCCGATGCCGGCTACCTGGCCCGCAACGCCGATGTCGGCGACCTGCTGGCCCGCAAGCTCGGCCGCCATGCGCTCACCGCGCGCGAGGCGCTGGACGGGCTGGCAACGCTCATGGCCCTGCCGCAGGACGATGCGGTCGCAGCCGCCCCCGGCTATGCCCGCATCGACTGGGCGGCGGCGCGGCGCGATCTCGCCCTCCTCGCCACGCCCTTCGCCGAGCGGCTGGGGATTGCGGCCGGCAATGACGGGGCCGGCGAAGGCGGCGCCATCGACCTTGCCGCCTTGGTCAAGGGGCTCGACCGCGCCAGCGCCATCGCCAAGATCTGCAAGCTGCTGGCCGTGGAGATCGGCCGCATCCTGCGCATCGGCGAGGACGACATCGACCCGGCGCGCCCGCTCACGGAAGTCGGCATGGATTCGCTGATGGCGCTGGAGCTGCGCATGGCGGCGGAGCGCCAGTTCGGCATCGACATCCCGCTGATGTCGCTCGCCAACGGCGCAACGCTCAGCGACATGGCCACCCGCATCGCCGATCAGGCGCTGTCGGGAGGAACCGCCAACGGCGCGGACCTGTCCAGCGAGGCGCGCACCAACGCCATGCAGCATCTCGGCGAGGATGTGTTCGACGGCGACGCGGAGGCGCTGGCCGAGGTGGCGGCCGAGGTCGAGGAACGCACGCGCAACGTCCGCTCGCTGCTATAGTGGGCGATGCGGGCGCAACGCCCAGCTCTCGAGGAGACGGTAACTTGGACCAGCACGGCAGCAAGTCGGACGAGCGGCGCGAGCTGATGGCGAACCTTCGCGCCGGCCACAAGGCGGCGCGTCAGCGCCAGCCCGCGCGCCCGGCGGTGCCGGCCCCGCCGCCTCCCGGTCCCGCCGCCTTCGACTTTTCCGAGCTGCCGCAGCTGCGCCAGCTGCGCATGCACCGGGCCGCGGCCGATCTCATCGGTCTCGACAATCCGTTCTTCCGCGCCCACGCGGGCGTTGCCGGCGCCACCACGGTGATCGACGGCAGGACCTTCGACAATTTCGCCTCCTACAACTATCTCGGCCTGAACGGCCATCCGCAGGTGAACGAGGCCGCCACCCGCGCCATCGCCACCTACGGCACCAGCGCCTCGGCGAGCCGGGTCGTTGCCGGCGAGCGGCCGGTCCACCGCGAACTGGAGGAGCGGCTCGCCCGCCTCCACGGCGTCGAGGATGCGGTGGTGATGGTCAGCGGCCACGCCACCAACGTCACCGTCATCGGCCACCTGATGCAGGGCGACGACCTCATCCTCACCGATTCCCTCATCCACAATTCGGTCACCGAGGGCGCGCGCCTGTCGGGCGCGGCGCGGATGAACTTCCCCCATGGCGATCTCGACGCGCTGGAACAGATCCTGTCGCAGAACCGGCACAAGTTCGACCATGTGCTGATCGTCGTCGAGGGCATCTACAGCATGGACGGCGACTATCCCGACCTTACCCGCCTGATCCGCCTGAAACAGAATTTCGACTGCTGGCTGCTGGTCGACGAGGCCCATTCCGTCGGCGTGCTCGGCGCCACCGGGCGCGGCCTTGCCGAGCAGTACAATGTCGATCCGCGCAGCGTCGAGATGTGGATGGGCACGCTGTCCAAGACCTTCTCGGCCTGCGGCGGCTACATTGCCGGCTCCAAGGCCCTGTGCGACTACCTGCGCGCCACCGCGCCGGGCTTCGTCTTCTCCGTCGGCCTGTCGCCGGCGCTTGCCGGCGCGGCCATCGCCTCCGCCGACCTGATGGAGCGCGAGCCCGAGCGCGTGCAGCGGCTTGCGGCCAACGGCCGGCGTTTCCTGGAGCGCGCACGGGCCGCCGGCCTCGACACCGGCCCCAGCGCCGGCCTCAGCGTCATTCCGGTCATCGTCGGCGATTCCATCGGCGCGGCAACGCTGTCCAACCGCCTGCTGGCACGCGGCATCAACGCGCTGCCCATCGTCTTTCCGGCGGTGGCCGAGAAATCCGCCCGCATCCGCTTCTTCATCACCAGCGAGCACAGCAGCGATCAGATCGACCGCGCGGTCGATGCCACGGCCGAGGAACTGGCGAAAATGCGGGAGGAGAATGTCGGCTTCTCGTCGCTGGTCCGAAGCGTCCGCCAGACGAGTTGAGACGGCGAGCTAGCCAGCCGGCCGCCTCACAGCCCCAGTTTGCGCCCGAGCCAGGACAGCTCCTGCCGGATCCGCGTCGCGATCCGGTGACGGGGGCTCGCCCGCTGGCGTTCCAGCCGCGAAATCAGGAATTCCGGCCCGCAAGGCACGAGGCTCACCGGATCGACGGTCAGCGGATAGTCGATGAAGGCGACATGGGCGAGCGTCGCCAGATCGAGCCGCCGCCCGCGCCTTGCGCACTCCGTCAGATCCTGCGTCAGCCCCCATCCCGCATAGAACGGCATGCCGTAGACGGTCACGGGTTTGCCGCGCAGCAGCGCCTCGAAGCCGCTCAGCGAGGAGAAGGTCTCGACCCGGTCGGCAAGATCGACGAGGTCGAGGATATCGCAGCCCTCCACCACCTGATCGGCGAGCCCTTCCACCTCGTGCGGCTCCAGCCGCCCGGCGCGCAGGCGTGCCGCCACATCCGGATGCGGCTTGAACAGGATATGGGCTTGCGGGTTGCGCGCGCGCACCTGGCGCAGCAGCTCCAGATTGACGTTGTCGCAAGCCGCGCAGTCGATGGAGGCCGACAGCGAGCGGCGCACGCCGGCATCGTCCGCCACCTGCCCCGGCACCAGGATCACGGTGCGGTCCCTCGGCACGCTCGGCAGCGCGCCCTTGCCGCCGACATTGTACTTGGTGACCCGCGCCTTGCGGATGCGAGCGATCAGCCCGTCCGCGCGGGCGCGCTCCACCGGGGACAGCACCCTTTCGGCCAGCAGCCGCTCCATGCGGCTCGGTCTCTGTGCGTCGAAATAGATGCCCTCGTCGTCGAAGCCGACCGAGGCACCGCGCGCCAGTCCCGCGCCGAGCCCGACGGAGCGCAGGAAGCCGTCCTCGATCCGCCACAGCTCGACGCCCGCCCCGGCCGCCGCCGCCTCGACCTCGCCGCTCACCCCGGCCGCCCAGCCGAGCGCCCGTCCGCCCTCGCGCGCCGCGCAGGCAATCGCCTCGCCCGCATCGGCGCAGAAGGTGAAGCCCCCGCCGGGCCCTGCGAGCGCTGCCCGGATCGTCGCATGGTTCCAGGACTTGGCGCCGAAGCAGAACAGCGGCTTGTCCGAGACCTCCGCCCGCCGCGCGGCCGCCGCCAGGCCTTGCAGCGCCAGCATCGCCGGCAGGGCGTGTCCCGCCTCATAGGGCGAAGGATAGACATGCGCTTGCGCCAGCAGCGCCCCTGCCCACTCTTCGGCCAGGCCCTCATCGAGCCGGAAGCGCCGGCACAGCGCCGGGGCCCAGCCGGCCGTGTCCTCAAAGGCACCCGCTTCCAGCGCCGCAAGGGCCGCAGCACCCGCCGCCGCCTCGCCCTCGCGCAAGACTTTCCCCGGGTCGACGGGCAGAAGCGCCGCCACCAGCGTATTCCTTGCGAGCGGCGCCGGCGGCGCGTCGAGGCGGATCAGACCGGCCAGCCGCATCGGAACACCGGCCTCGACCGCCTGCAGCGCGCACGCGTGCACCTCATCGCTCCCGGCAAGGCAGACCAGCCCCTCGCCCTTTTTGGGCTTGCGGGTCGCGGCAACCGCCGGCGCGCCGAGGATCGCGGCCAGCGCGCGCGCCTGCGGCAGAAGCTCCTTATCCACCAGCAGCCAGCGCCGGCATCTCGGCCACGCGCTCACAGCGGCACCCCCATGGCGCGGGCGCGGGCAAGGCGCGGCGGCGGCTCCACATGCCATTCCGGATCGAGCGCTGTCTCGTCCAGCAGCCGCGCCGTCATCGTCGCAACGGCCTCGTCCAGCCCCTCGCGATTGTGGATCGAGCCGCGCAGCTGCGAGCTCGCCACCACCACTTTCAGGAAGTCGGCGAGCAGCGCCGGATCCGGCGCACTTGGCGCCTGCCAGAAGCTCTCGAGCGGCCCGCGATGGGTCAGCCCCGCCATGTCGTAGAGCGCCGGCGTCAGCGTCGCGACCGGCACCCCGGCCCGCAGCGCGTCGAGCCCGGCGGTCGAGTTCACCGTCACCAGCCCGGCAAGGCGCGGGAAGAGTGCGGCCAGCGACCCGCCGTCGAGGAAGGTGATCCGCCCCCCGTCCGCGCCCGCATGTCGCGCGATCTCGGCGCGCCAGTCCACCTCGCCATTGTCGAGCGGATGCGCCTTCACCACCAGCCGGGCCGCTTTCGGCGCCGCCTCGCGAAAGGCCGCAATCACGTGGTCCAGCGCCGCGCGCATGGTGCCGAACTGCGACTGCGCCAGGATCTGGTAATCCCCCTCCACCTGCAGCGGCAGCAGGAACAGCGGCGCGTCGCCCGCCAGGAGTTCCGCCTCGATGCGCGCCGCCTCTCGCCTGCGTCGCCGCTCGCCGGCAAGCCGCCGCGCCCAGGCGAGGTAATCGGCAAGCGGATGGCTCGGCGTATGGCGGCGATAGAACGGATGGAAGGCAAAGCCCGCGACATTCGGCAGGTGATAGGAAACGTCCTGCCAGGCCTCCAGCGCGAAGGAACCGGGATAGCGGGGCGACAGGTCCGGCTCGCCCAGCCGCGCCGCCGCCCGGCGGATCGCCTCCGGATCGTCCGGCAGCCGGCTCAGCGCGCCGAGCCCGCCGCGCGCCAGCGTCATGTAGCCCGGCCGCACCAGCCCCAGTTCGGTGACATGGACGGCGATCCCGCGTGCCTCCGCCGCCAGCACCGCCGGGCGGTGATAGGGCCGCGTGTCGCCATGCAGGACGAGGTCGGTGACGCCGCCCTCCTCCATCAGCCGCGCCGCCTCGGCCGGCCAGTCGGCGAGCCGCCCGCGCCAGAAGCGGCATTCGCGCCCGTGCCAGTGCAGCCAGTCGCCGCTGCAGAAATTGACCCGTGTCACCGCGTGGCCGGCCTTGGCCAACCTTGCGCCGATCCGCCGGTAGAGCGGCGACAGCGGCCCCTGCAGGAACAGGAAATGCCGGGCGCGGCTCCCGCGCGTTTCACCCGCGCCAGGCACGCCACCACCGTCCGATACGCCCGCGCGCGCGCATCTCCTGCGAGAAGGTCATGGGAATGCCGAGCCGCTGTGCCCGCGGCGTGCGCGGCGCCGGACGCACGCAGGCGGCAGGTTCGTTGACGGCATTCTGCGTCAGCCGGCGGGCCAGCTCGCGCGCGGCCGCCTGCTTGCCCTCGACCGTGTAGAAATTGCCCTGGATCTGGATCGCATGGCCCATCAGCCGCTGCACCGCGTCGTAGACGCCGGCATCGGGCGCCTGCGGCGTGCGCCAGAACCGGTCGAGCGGCAGCTGGCAGGTCAGGCCCGGCAGGTCGTAGACGGCAACGCCGAGGATCTTCACCGGACAGCCGAGCCGCACCGCGTGCAGGCCCGTGGTGGAGTTGACCATCAGCGCGCCGGAGGCATGCTCCAGCAGCGTCACCAGATGGCCGCCGTCGACCAGATGCACCCGGTGCTTGACCCGGTGCTTGCGCGCCAGCTGGCGCACGATCCGCCCCCACGGCTCGATGCCCTGGTCCATCGGGTGGATCTTCACCACCAGATGCGCCGCCAGATGCGCATTCGCGGCGAAGGAGGCCAGCACCTCGTCCAGCGCGTCGGCCAGATGGTCGTATTGCGCGTTGTAGCGCAGCTGGTAGTCGCTCTGCAGCTGCAGCGGAAAGACGAAATACGGGCAGCGCGATTCGATCAGGTCGGCAATCAGGATGTTGGCGTTGCGGTCGCGCCGGCCGGCGAAGACCAGCCGCGGGATCATCGCCAGATACTCGAAGATCGGATGGTAGAACTTGTCCTGGGTGAAGCGCGGCCAGAACATGAAGAGGATCGCGTTGACGAGGTGGAAGGTCACCTCGTGCACCGCCTCCAGCCAGAACGGATGGCGATAGCGCACCGTCAGGTCGATGGGCGCCAGCACCGAGGCCGCCTCGCGGATCGCCGGCACGTCGTCGGGAAACAGCGAGCGCGCCGACATGCCGTCCAGCTCGGCGGTGATCCAGTCGGGCCGCAGGTAGCCGTTCTCGTAGGCGACCGTGCGCAGGCCGAGCCGCGCCCCGACCTCGATGGCCGCCGAATGGTAGGGAAAGCGGTCCTGGTAGAAGACGATGTCGGTGACGCCGTGCTCGCGGACATAGGTTTCCAGATAGGCCGGCCAGGCCTTCAGGCTACCGCGATAGCTGGTGCAGCGGGCATCGTGCCACAGCAGCCAATCGGACAGGCTGAGGTTGATGCGCAAGCTGCGGTGGCCGAGCGATTCCAGCTCGTTCGCGACGACGCGCGGAAAATCCGAGGGCGGGCCCTGCAGGAAAAGCACCGTGCGCGTTTGCGTCTCTTGCGGCATGTCAGGCGTCCGTTGCGGCGCCGGCCGGTTGGCGAAAGCCTGCCGCTCGCGGCGTCACGGGCATACGTCCCCTCGCCGGGGCGAGGGCCGACGTCAATTGGCGGCCAGCGCGTCGACCGTTCTGGCACTGGACAGCAGCGGGCCGATGATCTGCAGGAACTTGCCGAACTCCGCCGTCGGATGATTGGCGACGTAGATGATGTCCTTGTCGCGCATCTCGAGCGAGCGGGCCAGGAAGAACGCCTCGGCGGCGCGCAGGTTCAGCTTGTAGACGACCGGCACCTTGGTCTTGGAGAACCTCTGCGCCACCTCGTCGCCGCGGATCTTGCGCACCAGATCCCGGTCCTCGTAGCGGAACAGGAAGATGCCGCCGGCATCGGCGAAGAAGTCCTTCAGGCCGCCGACCTGGGCCAGACCCTCGGCCAGCGTCACCGATTCGGTCTTGAACGGCACCAGCTGCGTCGCCTGCACCGCGCCGAAGGCGGAGAAGGTGCGCGGCTTGTGCGTCACCAGCACGTTGTCGCCCGGCGTCAGCCAGATGTTGTTTTCCGGATATTCGATCAGGTCGACGAGGCGCGCCTCGCCCGAGCGCGAGCCGCGCTTGACCGTCACCACCGTCTCGTAGGTCGCCTCGCGCGAGCCGCCGGCCCGCGCCACCGCTTCCAGCAGGCGCATGCCGCGCACCGACATGGTGTACTGGCCGGGCTTCATCACGTCGCCGACCACGACAACGCCGCTGCTCTCGTTGCCTTCCACCAGCACCAGCACCTGCGGCTCGATGGCCTTGCCCTTCAGCCGCTCCTGGATCGAGGAGCGCAGGCCCTCGACCGACAGGCCGTTCGCCTGGATGCGGCCGGCATAGGGAATGAAGATGTAGCCGGCCTCGTCGACCACCACGGGCACGGAGACGTTCTTGCCGTCGGTGGTGGAGAACAGGCCCTCGGGCGCCGCTTCCCAGATCGTCACGACCAGGCGGTCGCCGATGCCAAGGCGCGTCGAGCGGCCGGCGCCGGGCACCTTGGCGAAATGGCGGGAGAACAGCGCCGGGCGGTAATCGTGCACCGCCGCGACCGTCGCACGGTCCAGCGACAGCAGCACGTAGTCCGAGCTGACCGCGTCGCCCTCGATCTCTTCGGAGGTGATGGTGATCGCAGCCGGTCCCTGCCCCGGCAGGCCGGCACAGCCTGCGAGCGAAAACGCAAGGAAAACAGGGAACAAGAAACGCATCAAGGCCTCGGTAGTGACATTCCGGACGTGTCACGCCCGCTTCTGTTAGCACCCTCTCGGGCGGGTGTCCAAGCTGGATGGACGCGCGCCGCCGCAAGCCCGGCACCTGTTGTTCATCGGCAACATTGTTTACCCCATTGGTTAATCAAACAGAAAATGAATCTGACAAAATTGTCCCGGTTTTCAGGCATTTGTGGGCCGACTTTCGACGGGAGCGGCAGCAGCGCCCGGCGCTTCTCCCCCTGCGGCAGGGCGGGCATCGGCGCCTAACGGCAGGCGCCGACCTGGCGAATCCGCGGCGGCACGAGATTCGTCAAAGCGCATGAAACATGCCATATGGTGAGCGAATTGGTCCGGACGGGACCGCCGGTTCAGAACCGGTCAACCATTCGGGCCTAGCCTTAGGCTTACAAGATGGGTCGATGAAGGACCTTTCGGGCTCAACCGGAACAGGATGTCTCGTGCGTATCAACGAGATCCGGGCGGCAGACTCGTCGGCGTTTTTGACGGGGAATGCGAGGACGGCACGGCGGGACCATCGTCGGCGCCCCCTTTGTGCTGCGCTGATGGCCGGCACCTTGCTCGGCCTGTCCGCGGCCCCCGCCTCCGCCCTCGACCTGCTCGGCTGGCTGCCCTTCGGCAAGTCGGAGAGCGAAGCGGCGACCGCCGTCGTCGATCCCTTCCCCTACACGGTCACCCTGTCGCTGTCCGGCACCGGCGAGGACGAGCTCAAGGGCAAGCTGGAAAGCACCTCCGAACTCGTCAGCGATGCCGCCCGTCCGCCTTCGGGCGAGGCCGGGCTGATCGCCCGCGCCAATTCCGACTTCGAGCGTCTTGTCGGCCGGCTCTATGTCGAGGGCTACTATGCCGGCACCGTCGACATCCGCGTCGCCGGTCTGACGCTGGAGGCGGCGCTGCGCATGCCCTCCCTGCCCGGCCCGCGCCCCGTTCCGGTGACGATCCGCGTGTCGCCCGGCCCGCTGTTTTCCTTCGGCAGCCTGTCGGTCGAAAGCACCGCGCAGGACGCGCTCGTCGGCACGCCGGAAAGCTACGGGCTGGTGCGAGGCGAAACCGCCAATTCCGAGAAGGTGCTGCGCGCCGAGCAGCGCATCGTCGCCGACCTGAAGTCGGCCGGCTATCCCTTCGCCAGGATCGAGCGGCGCGAGATCGTCGCCGACCACGCCACCAACCGGCTGGATGTGCGCCTCGTCGCAGCGCCCGGACGGGACGCGCGCTTCGGCGAGGTCACGGTCAGCGGCACCGAGGCGACCGATCCCGATTTCGTCGTCACCCAGGCCATGCTGCCGGAGGGCGAGCAATACTCTCCGCAAGCCATCGAGCGCGCCACCAAGCGGCTCTCCGACCTCGGCATCTTCTCCTCCGTGCGCATCGTGCCGGGCGAGCAGGTCGGCCCGGACGGGCGCCTGCCGATGACCATCGAGGTCTCCGAGCGCAAGCGCAACGTCATCGGCGTCGGCGCCAATTGGTCGAGCTCGGAAGGCTTCGGCGTCGAGGCCTATTGGCGCCGGCGCAACCTGTTCGGCCGCGGCGAGTTGCTCAGCATCGAGGGCTCGGTCGGCCGCCTCGGCGACAACAGCCTGTCGGACCTGGAATATGCCGGCCGCATCGCCTTCGAGAAGCCCGGCGCCTTCGGGCCGCTGACCACCTTCACGACAAGCCTCAGCGCTAAGCAGGAAATCCCCGACGCCTATCGCAGCCGCAACGTCACGCTGGATGCCTTCGTGCGGCGCGAGTTCAGCGACCAGCTGTCGGCGCGGGTCGGCGCCGAGGTGCAGTTCGCCGACGAGCAGGACGTCTTCGGCGACCGCACCTACCTGCTCACCGGCATCATCGGCGAGATCGCCTACGACACCCGCGACGACAAGCTGAACCCGACCAAGGGCATCAACGCCGTCGCCTTCGCCGAGCCCGCCTACGACGCCAAGGGCGGCAACTTCATGCTCTTCACCAAGGCGCAGGTCTCCGCCTACCAGGCGCTGGACGACGCGCGGCGCTTCGTGCTCGCCGGCCGCCTCGGCGCCGGCAGCATCATCGCCCCGTCCGTGCGGGCGGTGCCGGCGGCCCGGCGCTTCTTCTCCGGCGGCGGCGGCTCGATCCGCGGCTATGCCTATCGCAATGTCGGCCCGCGGATCGCCGGCGAGGTCACCGGCGGGCGCTCCTATGTGGAGGCCTCGGCAGAAGTGCGGATGAAGGTCACCGAGACGATCGGCCTCGTCGGCTTCGTCGATGCCGGCAACAGCTTCAGCGCGGTCTATCCGGATTTTTCCGAAGGGCTGAAGGTCGGCGTCGGTGCCGGCATCCGCTACTTCACCCCGGTCGGACCGCTCCGGCTGGACGTCGCCGTACCGCTCAACCCGGAAAAGGACGACCCGAGCTTCGCCGTCTATGTCGGCCTCAGCCAGGCGTTCTGATTTTCGAGAAATTGAGACGGTTTGGACCCCTGGAACGCAAAATTTCTCGAAATTTTGCAAAATCCGTCTCGAAATCCGATTCTGCGAATCATTCCAGGGACATAGGATCGAGCGATAAGGTTCCGATTCCGATTCAACGCCTTGAGAGACCGATTCAGGCCGGTCTCCCGGGACGCCATGATTTCGCTTCAAGATTGCGGGATAAGTCTTTTCATGACGACTCGTTTTTCAGCTCGTCGGGGTGCATAAGTTGACCGCCTCGCCAGCCCGCCGCCGTTCCCGCTCCTTCCTGCGCAGCACCGCCCGGTTGCTGCTGCGCGTGCTCGTCGCCATCGTGGTGATCGTGCCCCTGCTGGTGCTCGGGCTGCTCGGCGCGCTGCAGACGGAGGCCGGGCGCAACGCGGTCGTGGCGCTGGTCAACGACATTGCCGGCGGCCCGGACGGCGGCGTGCGGCTTGCCGGCTTGCAGGTCGGCTGGGGCCTCGATGCCAGCGTCGAGCGGGTCGAGGTTTCGGACGCTGCCGGCACCTACCTGACGGTCGAGCAGGCGCGGCTCGCCTGGCACCCGCTGGCGCTCCTGTCGGGCACCATCGATGTCGAAGCCATCGACGTTGCCCGCGTTTCGTTCGCCCGCCTGCCCGTCCCCTCAAAGACACAGAGCGACACCGGCGGCTCGGTGCCGCTGCTGCCCTTCCGCCTCGGCCAGGCGCGGATCGCGGAGATCGACATCGCCGCCCCCGTCGTCGGCACGCCGGTGCGCCTGACCGCGCAGGCGCAGGCGAGCCTTTCCGACGCGCCGCAGGCGGCCAATGCCGAGCTCGCCATAAGCCGCATCGACGGCACGCCGGGCGACATCGCCGCGACCGTGCGCTTCATGCCGCAGGCGGAGGAACTGTTCTTCGACGTCACGGTGAAGGAGCCGCGCGGCGGACTTGCCGCCCGCCTTCTGCAGATCGAGGGCCTGCCGGCGCTCGATGTCGCGCTGAAGGGCGACGGCCCGCTCGACGACTGGCAGGCGCAGATGTCGCTGGCGCTCGACGGACGCACGGAGATCGCCGGCACCGCCCGCCTTGCCGAGACCGGGGACACCCGCCAGCTGACCGCGCGGCTGGAGGGCGAGCTTTCCGCCCTCGCCCCGCCGGTCGCCGCCGCACTGGTGATGGGCCGCACGGTGCTGGACGCGGAGGTTATCCTCACCCGCGACTTCGCGCCGCGGCGGGCGCAAGGCACCCTTGAGACCGGCACCCTCTCCTCCAGCTTCCGCGCCGACCTGCCCGAGGACGGGCGGATCGATGCCAGCGCCGACATGCGCCTGTCGGCCGGCGACGGCGCGATGATCGGCGTCGAGCTGCCCGACAGGCTGATCACCATCGGCGAGACCACCCTTTCGCTGACCGCCAGCGGCCCGCGCGATGCGCTCGACTGGTCGCTGGCGCTCGACAGCGCGCGGGTGCAAACCACCGAAGCCCAGCTCGAGGGCATCGGCCTGCGCCTTGCCGGCGAAGGCCTCGACACCACCGCGGCGGATGCCCCGCTCGGCGTCACCGCGAAACTCACCGCGCGCCACCTGCAGCCGCTGATCGAGGGGGCGGACATGCTCGCCGGGCCGCTGACGCTCGACGCGCGCGCCACCGTCGACCCTGCCGCTCCGGGCGCTAAGATCGACGCCCTCACCCTGACGCTGAACGGCATCGAGACGACGTTCGACGGCACAGTGACGGCGGAGACCGTCGACGGCAGCTACACGGTGACGCTGGCCGACCTTGCCCGCTTCGCACCGCAGGTCGTGGGCGCGGCCCGGATCGAGGGCACGGCCAAGGGCGCGCTCACCGGCCCCGACATTGCCGCGACGCTCACGGCCGAGGCCTTGCAGCTCGCCGGCAAGCCGGTCACGGATCTCGAGGTCGACGTCACGGCGACCACTGCGCCGGACGCGCTGTCGGCGAACATCCAGGCGCGCGGCTCGATCGACGGCAACCGGCTGGATGTCGAGATCGACGCGGAGCCGAAGGGCGCGGGCGTCACGATCCCGACCTTCTCTCTGGCCACGGGGGAAAACCGGATCACCGGCGCCTTCGAGATCGGCGATCTCGCGGATGCGCTCGGCACGGTCACCGGCTCGCTCGACATCGCCGCGCCGAAGCTCTCCGAGCTCTCGACCCTGGCCCTCACGGAGCTGGAAGGTGCGTTGTCGGGCAAGCTGGCGCTGACGGGAACGGGCGCCGACCAGCGGGCGCAACTGACCTTGCAGGGCGAGGATATCGCGGTTGCCGGCAACCGGATCGCGCGGCTTTCCGCCTCGGGCACCGCGCGCGGCGGGTTTGCCGCACCGACGCTCTCCGGCGAGGCGCGGCTCGGCGGCATCACGGCCGGCGGCACCGCCATCGAGACGGTGACCGCGACCGCGACCACGCAGGGAACGCGCACCGATATCGAGCTGGATGCCCGTCTGTCGCAGGGAACCAACGCCGACGGCGTCACCCTGACGGCGGCGCTGCAGCCGACCGACACCGGGCTCGACGTGCTGCTGTCCTCGCTTCAGGGGCGCTATCGCGGCCTTGCCACCCGGCTGGCGCAGGAAGCCCGCATTTCCATCGCCGACGGCACCACCACAATCGAGAACCTGGGACTGCGGATCGGCGAAGGCCGGATCGATGTCAGCGGCACCGCCGGCGACCGCCTCGCTATCGACGCGCGGATCAACGCCCTGCCGCTGACGGCGCTCGCCCCGCTTGCCCCCGGCGTGTCTCCCACCGGCAGCGCCTCGGGAACGGTCACCGTTCGCGGTGCGGCCGCAGACCCGCAGGCCGAATGGTCGCTGTCGGTCGCCAACCTCTCCGCCGCGCCCTTGCGCGAAAACGGCCTTGCCGCCGTCGGCCTGCGTTCCACCGGGCGCTTCCAGGGCGGCCGGGTGACGCAGACCACCGACATTACCGGCGCCGACGGGCTGGCGCTCACTGCCGCCGGCACCGTCGCCATTGCAGCGCCGGGTGCCCTCGACATCACGCTCAGCGGCAACGTTCCGGTCGGTGCGGCGCGCCAGCGGCTGATCCTGTCGGGCTTTTCCGGCCAGGGCGGGCTTGCCGTCTCCGGCAGGGTCACCGGCTCCTTCGCCGCGCCGCGCTACAGCATCACGTTGCAGCCGCGCCAGCTCTCGCTGACGCAGCTCGCCTCCGGCCTCACCTTGCAGAATTTCACCGGCAGCATCGCTGTCGACAATTCAGGTGTTGCGATCAACGATCTTAACGCAGCCATCGCCGCCGGGGGTAACCTGTCGGCCGGCGGGCGCATCGGCCTGGATGCCGGCATGCCGGCGGACCTCAGGGTGCAGGTGCGCGACGGGCGCTATTCCGACGGACGGGTGGTGCAGGCGACGCTCAGTGCCGACCTGCGCCTCACCGGTCCCCTCGCCGACCAGGCGCGCGGTGCCCGGCTGGAGGGTAACGTCAACGTCGCCCGTGCCGACATCACCATTCCCAGCAGCCTGCCGGGGGCAATCAATCCCCTCGCGGTGACCCATGTCAACGCGCCGGAAGCGGTGCGCCTGCAGGATGCGGCGCTCGCCCGCGACGAGGGCAGGTCCGGCGGCGGCGGCAGCCGGCCGATCAGCCTCGATGTCAACGTCTCCGCTCCGGGGCGCATCTTCGTGCGCGGCCGCGGCCTCGACGCGGAGATGGGCGGCACCTTGCGCATCGTCGGCACCACCGCCGACCCGCAGGCCATCGGCTCGTTCAACATGCGCCGCGGCTTGATGCAGGTGCTGACCCGCCGCGTCCAGTTCAACCGGGGCGACGTCAGCTTCACCGGCTCCCTGATGCCGCGGCTGGACTTTGCCGCCACCTCGCAGACCAGCAGCGCGCAGGTGACCATCAGCGTCACCGGCCCGGCGGCGCAGCCGGACATCGCCTTCACCTCCTCGCCGCAGCTGCCGCAGGACGAAGTGCTGGCGCAGTTCCTGTTCGACCGCTCGATGAGCCAGCTCTCGCCCACCCAGATCGCCCAGCTCGGCGCCTCCGTGCTGGCGCTCACCGGCGGCAGCGGCGAGGGCCCGCTCGGCGCGCTGCGCCAGTCGCTGGGCGTCGATGCCATCGACCTGGAAACCGACGGAACCTCCGGCCCCTCGCTCGCCGTCGGCAAGTACCTCAGCGACAACATCTATCTCGGCGTCAGGCAGGGCACGGAGGCCGGCTCCAGCCGCGTCACCGTCGATATCGACGTCACCAAGTCGCTGAAGCTGCGCGGCGAGGTCGGCGCGGACGGCGAGTCCAAGGCCGGCATCTTCTTCGAGCGCGAATTCGGCAAGTAGCGCATGAGAGCCCGTGCGATGGCGCGCGGTCAGCTCCCGGTTGTCGTCCCGGTTTCGGCGTAGCCGAAGACCGGGACCCAGTAACCACAGGTCGTGCGGCCCAGGCCTCGGCGCCGGCACAAAGCCGCATCCGCCAGCGTCCCTGCCAACTACCCCGGCGGATACTGGATGCCTGCCTTCGAAGGCATGACAAGCGAGCGTGTGGCTCGCCGAAGAAATCCCCTTACGCGTTGCGCCAATCCTCTCCGGCCAGCGCCGCGATTTCCGCATGCACCGCTGCGGGGATAGTCAGCCCCTCGCGGGCGGCGCGGGCGCGCGCCTCCAGCCGGCGCGAGCCCGGCAGGCGCACCCCGTCCTCTGCCTCGATGGCCGCGACCAGCGTCTCCATCCGCTCGCCATAGGCGCCGGCCGAACTCATGCCCGGATCGATGGCGATCACCGTCTGGCCGAGGTCGGGCGCGGCCCCCTCGCCCGTGAACAAGCTGGAGGCCTCGAAGGCAAGGCTCGCCCCGACCAGAGCGGCGGCCATCACCTCCACCATCAGGGCAAGCGCTGCGCCCTTGGCCTCGCCGATGGGGATCATCGTGCCCGCCATGCCCGCATCGGCATCGGTCGTCGGGTTGCCGTCGACGTCGAGCGCCCACCCTTCAGGGATCGGCAGGCCGGCCTTTTGCGCCGACAGGATGCGTCCGCGCGCCACGCGCGAGACGGCGAGATCGATCACCAGCGGCGCGCGGCCCTCGGGCAGCGGCGCGGCGAAGGCGATCGGATTGGTGCCGAACAGCGGCTTGCGCCCGCCCCAGGGCGCGATGGCCTTGGGCGCATTGCCGAAGACGAAGGCGACGAGGCCCTTTTCGGCCAGCTTCTCGCAATGGGCGCCGGCCTGGCCGAAGTGATGCGAGCGGCGGATGGCGGCAAGGCCGATGCCGGTTTCCGCAACAATGCCGGGCAGCGCGTCGATCACCAGATCGAAGGCGGGATAGGCAAAGCCCAGGCCCGCATCGACCCGCAGCAAGGCCGGAGCTGGGCGCGAGAAGTCCGGCACCGCATGGCCGTCGACCTTGCCGCTCTTCGACTGGGCGGCATAGGAGGAGACGCGCGACAGGCCGTGGCCGGCCTGGCCGTCGGCCTCGGCGGCAACAAGCGCGCGGGCGACGGATTCGGCGTTTTCGGCGGAGGTATTCGCAGCGATGAGGGCGGCGCGGGCAAAGGCGCCAGCCTCGTCCAGCGTGAGGGTGACCGGGGAGGACATGGCGGGGCTTTCGTGGTCGGCACGGCCGGGATGAAGGGCCGGGATGAAGGGCTGCGGCGCTAGGTAGCGCCGGGTCTTCCCGCCGTTTAGACCGCTTCGCGCCGCGCGGAAAGAGGCGTCTTCGTCCCCGGCGGCCGGCAGCCCCCTGCGAAAGCGACCCAAGCCGATTGACGGGCAAAACCTTCGCCACATTCTTGTATAAGATATTTGTCTGATGAATGATCGGATGCAAAGCTCGAGAGACGACGAACCCGCCCGCCCTCCGGCTCACATGAGGCCCCCGCCATGATCGCCAAGGCCGGATACAGTCCGCTCTACCGCCGGGTCGAGGAGATCCTGCGCACCCGGCTGACCGACGGCAGCTGGCCGCCGGGCCACAGGCTGCCGAGCGAACAGGCGCTGGCCGGCGAGTTCGGCGTCGCCCAGGGCACTCTGCGCAAGGCGGTCGAGACGCTGGCCGCAGAGGGCCTGATCGAGCGGCGCCAGGGCAAGGGCAGCTTTGCCCGCCAGCCGCAGGCGGCGCGGCCGATATTCCAGTTCTTCTTTCTCGCCCGCCCGGGGGGCGAGAGGCTGACGCCGGAGCTGCGCCGGACCCATGTCGAAGACGGCACGGCGGATGCGGCGGAGGCCGCACGGCTGCAACTTTCCGAGGGCGCCCCGGTGGTGCGGATCTTTCGCGAGCGCAGTCTCGACGGCCACGTGGTCCTGATCGAGCGGATCGTGCTGCCGGGCGCGCGGTTTGCCGGCATCGGGAACTTGCGGCTGCCGCAGGCGCTTTATGCCATGTACCAGAGCGAATTCCGTGTGATGGTCACCGTGGTGCACGAGGAGCTGCGCTCGGTCGCTGCCGATGCGGAGCAGGCCGGCTTTCTTGGGGTTTCAAAGGGCTTTCCGTTGCTGGCCGTCGACCGCCTCGCCTATGATCTTGAGGGAATCCCGGTCGAATGGCGGGTGAGCGCCTGCAACACGCAGGACCTCGTCTATTCCGTGACGCTGCGCTGAACTTCGGGCCGCACGCGGCCCCGACAGGACGACGACCGGCCCTGGAGCCTCTTCGGCCGGCCCGCGACAACAACAACGGGAGTGCAAGAATGATCAGCGACCACAGGCTCTTCAAGCAGTCCTGCCATATCGGCGGATTGTGGACCCATGCCGATACCGGATCGGTGATCGAGGTCGACAATCCGGCGACCGGCGAGATCGTCGGCACCGTGCCGCGCTGCGGCCGGGCGGAGACGGCGCGCGCCATCGAGGCTGCCTATCTCGCCTTCCAGGACTGGAAGGCGACGACGGCGGAAGAGCGCGGCGCCCTGATGCACAAGCTGTGCGACGCGATCCTGGCCAATCACGACGCGCTGGCCGAGATCCTCACCACCGAGATGGGCAAGCCGCTGGCCGAGGCGAAGGGCGAGATCGCGCTCGGCGTGAAATATGTCCGCTTCTTCGCCGAACAGGCCAAGCGCATCGACGGCGACATCATCCCCTCGCCCTGGCGCGGCAAGCGCATCCTGGTGACCAAGGAGCCGGTCGGCGTCACCGGCGCGATCACCCCATGGAACTTCCCCCACTCGATGATCTCGCGCAAGCTGGGCGCGGCGCTCGCCGCTGGCTGCACCATGGTGATCAAGCCGGCGAGCCAGACGCCGTTCTCCGCGCTCGCCCTTGCCGCGCTCGCCGAGGAAGTCGGCTTCCCGCGCGGGGTGGTCAACGTCATCACCGGCTCGGCCGCCGAGATCGCAGCGGAGATGTGCGAGAACCCGCATCTGCGCAAGATCACCTTCACCGGCTCGACGGCGGTCGGCAAGACGCTCGCCTCCAACGCCTCCGCCCACATGAAGAAGATCTCGATGGAGCTCGGCGGCAATGCGCCCTTCATCGTCTTCGACGATGCCGATCTCGACGCGGCGGTCGAAGGGGCGATGGTCTCAAAGTTCCGCAATTCCGGCCAGACCTGCGTGTGCGCCAACCGCATCTACGTGCAGGCCGGCGTCTATGACGCCTTCGCGGAGAAGCTCAAGGCAGCCATCGCCGCGCTCAAGGTCGGCAACGGCCTGGAAGAAGGCGTGACGCAAGGCCCGCTGATCGACGGCAAGGCGGTGGAGAAGGTGGAGGAGCACATCCAGGACGCGCTCGCCAAGGGCGGCAAGGTGCTCGCGGGCGGCAAGCGTCACGCCAATGGCGGCAGCTTCTTCGAGCCGACGCTGGTCGTGGGTGCGACGCCCGAGATGAAGGTTGCGCGCGAGGAAACCTTCGGGCCGCTCGCTCCCCTCTTCCGCTTCGACACGGAAGACGAGGCGGTGGCGCGGGCCAACGACACCGAATACGGCCTTGCCTGCTACTTCTACACCCAGGATCTGGGGCGCGCCTTCCGCGTCATGGAGGCGCTGGAATACGGGCTGGTCGGCGTCAACGAGGGGCTGATCACCACCGAGGTCGCCCCCTTCGGCGGCGTCAAGGATTCCGGCCTCGGCAACGAGGGCTCGAAATACGGCGTCGAGGACTACCTCAACATCAAATACGCCTGCGTCGGCGGGCTGGGGCTTTGATCCTGCCCTACTTCGAATAAGCGAAGGGCCGCCCTCCGGGGCGGCCCTTTTGCATTGTGGCGCGCGGCGTTTCGGGCCCGCACCGCCTCCTCCTTTGGCACCAAACTCCCGATCCCGCCTTGTGAGGGGCGCCCGGCCATGCGAGCATCGCGGCGGGAGGAAATAGCCATGGTGTCGGCCCTGTCGCACATCAGGGAGATCGAACGTGTCGCCATGGGCGGGACGAGCGGACGCGATACGCCTGTCGTCCAGTCGTGGCTGCGCTGCGTCAACGACTACCGGCTCGACCCGGCACAGGCGCAGGAAGCCTATATCGTTCCGCAGACGACCCTGCGCGAGCACCGCGAGCAGGCCGAAGAGCTGATCCGCATCGGCCGCAGCGGCCTGGAAACGCTGTTCGATCAGGTCGCCGAGCAGAAATACGTGCTGCTGCTGTCGGATGCGCGCGGCGTCACGGTCGAGTTCATGGGCGATCCGACCTTCGACAACCAGCTGCGCAAGGCCGGGCTCTATCTCGGCTCCGAATGGTCGGAAAACCGCGCCGGCACCTGCGCGGTCGGCGCCTGCATCGTCTCCGGAAAGCCGGTGGTGATCCACCAGGACGACCATTTCGACAGCAGCCATATCGGCCTGACCTGCACCGCCGCGCCGATCTACGACACGCTCGGCGATCTCACCGCCGTGCTCGACATCTCGCAGCTGCGCTCGCCCACCGCCAAGGCCAGCCAGCAGCTGGCGCTGCATCTGGTCGCCGCCACCGCCCGGCGGATCGAGCTTGCCAACCTGATCTCGCGCACCCGCAACGACTGGGTGCTGCGGCTGTCGCGCCTGCCGGACTTTCTCGACGTCGACCCGGACGCGGCGCTGTCGCTCGACGGTACCGGCCGCGTCACCGGCATCACCCATGGCGGCTTCAACGCGCTGGCGCGGGCGATGAACCTGACCGCCTTCACCGCGCGCGATCTGATCGGCGAGCGGATCGACCGGTTCTTCGAGATCGATATCGACGACCTGCCCCGCTACATGCGCGGCGGCGCCGACCGGGAACGGGTGCTGCGGGCGCGCGACGGCTCGGCCTTCTTCGCCAGCTCCATCGCGCCGGTGGTGGCGCCGCGCGGGCCGGCGACCGCCCGACCGCGCCTGCCGGGCGCGCTCTCCAGCCTCAGCTTCGGCGATCCGCGCATGGAGGCGATGCTGGCGCGGGTGTCGCGGCTGGCCGGGCTCGACATCCCGATCCTGATCCACGGCGAGACCGGGACGGGCAAGGAGGTTCTCGCCCGCGCCATCCACGAGAGCCGCGAGCGCCCCGGTCCTTTCGTTGCCGTGAACTGCGCCGCGATCCCGGAGCACCTGATCGAGTCCGAGCTGTTCGGCTATGCGCCGGGCGCCTTCACCGGCGCGGCGCCGCGCGGCAAGACCGGCCTGATCGAGGCGGCGGCCGGCGGCACGCTGTTCCTCGACGAGATCGGCGACATGCCGCTGTCCCTGCAAAGCCGCCTCCTGCGCGTCCTGTCGGAGGGCGAGGTGCAGCCCGTGGGTGCGCTGAAGGCGCGGCCCGTGCGGCTGAAGCTGATCTCCGCCTCGCACCGGGATCTCGGCCGCCTGGTCGCCGAAGGGCGCTTTCGCGAGGACCTCTACTACCGGCTCAACGCCGCGACCTTCACCCTGCCGCCCCTGCGCGAGCGGCTGGACTTCGATATCCTCGCCGAGCGCATGCTGGCGCGGATCGCCGCCGAGACCGGCCGAAGTCCCCGTCTGTCCCCGGGCGCGCGCATGGCGCTGCGCGCCCATCACTGGCCGGGGAACCTGCGCGAATTGCACAACGCGCTGAAGGTCGCCGCCGCCCTGTCCGACGGGGACAGGATCGATGCCGAGGCGCTGCCCGAGCAGATCGGCCGGCCGGGCGCGGGACAGGCGTTCCGCCCGGCGCCCTCGCCGCTGCCGCCGGTCAGGACCCGCGACGATGAAGGGCCTGCGCGCCCGGACGACCTCTTGCGCGAACTGGCAGCGTGCGGCGGCAACGTCTCGGCACTGGCGCGCCGGCTCGGCGTCAACCGCTCCACCGTGCATCGCTGGCTGAAACGCGGCGGCCTACGCCCCGGTTGACCTGCGCCGGCCTGTCGCACCGCTGCGACAGGTGTTGCAGGCCTGTTGCGCAACGCTGCAACAAGCCGTGCAACAGGCACCATCAAGTCGTTGAACGAAAAGCGCTCTTTTGGCCGCGCCGACTGGCACGCGGTTTGCCATCTCACTGCTGCCGGGCGGGCGCAGATCCGTCCCCGGATGTATGAGCAACGGGAGGAGACCATATGCTCGACAAGACACCGACGGCCCGCGTGCAGGCCTTTCTCGACAGGTTCGGCGGGGCGCTGGAGGCGGGCCGGATCGACGAGGCCGTCAACATGTTCGCCGAGGAGTGCTACTGGCGCGACCTCGTCACCTTCACCTGGAACCTCAAGACCGCCGAGGGACGCGGCGAGGTCCGCGACCTGCTGGAAGCGCAGCTTGCCGCCACCAAGCCGACTTCCTGGCAGGTGGCCGAGGGCGAGGAGGCCAGCGAGGCCGACGGCGTGACCCAGGCCTGGATCACCTTCGAGACGGCGGTGGCGCGCGGCTACGGCCTGATCCGCCTCAAGGACGGGCTGATCTGGACGCTGCTGACCACCATGGTCGAGCTGAAGGGCCACGAGGAAAAGGCCGGCTTCAGCCGTCCGCTCGGCGCGAAGCACGGCATCAATCCCGGCGGCAAGACCTGGAAGGAGGAGCGCGAGGAGGAGGCCGCGACGCTCGGCTACACCAGGCAGCCCTATGTGGTGATCATCGGCGGCGGCCAGGGCGGCATCGCGCTCGGCGCAAGGCTGCGGCAGCTCGGCGTGCCGACGATCATCGTGGAGCGCAACGACCGGCCGGGCGATTCCTGGCGCAAGCGCTACAAGTCGCTCTGCCTGCACGATCCGGTCTGGTACGACCACCTGCCCTATATCGATTTCCCGAAGAACTGGCCGGTCTTCGCGCCGAAGGACAAGATCGGCGACTGGCTGGAAATGTACACCAAGGTGATGGAGCTGAACTACTGGACGCGCTCCACCGCCAGCTCGGCGAAATGGGACGAGGCCAACAAGGAATGGGTCGTCACGGTCGACCGGGACGGCGAGCAGGTGGTGCTGCGGCCCAAGCAGCTGGTCTTCGCGACCGGCATGTCGGGCAAGGCCAACATCCCGCAGTTCAAGGGCGCGGAGCGCTTTGCCGGCGAGCAGCACCACTCGTCGAAGCATCCCGGCCCCGACGGGTACAAGGGCAAGAAGGTCGTCGTCATCGGCTCGAACAACTCGGCCCACGACATCTGCGCCGCGCTCTACGAGGCGGGCGTCGACGTGACCATGGTGCAGCGCTCGACCACCCATATCGTGCGCTCCGAGCCCTTGATGGAGCACGGGCTGGGCGCGCTCTATTCCGAAGAGGCGGTGACAAGCGGCATGACCACGGCGAAGGCGGACCTCATCTTCGCCTCGCTCCCCTACCGGATCCTGCACACGTTCCAGAAGCCGATCTACGACAAGATCCGCGAGATCGACGCCGACTTCTATGCGGCGCTGGAAAAGGCCGGGTTCCGGCTCGACTTCGGCGCCGACGGCTCGGGGCTCTTCATGAAGTACCTGCGGCGCGGCTCGGGCTACTATATCGACATCGGCGCCTCGCAGCTGATCATCGACGGCAAGATCAAGCTGGCGGCCGGCCAGGTGGAGGAGATCACCGAGACGTCCGTCAAGCTCGACACCGGCGTGGAAATTCCGGCCGACGTGATCGTCTACGCCACCGGCTACGGTTCGATGAACGGCTGGGTCGCCGACCTGATCGACCAGGAGACCGCCGACAAGGTCGGCAAGGTCTGGGGTCTCGGCTCCGACACGCCCAAGGACCCCGGCCCCTGGGAGGGCGAGCAGCGCAACATGTGGAAGCCGACGCAGCAGGAAGCGCTGTGGTTCCACGGCGGCAACCTGCACCAGTCGCGCCACTACTCGCAGTTCCTGTCGCTGCAGCTGAAGGCGCGGATGGAGGGCATCCCGACGCCGGTCTACGGGTTGCAACAGGTGCACCACAAGGGCTGAGCCAGGGCCAGCCGACACAGGACCGGGCGGAGCGATCCGCCCGGTTTTGCTTGGTGAAATCAGCTCAGCCGAGCGGCTGGCCGACGTCGATGCGGTTTCCGTCCGGATCCTCGAAGACGAAGGCGCGCAGGCCGAAATCCTTG
Source organism: Stappia indica (assembly GCF_009789575.1). NCBI lineage: Bacteria > Pseudomonadati > Pseudomonadota > Alphaproteobacteria > Hyphomicrobiales > Stappiaceae > Stappia > Stappia indica. The sequence continues at coordinate 4,842,859 of NZ_CP046908.1, read as the reverse complement.
TCGCGCAGGCCCTTGACGATCCGCAGGCCCTGCTGCCGGCAGATCTCGTGCAGCGCGTCGACATCGCCGACCATCAGATGGGCGACGTTGAACGGCGCCGCGCAGTGGCCGGGCTGCAGGGTCAGGTGAAGCTCCGCCTCGCCCTGCTTGAGAATGGCGAAGCCGACGGGATCGCCGTTTTCGAAGGTCTTGGTGAAGCCCAGAACTCCGACATAGAAGTCGAGCGCCCGCGTCATATCGCTCACGGGCAAGGTTGCGGCGATCCGGCCGAACCGGATCCCGCCCTGAAGGGGCATGGTCATGCGACTGCCTTGATTGGCGAAGCGCTGCGCCTTTCGGGGACGGTGCCGCGGCCGGTCGCGCTTCGCAGGGAGATGTCAGGACGGTGCCCGGCAGCAAGATGCCCCAGCGCGGCCGAGTTGGCCAGCCCCATGACGAGACTACCGGATCTTCTCCGCGTCGCTCGCAACCTGCCCTGTCCCGCCCATGCCGGCCATTTCCCGCAAGCGGAAGTCGAGGCGGTCGGGTCCGTCTCCGGGCTCGTAATCGCGGTTCCTGGACGACTTCAGCGTCCATTGCCGCAGGACCATGGCGGTCCAGACAAGCTCCACCTCCGGATGGCGAGCCAGTTGTTCCCGCAGCTCCTCGATACGCTCCAGCCCCTCGCACTGGACGAGCAGCGTCATGTCGGTGGTACCGGCGATGGACCAGGCACCGATCAGCTCGGGCCAGCCGCGAACTGCATCATGCACACTCTTGCAGAACGGTCGACGCAGCTTCATGTGGAAGAACGACGCGTCGCCGCGCAGCTTCCTCTCCTCGCTTCCGGCCAGCTTTATCGTGAAACGCTCGATGATGCCGAGATCCATCAGCCTGTCGATGCGGTTCTTGACCGTCGTCCGCGAGACGCCGAGGCGCGCTGCAAGCTCGGTATGGGACCGGCGGGCATCCTCCGTCAGGAGGCCGACCAACTTGCGATCCAGTACCGAAAGTTCCGCTTCGGGCCTGTCCTTGCAGGATGCTCCCGCCACACTTTCCTCCCGGCACTATCGTCAGCGACCACTGCGAGTTTGCAATTCGCACAAAGATTGTCAAATCGACTTCTGCAATCTTTCGTTTTGCACGGCTAAACATGCTGGCCAGTTCCGGCCGGCCGCGCGCCCCCCGGAAAACCGGGAGAGACCATGACAAGCAGAACCAATCGGCTGATTACGCTGTCGACCGAAATCAACCGCTATCTGTTCGACGAAAACCTGGAGCAGGCGCTGATACTGATCAGCAAGGAGATGCGGCGGAAGGGGCAGACAATCTCACCGGCAACGCTGGCCATCATCCCAATCCGAGGTGGGGACGCCGGATGTGCGCCCCGCAATCGCTGTCTGGCGGAGTGAGCACCCCGCCCTCCCCCTGTGGACAAAAGAGTGCCGGCGCGGCCTTGCCGCGGGCTGCCCGACGATTTTCGACAGGCAGTCCGGGGAAACGTCGAACACCGCTTGACCTTGCCTCGCATGTGATTGATAAGTCTGCCCGCTGGCCTCGTGGCGGAGTGGTGACGCAGCGGATTGCAAATCCGTGCACCCCGGTTCGATTCCGGGCGAGGCCTCCAGCACCCTCCCTTCCTTCCCCGATACGGCTGCCTCTCGCGGATGGCGATGGCGCGTGCTTGCCCCGCGCATCAAGGCCGCTCTGCCGGCGCGATCTCCTGCCGCGGCTGCATTTTCGTTTTTCCTGTCGCCTTCCCCGTGGTCTATCTGTCATGCAGACGGCAACAACAGGACCATTCACCGGAGGACCAGGGCATGAAGCATGGCGGCGATCTGGGCGGCGCGATGGCCCGGCATGGCGGGCTCGCCGAGGACTGGCTGGACCTGTCGACCGGCATCAATCCGCATGCCTATCCCGTGCCCTCCCTGCCCGCCCGCTGCTGGCAGGACCTGCCCTCGCAGGGCGCGCTCGACCGGCTGCTTGCCGCCGCGCGCAAGGCCTATGAGGTGCCCGACCACCTGAAACTCGCTGCTGCGCCCGGCACGCAGGCGCTGATCGCCCTGCTGCCGCATGTGCTCCCGCAGGGCGACGTCGCCATTGCCGGGCCGACCTATGGCAGCCACGGGGATAGCTGGCGCCGCGCCGGACGGCGGGTCTGCGAGATAACTTCGCCGCATGCGGAGCTGGCGCCTCAGGTGAAGGTGCTGGTCATCGTCAACCCGAACAATCCCGACGGCCGGCTGGTCGACCCGTCGAGCCTGCGCCACATGGCCGGGCAGATGGCGGAGCGCGGCGGCATGCTGGTCGTCGACGAGGCCTTCGCCGACTGCGTGCCGGGCGCCAGCGTGCTGCCGCATCTGGCCGGGCGCCCGGCGCTGGTGCTGCGCTCCTTCGGCAAGTTCTACGGCCTCGCCGGGCTGCGCCTCGGCTTTGCCGCCGGGCCGCAGAGCATCGTCGCCGCGCTTTGCGAGCGGCTGGAGAGCTGGGCCGTCTCCGGCCCGGCCATCGAGACCGGCACGCAGGCGCTCGCCAATGATGCCTGGCGCCGGGCGATGATGGCACGGCTTGCGGACGAGGTCACCGACCTGACGATGTCCTTGCAGATGCACGGGCTTTCCGTCTTCGGCGGCACGCCGCTCTTCGTGCTGGCGGGCACGCGCAACGCCGCCGGCCTGCACGAGGCGCTCGCCCGCCAGCGGATCTGGACCCGCATCTTCGACTACGCCCCGACCTGGCTGCGCATCGGCCTGCCCGGCGGACGCGAAGGACTGGCCCGACTGGAGGCCGCGCTGCAGGGCGCCATGGCCGACAGCGGCGCAGCATCGGGACGCTAGGGCCATGCTGCTCTTTGCCGACACCGCCTTCCTGCTGCTGCTGGCATTGGTGCTCGATGCGCTGATCGGCGACCCGCGCTGGCTGTGGGGCACGGTGCCGCATCCGGTCGTGCTGTTCGGCAAGGTGATCGAGATCGCCGACCAGGACTTCAACGACTCCGCCGCCTCGCCGCGTGCGCGCAAGCTCTACGGCACGCTGTTTCTCGCCAGCCTTGTCGCCTGCTCGCTGCTGGTCGGCGCGCTGCTGGAGGCGATCCTGCGCGCGATCCCCTTCGGCGAGGTCGGTATCGCCGTGATCGCGGCGATCTTCATCGCCCAGAAGAGCCTTTATGAGCATGTGGCGGCGGTGCGCGACGGCCTGCTGGAGGACGGGCTTGCCGGCGGACGGCGGGCGGTGGCGATGATCGTCGGCCGTGATCCGCAGCAGCTCGACGAGGCGGGCGTTTCCCGCGCCGCCATCGAATCCTGCGCCGAGAACGCCGCCGACGGGGTGACCGCGCCGGCCTTCTGGTTCCTGCTGCTCGGCCTGCCGGGGCTGATCGCCTACAAGGCGGTGAACACGGCGGATTCGATGATCGGCCACCGAACCGAGCGTCACGAGGCCTTCGGCTGGGCCTCGGCCCGCTTCGACGATCTGGTGAACTGGCCGGCCGCGCGCCTGTGCGGTCTCGCCATGGCGCTCACCGCTCCGCTGAACGGCCGTACGATCCGCGACAGCCTTGCCGTGATGCGGCGGGATGCGCCCAAGCACCGCTCGCCCAATGCCGGCTGGCCGGAAGCGGCGATGGCCGCCGTTCTGGGGCTGGCGCTGGCCGGTCCGCGCGCCTATCCCGGCTACACGGTCGACGATCCGTTCATGAACGAAGGCGGCCGGCGCGAGGCCAGTGCCGGCGATATTTCGAGGGCGCTGAAGGTGTTCCGCCAGGCGATGGTGCTGCAGGCCGTCGCGGTGGCGGCCATCGCGCTCGTCCCGCTGTTCCTGTGAGGTCCGCAATGCTTCCCTTCGCCCCCTCCGCCGAGCGCAACAAGGACGCAATCCTCGCGGGGCTCCGTCCCCATCTCGCGCATTGCCGGCGCGTGCTGGAGATCGGCAGCGGCACCGGCCAGCACGCGGTGCACATGACCGCGGCCCTGCCGCAGCTCGTCTGGCAGTGCAGCGAGTTGCCCGGCGCCGCCCTCGGGGTTGCGGCGCGACTGGAGGCCGAGGGAACGGCCCGCACGCCGCCGCCGCTTGCCCTCGACGTCGCCGCCCCGCCCTGGCCGCTGCCGGCGGCAGAGGCGCCCGATGCCTTCGACGCGATCTTCACGGCCAACACGCTGCACATCATGTCCTTCGCGCATGTCGGGCAGTTCTTCGCCCGCGTCGGCGAGGTGCTGGCACCCGGCGGCCTGTGCTGCGTCTACGGGCCAATGAAATATGGCGGCTCCTTCACCACCAGGAGCAACGCCGAATTCGACGCGCAATTGCGGGCGCGCGACCCGCTGAGCGGCATTCGGGATTTCGAGGCGCTTGACGAGTTGGCGCAAGCGCAGGGGCTGACCCTGCTGGACGACCTTGCGATGCCAGCGAACAACCAGCTGCTGATATGGCGGCGCACCGGCGGGTAAGGTCACCGCGCGCGGGCGATCTCCAGCAGCGCCTCGATGTCGAGCGAGGCTTCCAGATGCGCGGCCAGCGCATCGAGCGTGCGGTCGATCTCGCCCTCGTAGGCGCGGGTTGAGCCGCTGCCCAGTTCCACCAGCAGACCGGCGCGGAACGTGTCCGATGCAAACAGCCCGTGCACATAGGTGCCGGCGATGCGCCCGTTCGCCGAGACCGCGCCGTCCGGCTCGCCGCCCTCGCCCAGCAGCGCGAAGGGACGTGCGGTGTCGGCTCCTTGCGTGCGGCCGATATGGATCTCGTAGCCGGCAAGCGCCGCCCCGCTCGCCGCATGGCGGCCCGTCACCTCGACAAGGCGCTTGTCCGCCGTCAGCACGGTGTCGACGTCGAGCAGGCCAAGCCCGTCGACGGTGCCGGGCGTTCCCTCGATGCCGTCGGGGTCAGAGATGGTGCGCCCGAGCATCTGGTAGCCGCCGCACACGCCCATGACGCGGCCGCCGCGCCGCACATGGGCGGCAAGATCGATGTCCCAGCCCTGCGCGCGGAAGAAGGCGAGATCCCCGACCGTCGACTTGGAGCCGGGCAGCAGCACGAGATCCGCATCCCCCGGCAGCGGCCGGCCCGGCCCGACCAGCTCCAGCGTCACACCCGGCTCCAGCCGCAGCGGATCGAGATCGTCGAAATTGGCGATGCGGCTGATCACCGGCACGGCGATCTTCACCGAGCCGTCGCCGTCGCTTTCCTCCAGCGCCAGCGCATCCTCCGCCGGCAGGCGGTGGGCATCGGCAAACCACGGCACCACGCCGAGCGGGCGCCAGCCGGTGCGCGCGGCGATCTCCCGCACGCCCTCGTCGAACAGGGACACATCGCCGCGGAAGCGGTTGACGAGAAAGGCCTTGATGCGGCTCCGCTCCGCCTCGGGCAGGATCGCATGGGTGCCGACGAGGCTGGCGATCACGCCGCCGCGGTCGATGTCGCCGCACAGGGCGACGGGGATATCCACCGCCTCGGCAAAGCCCATATTGGCGATGTCGCCGGCGCGCAGGTTGATCTCCGCCGGACTGCCCGCCCCTTCCACCAGCACCAGGTCCGCGCCCTCACTGAGCCGGTCGAAACTCTCCAGCACCTTCGGCAGGAGCTCGGCCTTGCGGCTTCCATATTCGCGCGCGCGCATCGTTCCCGCGCGCCGGCCCTGCACGATGACCTGCGCCCCGACATCCGTCTCGGGCTTCAAGAGCACCGGGTTCATGTGCACCGACAGCGGCATGCGTGCGGCCATCGCCTGCAGCGCCTGCGCCCGGCCGATCTCGCCGCCGTCACTGGTCACGGCCGCATTGTTCGACATGTTCTGCGGCTTGAACGGCCGCACCTTCAGCCCGCGATCGGCGAACAGCCGGCACAGGCCCGCCACGACAAGGCTCTTGCCGACATTCGAGCCGGTGCCCTGGATCATCAGGGCGGGGATGCGGCGGCCTGCCGCCATCAGAACTCGATCCCCTCCTGCGGCTTCACACCGGAGCGGAACGGGTGCTTGACCTGCTCCATCTCGGTGACGAGGTCGGCGATCTCGATCAGCTCGTCCTTGGCGTTGCGGCCGGTGACGACGACATGCACGTCCTCCGGCTTCTCGTCGCGCAGGAAGGCGACGACTTCCTCGATAGGCAGGTAGTCGTAGCGCAGCACGATGTTCAGCTCGTCGCACAGGACGAGGCGATGCTCGCGCGAGCGGATCAGGTCCTTGGCCGCTTCCCAGGCGGCGCGGGCAGCGTCGATGTCGCGCTGGCGGTCCTGGGTCTCCCAGGTGAAGCCCTCGCCCATGCGCTTGATGGTGACGAGGTCGGAGAAGCGCTCCAGCGCCATGCGCTCGCCGGTTTCGATGCGGCCCTTGACGAACTGCACCACGGCGACCTTGTGGCCATGGCCGAGCGAGCGGAACACCATGCCGAAGCCGGCCGTCGACTTGCCCTTGCCCTTGCCGGTATGGACGATCAGGAGCCCCTTCTCGATGGTCTTGGTCGCCATGATCTTGTCGCGCGCGGCCTTCTTCTTGCGCATCTTCTCGGCGTGGCGGGCGTTGAGCTCTTCTTCGCTCATTTCTGCCTTCTTGTCGCTCACGAGGTCGTCTCCCTTTCCTGCCCCTGCGGGGTCTCCCCAAGCGGGCTTTCGATGTTCAAGGCAGCGCGCACCGAATTGCGCCGCGGCCGCCACAGATCGCGCTCGACCGCCTCGCGGAAGCGCGCCTCGATTTCCTCCAGCGCCTTCGGATTGGCCGTCTCCAGAAAGGCGCGGACCTCGCCGTCGTCCAGATAGGCATCATAGAGCTGGTCGAAGTGATGGTCGCCCACCGCATTGGTGGTGGCGGCAAAGGCGAAGAGATAGTCCACCGTCGCAGCGATCTCGAACGCGCCCTTGTAGCCGTGGCGCATGACGCCGGCGATCCACTTCGGATTGGCGGCGCGCCCCCGCACCACCCGGCCGATCTCTTCCGACAGGGTGCGGATCACCGGGCGCTCGGGGCGCGAATGGTCGTTGTGATAGATCTTCGGCGCCGCGCCCTTCAGCGTTTCCACCGTCGCGGCGAGCCCGCCTTCGAACTGGTAGTAGTCGTCGCTGTCGAGCAGGTCGTGCTCGCGGTTGTCCTGGTTGTGCAGCACCGCATCGACCTGCGACAGGCGCGCGGTCAGGCTGGCGCGCGCGCCCTCGCCCTTCGCCCCGCCGCCATAGGCATACGAGCCCCAGGCGAGGAACGCGTCGGCAAAGTCCGCGCGGGCCTCCCAGAGCCGCTCGTCGATCAAGGCCTGCAGGCCGGCGCCATAGGCACCGGGCTTCGACCCGAAGACGCGGTAGAGCGCCTGACGGCGGGCCTTTTCCGGGGCAAGGCCGTCCGCCTCCAGCCGGGCGGCTTCCTTGCGGGCGCGCGCGGCGAGCGGGTTGGCGTCCTCCGGCTCCTCCAGCGCAGCGATGGCGGCGACCGCCGATTGGAACAGGTCGACCTGATGCGGGAAGGCATCGCGGAAGAAGCCGGAAATCCGCAGCGTGACGTCGACGCGCGGCCGGCCGAGCTCGGCCAGCGACAGGATGTCGAAGCCGGTGACGCGGCCCGAGCCCGCCTCCCATTTCGGCCGGGCACCGATCAGCGCCAGCGCCTGGGCGATGTCGTCGCCGCCGGTGCGCATGTTGGCCGTGCCCCAGCAGGTCAGCACCACGGCGGCCGGATACTCGCCCTCGTCCTGGAAATGCCGCTCGACCAGCCGCTCGGCACTGGCCGCGCCGATGCGCCAGGAGGTCTCGGTCGGCACCGCGCGTACATCGACGGAGTAGAAGTTGCGGCCCGTCGGCAGCACGTCGGGGCGCCCGCGCGTCGGCGCGCCGGACGGGCCCGGCGGCACGAAGCGCCCGGCAAGACCGGCAAGAACCCCGGCGGTTTCCGCCTCGCCCGAGGCGGTGACGGCCGGGCGGATGCGGGTCTCGATCTCCTCCAGCACGGCGGCGGTCGCGTCAAAGCCGTCCGGCGCGCGGCCCTCCTCCACCAGCTTTGCCGCCAGCAGTTCCAGCCGCTCCACCGTGTCGCCGCAGCTGCGCCAGGGGCTGCTTGTCACCTCTTCAAGCAGCACCGGGCGCGGGCCGTCGAAGGGCAGTTCGTAGGCGCAGGCGAGCGGATCGAAGCCTTCAAGCCCGAGGTCGCGGGCAAGCGCCCGGGTGATGCCCTCATTCGCCGGCCCCTCGCCGCGCGGCACCCGCACCAGCGCCACCAGAAGCGCAGTCAGCAGATCGCCGCCAGGTGCAGCGCCCAGCACATGCAGCCCGTCGCGGATCTGCAGCTCCTTCAGGTCGCACAGATGCGCGTCGAGCCGCGCAAGCCGCGTCTCCTCGTCCATCTCGCTGGTCAGGCCGATGTCGCGGTCGAGACCGTGCCGCTCCGCCGCCTCGAGAATGTCGCGGGTCAGCGCCTTCAGCCGGCGCGGATCGACGCCCTGCGCCAGGTAATACTCGTCGAGCAGCACCTCCAGCTCGGCGGCGACGCCGTGGCTTTCGGCCCGCGCCAGCGGCGGCGTCAGGTGGTCGACGATGACGGCGGAGGTGCGGCGCTTGGCCTGCGCCCCCTCGCCCGGATCGTTGACGATGAAGGGATAGATGTTGGGTAGCGGCCCGAGCACCGCTTCGGGGAAACAGTCTTGCGACAGCGCCAGCGCCTTGCCCGGCAGCCATTCGAGATTGCCGTGCTTGCCCAGATGCACCACGGCGTGGACACCGAATGCCTCGCGCAGCCAGATGTAGAAGGCGAAATAGTGGTGCGGCGGCACCAGGTCCGGGTCGTGATAGGTCGCCTTGGGATCGATGTTGTAGCCACGCGCCGGCTGGATGCCGACGACCGCATTACCGAAGCCCGTCACAGCGAGGCGGAACGCCCCCTCCTCCACATGCGGATCGTCTTGCGGCTCCCCCCAACGGGCGTTGACCGCCTCGCGCACCGCCTGCGGCAGCCGGGCGAAGGCCGCCGCGTAGTCGGCAAGCGGCAGCTCAGCGCCGCCATGGCGCACGCGGCGGGCGGCGATGTCGTTGGTCGGGCCGTCGCTGATCCGCGCCATCAGCTCGGCAGAACCCTGCGGCGCGCCGTCGATGCGGTAGCCCTCGATGGCAAGCGCCTGCAACAGGCGCGCGCAGGAGGCCGGCGTGTCGAGGCCGACGCCATTGGCAAGGCGCCCGTCCTTGTTGGGATAGTTGGCAAGGATCAGCGCCACCTTGCGCTCCGCCGCCGGGGTGGCGGCAAGACGGGCGATCCGCGCGGCCTGGGCGGCGACGAAGGCCACCCGGTCGGGCTTCGGCACGAAGCGCATGGTCGCGGACTGGGTCAGCGGATCGTGCGGCGCCTGCTCCTTGAACGAGACGGCGCGGGTGAGAATGCGCCCGTCCACCTCCGGCATCACCACATGCATGGCGAGATCGCGGATCGACAGGCCCTGGTCGGCGTCGCGCCAGCCCTCTTCCGAGGACGAGGAGAACACCACCTGCAGCACCGGCACGCCCGGCGCATCGAGCGGCGTTCCGCTGTGCGCCTCGCCGGCCTTCGAGACGGCGAAGGCGGTGGCGTTGAGCACCACGGCGGGCGGCGCCTCGGCGAAGAGCGCGGCCAGCACGGAGGCGGATTCGGCCTCCTTCAGCGAGGAGACGAAGATCGGCAGCGGGTTGATGCCCTCGCCCGCCAGAGCTTCGCACAGGGCCTCGACCGGCGCGGTCGCCGCGCTCTGCATCAAGGCCTTGTAGAAGACGATGGCGGCAACGGGGGCGGCAGGATCGGCCCAGGTCGCCCGCAGGTCGGCCAGCGTCGGGCGTGAGCGGCCGGGCAGCAGCAGGCCGGCGCGCGGCAGCGGGCGCGGCGGATCGGGCTCCTCCGCCCCGTCCAGCAGATGCGCGGCGTAGCGCAGGAAGTTGCCGAGATTCTCCGCCCCGCCCTCGGCGAGATAGCGCCACAGGTGCCTCACCTCGTCGACCGGCAGCGTGGAGCGGGCGGCGAGGTCCGCGTCCCAGCGGTCGTCGCCCGGCATCACCGCCAGATGCAGGCCGTGGCCGCGCGCCGTCTCGGTCAGCCGCTCGACGCCATAGGGCCAGTATTCCGCCCCGCCGAGCAGGCGCAGCACGACGAGGCGCGAGCCCGCCACCGTCTGCTCGGCATACATGTCGACCGAATAGGGGTGCGACAGGGCCATCAGGTTGGCAAGACGCAGGCTCGGCTGCCCCGCCCCGCCGCCCGCTGCCACAGCGGCGAGGGAGGCGAGTTCCGTATCGGCGGCCGACAGCACCACGACATCGGCCGGCGACTGGCCGAGATCGACCGCCTCGTCGCCCTGGTCGATGCGTCCGCTGCGCCCTGCGAGAATATGCATGCCGTCTCCTGCCCTGTCGCCGTGCCTAGCCTGCCGCCCGGATCAGGCCGCGAGCGCGCTGGCGAGCAGGCCCTCGACGCGGGCAAGGTCGAAGCCGGCAAGGCCGATCACAACGACCCGGCCGGGACCGCGTGCATCGCGTGCAAACCACGCCTCGACGCGCGGGCCGACCGCCTGCACCATCGCCGGGGCCGCCTTGCCCTCGATGCCGACCGCGCCCTTGATGCGCAGCACGCCGGGCACCGCCATGGCGGCGGCAACGCGCGCCTCCAGGTCCTTCAGCGAGGCCAGCGGGGCGAGCTCGACCACATGGCTGACGAAGTCGTCATGGTCGTGATGATGATGGTGATGATCGTGGTCATGATCGTCGTCGTCGTGATCATGGTCGTGGTCGTGGTCGTCGTGGTGATGATGCTCGTGATGGCTCTCGCGCCCGTGCATGTCCTCTTCCGAGGCGCTCATCCGGCCGAGCAGCACGTCGGCGGCGAGCATGCCCTTTTCCGCCGCAACGATCTCCACCGCCGCGCGAACCCGGCCGGCGACCTCGGCGCGCACGCGCTCCAGCGTCGCCGCGTCGACGAGATCGGCCTTGTTCAGCACGACGAGATCGGCGCAGACCAGCTGGTCCTCGAACAGTTCCTCCACCGGGCTGTCGTGGTCCAGCGCCTCGTCGGCGGCGCGCTGCGCGGCCAGCGCCACCTCGTCGCCCGTCACCCGCCCTTCGGCGACGGCCGCCACATCCACCACCGTCACCACCGCGTCCACCGTCACCCGGTTCCGGACGCTCGGCCAGGAAAAGGCGCGCACCAGCGGCTGCGGCAGGGCAAGGCCCGAGGTCTCGATGACGATGTGGTCCGGCGCCTCGTCACGGGCGATCAGCATTTCCATGGTGGGGAGGAAATCGTCGGCGACGGTGCAGCAGATGCAGCCGTTGGTCAGTTCCACCACCTCTTCCGCGGCGCAGTCCGGATCGGCGCAGCCGTCAACCAGAGAGCCGTCGAAGCCCATGTCGCCGAACTCGTTGACGATGAGGGCGATGCGCTTGCCCTTCGCCTCGCGCAGCAGGTTGGAGAGCAGGGTCGTCTTGCCGGCCCCCAGGAAGCCGGTGACGATGGTGGCCGGGATCTTGCCGGCAGTGCGGGGCGTGGAAGCGGTCATAGACGGATCTCCGGCTGGAGGTGGGATGGCTTGAGAACGAGCGGCAGGCCGGCGGCGACAAGCACCGCTACATCGGCGAGTTCCGCGATGCGGCGATTGAGGCGACCCTGCTCGTCGCGAAAGCGGCGGGCGAGCGCGTTGTCGGGCACGATGCCCGAGCCGACCTCGTTGGTGACGAGAACGACGGGGCCGGGCGCGGCACGCAGCGCCCCGGCGAGCCGGGCCGTTTCCGCTTCCGGATCGGCCTCGGCGAATATGAGGTTGCTGAGCCACAGCGTCAGGCAATCGACGAGGATGGCGCGCCCCTCCGTGCTTTCGGCGGCGATGACGCCGGTCAGATCGCGCGGCTCCTCGATGGTGCGCCAGCCCTCGCCCCGCTGGTCGCGGTGGCGGTCGATGCGCTGGTGCATCTCGTCGTCGAAGGGCGTGCAGGTGGCGACATAGACGCGCTCGCGCTGCGACGCGTTCACCAGCCCTTCGGCATAAAGGCTCTTGCCCGAGCGTGCGCCGCCCGTCACCAGCACGGTGCGGGCCGTGACCTGTACAGAACCGGATGCGGGAGCATCGCTCACGCGCAGGTCTCCCCGCGGCTGGATATGCCGGGAGAGCTGAAGCGGCGGGCGCCCTTCAACGGGAACATTCTGGCCTCCTGCCGTCCACCCGACGGCGCGTGACGTTTCGGGCCGGGCCCTTGAGAAAGGGTCCGGATGATCCGGCTCGTCTCCTGGCTCGCGGGTCAATGCCTCGCCCTGCCCTTCCCGGACCGAAAGGCCCAGTGGTTCACGCAGGAAGGCTCGCCGCTCACAGTTGCGGGGGCAGCTGCGGATTCGGGAGCCCGATTTGGGTCCTCCCCCACCGCATTCCGACTTTCCCCTTTCATCGGACTTCGTCCGTCAGAAAGGACCGGAGGATGACGACTCATAGCCTGCCGAAGGGGCCCGCGTCCAGCAGCGAGGCGGAAAGGCCTTGCATGCCTTCCGCTGCGGAGCATTTGCCGACGCAGGCGAAAAAGCCCCGATACCCGCGGCGCGCTCCGACTGTGGAAAAGTTTTGCGACAAAGGGCTTGGCAAGCGGCGGCGCAGTTTGCTATACGCCTGCCACCGACGCGGTGCAGCTGCCCCGCGTGACTTGTGATCCCCGGTAGCTCAGTGGTAGAGCAAGCGGCTGTTAACCGCTTGGTCGCTGGTTCGAATCCGGCCCGGGGAGCCACTCCTTCTCCAATTCTTCCAAATATCCGATCTGCTGCCACCGCACGACGCATCGCGCCGCGCGGTGATTTGCGTTGCCCTCACCCCTCCCGGTTCAGCTGCCAGATCGAGAAGTTCAGCGCGGCGGCGAAGGTGACCCAGGCGAGATAGGGCACGAGCAGCAGCGCTGCGAGCATGTGCAACGGCCAGAACAGTAGAATCGTCGCGACAATCGACAGCCACACCAGCACGATGTCGATCATGCCGAGGTCCGGGCGGTGCAGGCCGAAGAACAGCGGCGTCCAGATGCCGTTGAGCACCAGCTGGATGCCGTAGACGGTGAACGGCAGGGCGGCACCTGCAAAGCCCGCCTCGCGCCAGACCAGCCAGCCGGACACCGCGATCATCACGTAGAGCACCGTCCAGACCGGCGCGAACAGCTTGTTGGGCGGTCGCCAGGACGGCTTCTTCAGCTGCTCGTACCACTCGCCGGGGCGGAACAGCGCCCCGGTCAGGGCGGCGAGAAAACAGGCTGCCAGAAACCCGAAAAGAGCCGGCAGGGTGGACGCATCCATGAGCTTTGCCTCGACATTTCGCGAAAAATCACATTCGGGGACCGAGCCCCTCCTCCGAGGCCAACGCGCCGCGGCCTGGCCAAGTTCCCTCATTCGGGGCGCGAGACCCTTCGCGAGTCTGACAGGTTCGGCCGGACGCGCAAGACAGCGCCCGCCCTCACGTCTCCTCGGCGAGCGTATGGGCGACCAGCGCATTGGCGTGGCCGTGCCCGAGCCCGTGCGTCGCCTTCAGCCAGGCCACCAGTTCCATGTGTTTCAGGCCGGATTGCGAACGGATCAGATCTTTCCATTCGGCGATGGGACGGCCGTATTTTTTCTCGATGGAGGGAAAGTAGGAGGCCGGCCCCTTCACCGGCGGCTTGCTGTCGGTCGACGACATGGCTGATTTCCTTTGTCTAAAGATCCTGCTGGCGGATCGTGTCGGACGGATGGATGCAGACCAGCTCCAGCTGGCCGGTTCCGACATTGAGATAGCGGTGCGGCACATCGGCCGGCGCAACGACGATGTCCCCGGCAGAGGCGCACAGCCGCTCGCCGCCGACCAGGAACTCCGCCTCGCCTTTCCGCACCACCCAGGTTTCGCGATAGGGATGGACATGCAGCTGCGACCCGGTGCCCGGCGCGCTGTCGGTGACGAACATGGAAACCGGCGAGCCGTAATCCTTCCCCTCGAAACGCACCGTCGGGCTTTCGCCCGGAGCCGGCGACCGATGGCGGCGCACCGAGATATCGGGCCGTCCGGCCACATCGACATTGGCGTGAGCACCGACTGTCATGACAATCTCTCCTCCATTTATCTTGACGTGAAGATACTTCCGGAGATTTGTCTTTGCGTCAAGATAAATATCTTGATATCGAGAGACTGAGCCGTGCGGCCGCCTTCGAGCGGCGGCAGTGACGCAGAGCGGGAGATGCCATGGCGGATCATGTGGACAGGCTGAGGGCGCAGTGGGCGCGGGAGCTGCCGGATCTCGACACCGAGCCGATGGCCATCCTCGGCCGCGCGCGGCGGCTGACGCTGCTGGCCGGCGGCAGCATCGAGAAGACCTTCGCGGGCTTCGGCCTCGACCGCGGCGAGTTCGACGTCATCTCGACTTTGCGCCGCTCCGGCCCACCCTACCGGCTGACGCCGACGGAGCTCTATTCGACGCTGATGATCTCCTCGGGCGGGCTGACCCATCGGCTGGCGCGGCTGGAAAAGGCGGGGCTGGTCGCGCGCGAGAAATCGGCGAGCGACGGACGCAGCCTCGAGGTCGTGCTGACGCCGGCCGGGATCTCGCTGGCGGAAGAGGCGTTCCGGGCGGACATGGCGAACGAGGCGCGGTATCTCGCAAGCCTTGCCCCGACTGAGCGCGAGGCGCTGGCCGGGTTGCTGCGTGCGCTTCTGGAAGAGATCGAGGCCGCGGAGGCCAAGGCCTGAGCGGCCCCGCCCTCCTTCGCCCCGGCCTCAGGCCGCGGTCAGGCGCAGCCGCGTGCTCCAGGGGTCGGCGATGACGAGGCCGTCGCTCCCCTCCCCGTCCAGTTCCCACCCCGCCTTGCGCGCCGCATCGGCGATGGCCCCGGCCCGGCCGGCCTCACGCAGCACGATCTCCAGTTCGGCAAGGCCGGTGCGGCCGGCTTTGCGCGGTCCCGCGCCCCGGCTGTTCCAGATGTTGCCGGCCAGCTGGTGGTGATAGCCGCCCGAGCCGTAGAAGCTTGCGCCGGGATAGCGCGCGGCGATGTCGAAGCCGAGCAGCCCAGCATAGAAGGCGTCGGCCGTATCGGTGGCCCCGACCTGCAGGTGCACATGGCCGACGAGGGTGCCGGCCGGCGCGCCCTGCCACTGCGTGCCCCCCGCGGAGGCCAGCAGCGAGGGCGCATCCAGCGGGTCCGTCGACATGACGATGGCTCCGGACGCATCGGTCCAGGCGAACGGAGCGCGGTCGGCATAGATCTCGATGCCGTTGCCTTCCGGGTCGGCGAGATAGACCGCCTCGCTCACCTTGTGGTCGGAGGCGCCCTGCAGGCGCAGGCCGCGCGCGGCGGCGAAGGCGAGCCAGCGGCCAAGGTCGGCGCGCGTCGGCAGCAGGAAGGCCGTGTGGAACAGCCCAGCTTCCGAGCGCGGCGCGATCTCGAGGCCGGCATCGCCGCGCAGGCGCAGCAGCGGCACCCCGCCGGCGCCGAGCAGCGCATCGGCGCCGTCCGTGCCGAGGTCTTCAAGGCCCAGCACATCGCGATAGAAGGCGGCGACGCGCGCGCCGTCGCGCACCGCAAGCGTCACGACGCCGACGCGCATCGGCGCTGCGGCCATGTCGAAACGGTCGGCCTGCGCGCCGGTCCGGGTGTCGCCGGTCCGGCTATCGAGGGTGGTGGCGGACATGACTGTCTCCAGGTCTTAACGCGGGACGGAACGCCCGCAGTCTGTGACCTCGAATGTGCGCCTCACGCGGCGCAATTACAATCCGCCGCTCCCTCACAGTATCGTTCACGAAACGCGAACAATGGGTATCGCCCCGTGCAGCCCGGTATCAGGCCGCGTCGAAGCGGGCGAGGAAGTCGCGCACCGAGCTTCTCAGGTTGCCCGCCTCGCGATGCACCGTGCGCGAGAGCTCGCGCACGGTCGCGGCCTCCTTGCCGGTCTCGCCGATGGCGGAGGACATTTCGCCCATCGTGTCGGCGACCTCGCTGGTGCGGGTGGAGGCCTGCTGCGCATGCTGGCTGATGTCGCCGGTCGCCTGGCCCTGCTGGTCGACGGCCTCGGCGATCGATCCGGTGAAGCCGTCGACATCCTGCATGGTGCGGGTGATCTCGCCGATGGCCGCCACCGCGTCTTCGGTGGAGCCCTGGATCGCCGCGATCTGGGAGCCGATCTCCTCCGTCGCCTTGGAGGTCTGGGTTGCCAGCTCCTTCACCTCGGCCGCAACGACCGCAAAGCCGCGACCGGCCTCGCCGGCGCGTGCTGCCTCGATGGTGGCGTTCAGCGCTAGGAGGTTGGTCTGCTCGGCGATGGCCTGGATCAGGGTCACCACTTCGCCGATCTTGGCAGCGCCCGCCGCCAGCCGCGATACGGTCTCGTTGGTGCGTCTTGCGTGGTCGCTCGCCCGCGACACGACCTCGGTGGTCGAGGAGACCTGCCGGGCGATTTCCGAAATCGAGGACGACAGTTCCTCCGCCGCGGCCGCCACGGTCTGGACATTGTCCGAGGCATGGCGCGAGGCGGCTGTGGTGCGCTCCGACAACTCGCCCGAGCGCGTGCTCATCCGCTCCAGCGTGTCGACGGCCTTCATCAGGTCGCCGGCCGCCCCGTCCAGGCTGTCGAAGAAGGCGCGGGTTGTCTCGTGGAAAGACTGCGCGGTGCGGCGTTCCAGCTCGCGCTGTTCAATGGCGCGGCGCTGCTCCTGCTCGGCAGCCTCCTCGGCCAGCTGGCGCTGGCGGATCACGCCGTCGCGGAACCGGGCCAGCGCCTCGGACAGGCGCCCCAGTTCGTCGCGCGAACGCCAGGCCGGCGCCGGGGCATCGGTCTCGCCATCGGCATAGGCGCGCGCCAGACGGTCGAGATCGCGCAGCCGCATCGCCACGGACCGGTGCACGAAGACGGTCCCCGCGAGGAAGACCAGGATCATCGCGGCGACGCCGCCGAGACTGACGGTGCGCGCCCATTCGGCTTCGGACCGCAGGCTCGCGAGGCTGACCGCCATCGACTGATGGATCAGCTCTTCGGCCTCGTCCGCACGGGCAACGAAGCTCTCGAACGTTGCGTCGAAAATCTCGTCGGCCTTCGATCCGGCCGCCCCCGAGGCGCCGGATGCGAGGCCGGCATAGCGTTCGCGCGCCGCCTCCTCGAACGTGTCGATCTTGGTCTCGACGTCCTGCACGATCTCGCGCACCGCCGGATCGGAGGTCGCGATGAAGGTGCCCTCATCGTTGCTGCCGCCTTCCAGGATCGCGCGGGCATAGAACCGCGCCTCGCCGATCAGCCGCCAGACCTCGTCGATGCTCTCGCCCTCGTCGCCGGACATGATCTCCTCGAACAGAAGATGGGCATGGGTGGCGGTGAGCTTGATTTCCATCGCCGCATCGGCGAGCGGCGCCTCGGCCTCGCCCAGGTCGATGCCGTTCTCTCCCACCCGCTGGGTGGCGTTGAAGGAGATGAGGCTGCTGATGATCGCCACGCCGATCAACAGGGCCATCGTGGCCCCGATCTTGTGGGCGACACTGAGACTGAACGTTCCGCTGCGCATTTCGCCCCTCCGGACTCGGACGTGACCTTGAGCCGAGAGTGGGATCGTCACCGTGAACGCTAGGTAAATCTGTCTAGAAAACAGAAACGAGACTGAATTGACTGGCGAATTCATCGCTATGCCGCTCGAGAATTCGAATCGCCTCAACAAAAAGCGGCAAGATCCGGAGCCGAACTGCATTTCGGGGGGATCCCGGCCCGCCGGCCGGCAAGGCTTGCATCGGCCCCGCTTTCGCCGCTAAGCCGAGGAAGGATCGCTGCGACCGGGCACCGTTCGAGGGTGTGCGGCCGCTTCGCAAGCATGGCAGGACAGGCATGGAACAGACACGCAAACCCACCACGGCAGCCTTCGGCACTCTGACCCTTGCCAGGGTCTTGGCCGGAGTCCTGGCCGGAGTCCTGGCCGGCACCGCGCTGGCCGGTTCGCCGCAGCCCGCGACGGCACAGGACGAGGCCTGGTCGGTGAAGGTGACGGGCAGCGCCGCCTATCGCGAGCGCATCGCCATCGGCAGCACCGCGGAGCTGGTGGTCGAATTGCGCGAGATGGCGGCGCTCCAGCCGCAGGTCGACCCGGCGACCGTGCGCCTCGTTGCCGAAAACCGCCAGAAGCTGGAAGGCCGGCAGGTGCCGGTCCCCTTCTACCTGAAGGTCGAGGGCGCCAACCTCGTGCCCGGCACGAGCTACGCCCTGCGCCTGCAGCTCACAGACGGCAACGGGCCGGGCTGGGTTTCCCTGCCGATCGCGGTCGAGATCGCAGCGGATGCGGCCGGCAAGATCGAGATCGACGCCGGCAACGTGCTGCTGGCGCGCGGCCTGCCGGTCCAGGTCACCGCGAGCCTTGCCTGCGGCGACGTCACGGGCCGGCTGCGGCAGACCGGCGAGAGCGCGGTGCTGGACCTTGGCGATGAAACGCTGGCCCTGACGCAGACGCCGGCCGCCAGCGGCGTGCGCTACGAGGCGGACGGCGATGCCACCACCGTTCTGTGGACCAAGGGGCTGGAAGCGAGCTTCACCTTGCGCGGACAGGAGCAGCCGCCCTGTACGCTGGAGGTCGAGACGCCGGAGATCGCCTCGGGCATGGACACGCTGCCCGGCGGCGAATGGGTGGTCGAGGACATCTCGAGAAGCGGCATCATCGACAATTCGCGCGTGACGCTGATCTTTGCCGCCGACGGCCAGCTCGGCGGGCGGGCCACCTGCAACAGCTACGGCACCCGCTTTGCCACCAATGGCGAGCGCATCGCCATCGACCCGCGCGCGATCTCGACGATGATGGCCTGCGCCCCGGCGTTGATGAACCAGGAGCGCAAGTTCCTCGACACCCTGCCGAAGCTCACCGGCTGGCGCATCGACGAGACGGGCGCCCTGCTGCTGGAAGGCGGCGACGGCGCCTTGGTGAAGGCCCGCCGCGACGGCTGATCGAGGCCTTGGCCCGGCGAGCGTCAGTCGGTCGCCAGCATCACCTCGGAGGCCTTGACGATCACATGCACCTTGCCGCCGGTCTCGATGCCGAGATCGGCGACCGCGTCGCTGGTGATCATCGAGGTGATGACGTTGCCGCCGCCGATATCGACGCGAACCTGGCTGTTCACCGGTCCTTCCTTGATTTCGAGGACCGTGCCCGAAAGGACGTTCCTGGCGCTGATCTTCATGGACTGATCTCCTTTTCTCGTCAGGGTCTGCGGCGGCCAGCGGGCGCGCGCCTCCTGGCGATATTGGCCCGCACCGCCTCGGCGGCAAGGCCCGCGGCAAATCCCGGCAGCACGCCGAGGCCGAACGTGCCGAGGGCGGTGGCGGCGATCACCGGCCGGCAGTCGGGCCGGGCATCGAACAGGCGGCGGCTGAAGGCAAGGTCCCAGGCGGCATAGAGCAGCAGCGCGCCGGCGACCGGTGCGGGGATACGGGCCAGCAGCTCCACCACCGCATCGCCCGACAGGGCCGCGGCAGCGCACAGGCCCGCCAGCAGCAGCGGGGCGAGCATCCCCCGCGCGCCGAAGCGGTGATGACCGGAAATGCCGCCCGCACCATGGCACATCGGCAGGGCGCCGAGCGGCGCCATCGCCAGATTGACGAGGCCCGACGTCGCGGCCAGCCGGCGCTCGCCGACATGCTGCGCTGCATCGCCGTGCAGCGACCGTGCGACGGCGGCCGCCACCACGACGGCATTGAGCAGCGTCAGCGGCAGCTGCGGCAGCACGCCGAACGTCACGGCATCGAGCAGGGACGGCGCATGCGCTGTCGACCCGGCCGCGCCGCCAGCGGCAAGCAGCGTCGATCCGGGCGCGGAGAGCCCGTCGCCCAGCAGCGGGCCGAATGCGACGGCGGCGACCACCAGAAGCAGGGCCCAGGGCCCGCGCGGCAGCACGAAGCTCAGCGCCAGCACGGCGACGGCCGCCGCACCCAGCAGCCATTGCCCGCCGATCATCCGCAAAGCCAGGGCGCCGAGCAGCAGGCCGAGGCCCGCTTGCAGGCCGGTGACAACGGATTGCGGAATGGCGCGCGCGGCCCGCACCAGATGCGGCGTGCAGGCGAAACCGACCAGCAGCGCGCCGAGCAGCGCCCCGCCCCAGGCGATCTCGACGCCAGCGACGGTGCCGGTCAGGATCGCCACGCCGAACGCCTTCATCGGCTGCACGGCAATGGGCAGGCGGTAGACCAGCGCCACCATCAGGTAGGCGACGGCGAAACCGGCGAAGACCGGCGCGGGCGCGGCCAGCCCGGCAACCAGCACCAGAACCACATAGGGAAGGAACGTGCCGAGATCGCCGCAGGCGCCGGACGCCTCGGCCAGCACATGCGCCAGCCCGTCGCGCACAGGCCTTCGCTGCGGCGCGCCCGGCGTCATCGCCTTCTTGATCATGCTTTTTTGTGCATTTTCATGCATTATTTTCGTTTTTCTTATGCAAGATCCCAACACCTCGCCAACAGCATCCCGAAGATTTCGCAGGAATGCAACGTTCTCCGCATTTTTCATCATGAGATTTGCCAAGAGATGCCGTCGACCGGTGGATTTTTAGATCTTTTTGTGTATTTCTTCCCACAAGAGGGAGAAATCACAGGCATGCAGAACTTCGCGTCCGTTCTGGGCGACGCGGTTGCCCTGATCCTGTCGGGCGACGCGGACCTGATGGAAATCATCGCACTGTCCCTGCGCGTCACGATCACGGCGGTGATCGTCGCCTGCCTGATCGGCCTGCCGCTCGGCGCCGTCGTCGGCGCCTTCCGCTTTCCCGGCCGCACGCTGGCGACCGTCCTGCTCAACTCGCTGATGGGCCTGCCGCCGGTCGTCGTCGGCCTCATCGTCTACCTGGCACTGTCCGCCTCCGGCCCGCTGGGTCCTCTCGGCCTGCTCTACACGCCGACGGCGATGGTGATCGCCCAGACCATCCTGGTGACGCCGATCGTCGCCGCCCTCACCCGCCAGGTGATCGAGGATCTCGACCGCGAATATTCCGAACAGTTCCGCTCGCTCGGCGTCGGCCCCGTCACCCGCATCGCTGCGCTGCTGTGGGATGCGCGCTACAGCCTGCTGACCGTGGCGCTGGCCGGCTTCGGCCGCGCGGTTGCCGAGGTCGGCGCGGTGATCATCGTCGGCGGCAACATCAACCACGTCACCCGGGTCATGACGACGACGATCGCGCTGGAAACCTCCAAGGGCAACCTGGAGCTGGCGCTGGCGCTCGGCGTCGTGCTGCTGGTCATCGCCGTCCTGGTGAACGCTGCCGTCATGGGCCTGCGCGCCTCCGCCGCGAGGGCCGCCTATGCGTGAGGCAGCAGCCAGAACCGAAGTGCAAGACGCCGCGAACCCTGACGCGGCGGGCGTCCCCGCCCTGCTGGAGGCGCAGGGCCTGCGGCTGGAGATCGGCGGCAAGCGCCTGGTCGACGGCATCGACATCCGCATCGGCGAAGGTCGCAAGACCATGATCATGGGCGCCAACGGCGCCGGCAAGAGCCTCTTGCTGCGGCTCCTGCACGGGCTGATCGCCCCGACGGCGGGCCGGATAACCTGGCGCGGCGGCCCGCTCGGCAGGAGCGCCCGGCATGCCCAGGCGATGGTCTTCCAGCGTCCGGTGATGCTGCGCCGCTCGGTGCTCGCCAATCTCGCCTTCGCACTCAAGGTGCGAGGCCTGCGCGGCAGCGCGCGCGAGGCGCGCATTGCCGAGGCGCTGGACAAGGCACGGCTCGGCGATCTTGCCCGCAGCCCGGCCCGGGTGCTGTCGGGCGGCGAGCAGCAGCGCCTTGCCCTTGCCCGCGCGCTCGCCTGCGATCCCGAACTGCTGTTTCTCGACGAGCCGACGGCGAGCCTCGACCCGGCTTCGACCCAGGCCATCGAAAGCCTGATCGCCGACGCCAACCGGCGCGGCGTCACGGTCGTGATGGTGACCCACGACCTCGGCCAGGCCCGGCGGCTGGCGGACGACATCGTCTTCCTGCATGCCGGCCGGGTCGCGGAGAGCGGCCCCGCCTCGCGGGTGCTCTCCTCCCCCCGTTCCGAAGCCGCCAGAGCGTGGCTGGAAGGGCGCCTTTTCCTCGACGGACAGGGCGCGCAAAGCTGATCAACAAAGAGGGAGTCTCAACATGCTTCGTCGTCAGTTCCTGACACTCGCGGCAGCCGGCCTTCTGGCCACGGGCCTTGCCGCCCCGCTGCATGCGGAAGAAAAGTTCATCGTGGTCCAGTCCACCACCTCGACGCAGAACTCGGGCCTGTTCGAGTTCATGCTGCCGAAGTTCCAGGAAAAGACCGGCATCGAGGTGCGCGTCGTGGCCGTGGGCACCGGCCAGGCGATCAAGAACGCTGCCAATGGCGACGGCGACGTGCTGTTCGTCCATGCCAAGCCGGCGGAAGAGAAGTTCGTTGCCGACGGCGACGGCGTGAAGCGCTTCGACGTCATGTACAACGACTTCGTCATCGTCGGCCCGCCGTCGGATCCGGCTGGTGTCGCCGGCTCCAACAATGTCACTGAGGCGCTGAAGAAGATCGCCGAGGCCAAGGCCCCGTTCGCCTCGCGCGGCGACGACAGCGGCACCCACAAGGCCGAGCTGCGCCTGTGGAAGGCGGCAGACGTGGACGTCAAGGCCGCGTCGGGCGGCTGGTATCGCGAGACCGGCTCGGGCATGGGCGCGACGCTCAACACCGGCACCGGCATGGGCGCCTACATCATGACCGACCGCGCCACCTGGATCTCCTTCGGCAACAAGGGCGAGTACAAGGTCGCCGTCGAGGGCGACGAGAAGATGTTCAACCAGTACGGCATCATTC
Source organism: Stappia indica (assembly GCF_009789575.1). Lineage (NCBI taxonomy): Bacteria > Pseudomonadati > Pseudomonadota > Alphaproteobacteria > Hyphomicrobiales > Stappiaceae > Stappia > Stappia indica. Next base: position 4,820,155 of record NZ_CP046908.1, on the reverse strand, counting down.
TCGTGAACAAGGAGAAGCACCCGACCGTGAAGGCCGATCTCGGCCAGCAGTTCGTCGACTGGGTGATCTCCGACGAGGGCCAGCAGGTCATCGCCGACTACAAGATCGACGGCCAGCAGCTGTTCTTCCCGAACGCCAAGGCCGGCAGCTGAGGCGCACGCCGCCCGGCAACGACGCCTCTCCGGCGCGGGAGCCATCCCGCGCCGGTTCGTTTCCCCGGCCCGTCGCTGTGCTCGGGGCCCGGCCTTGAGGTTTCCCGCATGCGCCACACCCTCGCCGCCACGGTTCTTGCCGTTTCCGCCATCCTCGCTTCCGGCTCCTCCTCCATGGCAGACACCGCCCCCGTCCATCTTCATGCGGCCGGCAGCCTGAAATCCGCGATGACCGACATCGCCGATGCCTTTGCCGAGGCATCCGGCGTCAAGGTCGAACGGGCATTCGGCCCTTCCGGCCTGCTGCGCGAGCGGATCGAGGGCGGCGAAAAGGCAGAAGTCTTCGCCTCGGCCAACATGGCCCATCCCCGCCGCCTTGCCGAGGCGGGCAAGGCCGCACCCGTGGTCCTGTTCGCGCGCAACCGGCTTTGCGCCCTCGTCCAGCCGCAGGTCGAGACCGACAGCGACGGATTGCTCGCCGCCATGCTGCGCGCGGATATTCGCGTCGGCACCTCCACGCCCAAGGCGGACCCGTCCGGCGACTACGCCTTCCAGGCCTTCGACAAGGCCGAGGCGGCAACGGCCGGCGCCGCCGAAACGCTCAAGGCGAAGGCCCTGCAGCTGACGGGCGGCAAGGACAGCGAGCCCGCCCCCAAGGGGCGCAACCCCTATGGATGGGTGATGGAAAGCGGCAAGGCAGATATCTTCCTCACCTATTGCACCAATGCGCTGCTCGCCCGCCAGGAGGTGGAGACGCTGCGGATCGTGCCGCTGCCGCCGGCGCTTGCTGTCGGGGCGGATTACGGCCTGACGGTGATGGACGGGACCTCTGGCGACGCCTGGAAACTTGCGCTCTATATACTGTCGCCGGCCGGACAGAAGATCCTGGCCGACTACGGTTTCGACGCGCCGGGCACGCTCGACTGATATCGGGCGGGCGGGCGGCCTCCCGGAGGGCGCTTCGGGAAGGCGCATGAGGAGGGAGCCCGACATGACCAGACCTGCCCGCTTCCTTGCCGCCATCCTGATGGCCGTCCTGATCGCGGGCGCGCCTGCCTCGGCAAGAACCATCGTCGATTCCGCCGGCCGCACGGTCGAGCTGCCCGACACCGTCTCGCGCGTCTTCGCCGCCGGCCCGCCCGCCTCCATCCTCGTCTATGCGTTGAAGCCCGAGGCGCTGCTCGGCTGGCCCCGCGCCCTGCGCGGCGAGGAGCGTCCCTATATCGCCGAGGCCTATCGCGACCTGCCGGAGACCGGCCGGCTGACCGGGCGCGGCGGCGAGGCGAACCTCGAACGGGTGCTGGCGCTGAAACCCGACCTCATCATCGACTTCGGCTCGGTGCGCGACACCTATGCCGACCTTGCCGACCGGGTGCAGGCGCAGACCGGCATTCCCTATATCCTGATCAACGGCCGGTTCGACGAGACCGCGGGCTCCCTGCGTCTCGTCGGCGAGGCGCTCGGCGTAGCCGAACGCGGCGAGGCCCTGGCCCGCGACGTGGAAGAGACCTTCGCCGCCCTCGATGCCGCGCTCGGCGCGGTGCCCGAGGCGGAGCGACCGCGCGTCTATCTGGCGCGCGGTCCCGACGGGCTCGAGACGGGCATGAAGGGCTCGATCAACACCGAGATCATCGAGCGGGCCGGCGGGCGCAACGTCGCCGAGGCGCCCGGGCAGTACGGGCTGGTGCAGGCCTCGCCCGAACAGGTGATCCTGGCCGATCCCGACACGATCATCACCTGGGACCCCACCTTCTTCGAGGCGGTATGGTCGAGCCCGGTGTGGAGCGGCATCACGGCGGTGCGCCAGCGGCGGGTCTACCTGTCGCCGACCGCTCCCTTCGGCTGGATCGACCGACCGCCCTCGCTCAACCGGATGATGGGCCTGAAATGGCTCGCCGGCCTGTTCTACCCCGAACTCTGGACCAAGGACCTGCGCGAGGAGACCCGCGCCTTCTACCGGCTCTGGTATCATGTCGAGCTGTCGGACGCGGACCTCGACACGCTGCTTCAGTGGGCGAACGGGCGCGCACCTTGACGCCGCAGCGGTCCGGGCTCGCCGTCGCCCTGCTGGTCGCTGCGCTGCCGCTGCTGGCGCTCGCGGCCCTCCTGATCGGCCCCTTCCCGCTGTCGCCGGGCGAAGCGCTGTCCGTCCTGTGGCGCGGCGCGACCGGTACGCTTGCCGAGGGCGACCGGGCCGCGACCGTGCTCCTGTCGATCCGCCTGCCGCGTGTCGCCGCGGCGCTTCTCGTCGGCGCCGCCCTTGCCGCGGCCGGCGCCTGCTACCAGACCCTTTTCCGCAATCCGCTGGTTTCGCCCGACATTCTCGGCGTCTCGGCTGGTGCCGGGCTCGGCGCGGTGCTCGGCATCTTCCTGTCGCTGCCCGTCGCCGCGATCCAGCTGATGGGCTTTGCCGGCGGGCTTGCCGCCGTCGCCCTTGTCGGTTTCGTCGCCGCGGCCGTGCGCACCGGCGACCGGACCCTGGTGCTCGTGCTGGCCGGCGTCGTCGTCGGCGCGCTGACCGGCGCGGCGACCTCGCTGCTCAAGGTGCTGGCAGACCCGTACGACCAGCTGCCGGCCATCACCTTCTGGCTGCTCGGCTCGCTCGCCGGCATCAAGACCGAGGACGTGCTGCCGGTCGCCCCGGTCGTGCTTGCCGGGCTGGTGCCCCTGGTGCTGCTGCGCTGGCGCATCAACGTCCTGTCGCTCGGCGACGAGGAGGCCCGCTCGCTCGGCATCGAGGCGGGCCGCCTGCGCCTTGCCGTGATCTGCTGCGCCACGCTGGTGACGGCGAGCGCCGTCGCCATTGCCGGCGTCGTCGGCTGGGTCGGCCTCGTCATTCCGCATGTGGCGCGCATGCTGGTCGGCCCCGGTTTCGGCCTGCTGCTGCCGGTCGCCGCCCTGCTCGGCGCGGCGTACATGCTGGTGGTCGACACGCTGGCGCGCACCGTTGCCGCGGCCGAGGTGCCGCTCGGCATCCTCACCGCCGTCGTCGGCGCACCGTTCTTCCTCTGGCTGCTGGCACGCGGACGGAGGGCCTGGGCATGAGGCTGGCGACACGGGCGCTCGCCACCGGCTATCGCGGCCATCCCGTCGGGCGTGACATCACGCTCGCCGCCGGTCCGGGCGAGGTCCTGTGCCTGCTCGGACCCAACGGCTCGGGCAAGACCACTCTCTTCAAGACGCTGCTCGGCCTCATCCCCTCGCAAGGCGGCGAGGTGCTGCTCGACGGCACCCCGCTTGCCCGCCTGCCCCGCGCCGAGATCGCCCGCAAGGTCGCCTATGTGCCGCAGGCGCATGCGATCCCCTTCGCCTTTCCGGCCGAGGAGGTGGTGCTGATGGGCCGCACCGCCCGGCTCGGCACATTCGCCCAGCCCGGCCCGCGCGACCGGCAGGCCGCGCACGCGGCGCTCGCGCGCCTCGGCATCGGCGCGCTGTCCGGGCGCGACTACACGCGCCTGTCCGGCGGCCAGCGGCAACTGGTGCTGATCGCCCGCGCCCTCGCGCAGGAAACGCCGCTGCTGGTCATGGACGAGCCGACCGCCAGCCTCGACTTCGGCAACCAGGCAAAGGTGCTGGCCGAGATCGCAGGCCTTGCCGCCGACGGGCTGACGGTGATCCTGTCGACCCACGACCCCGACCACGCCTTTGCCGTGGGAACGCAGGTGGCGCTGTTGCACGGCGGCAACGTGCTGGCCGCGGGGCCGCCGGAAGCGACACTCACGCCGCAGGCTCTGTCCACGGTCTACGGTATCGAGGTGACGGTCGAACGCACGGCCTCGGGCCGCGCCGTCTGCCTGCCGCGCCTTGCAGGCCAGCGAGCCGGCCCCGGCGCGTGAACGGCCCGTCCGGGGGCCGCGGAGCGCTCTCGCCACGCGCGCCTGCGAAACTCACGGAAACGTGAGATTAACCTCGCCACCTTTTCGCCCCGCACGCGCCCCATTCCTGCCCCGTTTGAAATCCTTGAGATTCCAGCGCGTTATCAAGACGCCCTGCCGAAGTATGAAAAAATCGTTTCCAACGGAACCGCACAGGTGTGATGCGCGTTACTGTTTTGTCAGGATGTTTGAGAGACGTTTGGTCAGGCTTGGCCTAGAATATTTGGGCTGTGAGTACCAAATCTCAAGCTAAGCAACATTCAGGCGGTTACCGGCCAAAGAACTCGGGACCGCCCAGCCTTGGGAGGCGACGAATGTTTGAACTTGCAAAGAATATCGTTGCGCGAAAGTCACGCAGTGTGACTTCGCGGCACGGCGCCACCCGCACAGGACTGGCCATTGCAGCGGCAATCGGCATTGCTGCGGCGGTCACCGGCTCCGAGCTGCGCGCGGATTCCGCCGACACGGTTCTCCAGAAGAGCGACCGCGAGACCTTCCTCATTCCCGAAGACCGCCTGGCGGTCACGCTCGGCACGCCCCAGGGCACCGACGGCGAGAGCTCCTATGCCATCTGGGTCGGCGAGGTGGAACGCGGCGGTCGCAAGACCACCTGGGTCGAGCTGATCGACGAGCACGGCGAGGTGATCTACGACAGCGAAGTGGCGCAGAATGAGACGCATCTGCTGCCCGACGGCCGCGCCGTCGTCGTGCGTGCCATGATGGACCCGCAGGATACCGAGACGCGCGTTGCCAAGACCGACCAGTCGCGCGTTGCCCCCGACGCCCGCCTCGTGGTGACCCGCCGCGTGGTCGACGATCCGGACCTGCAGACCACGATCGAGTTCATCGAGGAGACGCCCCGCTCGGAACCATCGGCGATGATGCGCATCGCCGCGTTCGGTAACGCGGTCTGGATCGCCATCGTCACCAGCATCGGCGCCGCCGCCGACAGCGTCGTCGTCGCCTGGAACTGGATCACGGAACCGTTTCGCGCGTGATCGGCAGCGCCTGATGTGCACCTGACCCCTGGCTTGCAGGTCCGGCACCCAGCTTCCCCGCACCCGCCGGATGCAGGCCAATTGACCGACCTCCCTTGAAAAAACGGCCGCGCCAATCGCGCGGCCGTTTTTTCGTTTCCGCCCGCAGCCCGCCTTGCGCGCCTGCCGCCCTTCGCGGCGGCTGCGTAAAAAGTGCTGATCCATCAGGCACCAAACGGCGTATCGAAAGGCACAGACCCGCTGAAGACGGAATTTCCGCCATATGCCATCCCCGGACAGCCCTGCCCCGATTGTCGTCTGGTTCCGCGATGACCTGCGCCTCGACGACAATCCTGCGCTCGCCGCAGCGGTGGAAGAGGGACGCCCCGTCGTCGCCCTTTATGTGCTGGACGAAGGCAAGGACGCGCCCCGCGCGCCGGGCGGTGCCTCGCGCTGGTGGCTGAACCTGTCGCTGAAGGCGCTGGCTGAGGATCTTGAGAAGATCGGCGTGCCGCTGGTCCTGCGCCGCGGGCCGGCGCTGCAGGCGGTGCGCAAGCTGGTCTCGCAGGCCGGCGCCGACCATGTCGTGTGGAACCGGCGCTACGATGCGCCCGGCATCGCCATCGACACGGAGCTGAAATCCGCCTTGCGCGCCGACGGTCTCGTCGCCGAGAGCTTCAACGGCGCGCTGCTGGCCGAGCCGTGGGACTTGCTCACCGGCGCAGGCCAGCCCTACCGCGTGTTCTCCCCGTTCTTCCGCGCGATGAATGCGCGCGGCGCCCCGGCGCAGCCGCAGGGTTTCGAGCCCCCCTCCCGCCCCTTGCCGGAACCGCCCGCGCTTGAGAGCGAAGAGATCGACGTCCTGCTCCCCCTGCCCGCGCGCCCGGACTGGGCCGGCGGCCTGCGCGACACCTGGACGCCCGGCGAAGCCGGTGCGCGCAAGCGGCTGGAGGCGTTTCTGGGCGACCGGCTGCGCCGCTATGCCGACCAGCGCGACATGCCCGGCGAGGACGCAACGTCCCTTCTGTCGCCGCATCTGCGCTTCGGCGAGATCTCGCCCCGCCGCATCTGGTTTGCGGCCGGCGACCGCGCTGCGGCGCAGGGCGAGATCTGCGACAAGCAGCTCAACAAGTTCCGCGCCGAGCTCGGCTGGCGCGAGTTCTCCTACCACCTGCTGTTCCACTTCCCAGATATCGGCCACGCCAATTTCCAGCCGCGTTTCGACGACTTCCCCTGGCGCACGGACGAGGCGCAGTTCCGCCAGTGGACGAAGGGGCAGACCGGCTATCCGCTGGTCGATGCCGGCATGCGCGAGCTCTGGCACACCGGCTACATGCACAACCGGGTGCGGATGGTCGTCGCGTCCTTCCTGATCAAGCATCTGATGATCGACTGGCGCGAGGGCGAGGCCTGGTTCTGGGACACGCTGGTCGACGCGGACCCGGCCAACAACCCCGCCAGCTGGCAGTGGGTCGCAGGCTCCGGCGCCGATGCCGCGCCCTATTTCCGCATCTTCAACCCCACCAGCCAGGGCGAGAAGTTCGACCCCGACGGCGTCTATGTGAAGCGCTGGGTGCCGGAACTCGCCCGCCTGCCCGCCTCGCACATCTACAAGCCCCACGAGGCCCCGCGCGAGATGCTGGAGCGTGCCGGCATCCGCCTCGGCGACACCTATCCGCGGCCGATGGTCGAGCACGGCGCGGCGCGCCAGCGTGCCCTCGATGCCTTCCAGACCATAAAAAACGCTTCCTGAAGAAGAAGGATACGCAATGCGCATCGCCGTCATCGGTTCCGGCATCGCCGGCAACAGCGCCGCCTGGGCCCTGAGCGAGAGGCACGATGTCACGCTCTACGAGAAGCGTGCGCGCCCCGGCGGCCACAGCGCCACCGTGGACATCGACTATGACGGCACCCCGTTGGCCGTGGACACCGGCTTCATCGTCTACAACGAGCTGAACTACCCCAACCTGACCGCCCTGTTCGATCATCTCGGCGTTGCGACCGAGGCGAGCGACATGAGCTTTTCCTTCTCGCTCGACGGCGGCGTGCGGGAGTGGTCGGGCTGCAATCTCGGCACCATCTTCGGCCAGCGGCGCAACATCGTCTCCCTGCGCTTCATGTGGATGCTGCGCGAGATCCTGCGCTTCAACCGCATGAGCGTTGCCGACCGCGCCTCCGGCTATCTGAGCGGCCTGTCGCTCGCCGACTACCTGGAGCGGCGCAAGTTCTCGCCCTGCTTTGCCAGCGACTACCTGCTGCCGATGGGCGCGGCGATCTGGTCGACGCCGCCGGCGCACATGCTGGCCTTCCCGGCGGAAAACTTCATCGCCTTCTTCGAGAACCACCGGCTGGTGAACCGCGACCGCCCGGTCTGGCGCACGGTCTCCGGCGGCAGCCGCAGCTATGTGGAGCGCCTGCTCTCGCCCTTGCGCGGCCGCGTCCGGCTGGCGACGCCCGTCGCCGAGGTCACCCGCCACAAGGGCCGGGTGCATGTGCGCGACACGTCGGGCCACGAGGACGTCTTCGACCATGTGGTGCTCGCCTCCCATACCGACCAGACGCTGGCGATGCTCGCCGATGCCTCGCCGGAAGAGCGCAACATCCTCGGCGCGGTGCGCTACCGTCCCAACCAGGTCTACCTGCACCGCGACCGCGCCCTGATGCCGCAACGGCGCCGGGTGTGGGCGTCGTGGAACTACATCGCCTCCAGCGATCCGGGCGCGCCCTATCGCGATGCCTCGGTCACCTACTGGATGAACCGGCTGCAGAACCTTCCCGACGACAAGCCCGTCTTCGTCAGCCTCAATCCGGTCGAGCCGCCGCGCGAGGACCTTACTTTCGGCCGGTTCGAGTACGATCATCCGCAGTTCGACGCGGCCGCCATCGCTGCACAGAAGGCGCTCGGCCAGATCCAGGGCGATCGCAACACCTGGTTCTGCGGCGCCTGGTGCGGATACGGCTTCCATGAGGACGGCCTTGCCGCCGGCCTTTCGGTCGCCGAGGCGATCGGCTGCGAGATCCCCTGGCGCGTCGGTGCGGACGGCGTCGCGCGCACCGCGGAGGCTGCCGAATGACCACGCGCCCAATGGCGACGACACAGGACGCCAACGGCCCGCCGCCGCAGGCCGCGGCCGTGCTCTATCCGGGCAAGGTCATGCATGCCCGTCTGAAGCCTTTCGGCCACCGCTTCGACTATTCGGTCTTCTCGCTGCTCGTCGATCTCGACCGACTGAATGAAGCCGACAGCCAGTCGCGGCTGTTCTCGGTCGGCCGGTTCAACCTCGCCTCCTTCCACGAGGCCGATCACGGCCCGCGCGACGGCACCCCCTTGCGCGCCCATGTGGAACGGCTGCTGGCCGCGCGCGGGATCGACGAGCCGCCGGCGCGCATCCTGCTGCTGTGCTATCCGCGCATTCTCGGCTACGTCTTCAACCCGCTGTCGGTCTATTTCGCCTACGACGCGGACGACCGGCTTACGGCGCTCGTCTACGAGGTGCGCAACACGTTCGGCGACATCCACACCTATGTGGAGCCGGTGCGCGAGAGCCAGCGCGGGCCGGAGGGGATCCGCCAGTCCCGCGCCAAGGCCTTCTACGTCTCGCCCTTCATCGACATGGCGCAGACCTATGCCTTCCGTGTGCTGCCGCCGGGCAAGGCGGTGCGCATTCGCATCCTGGAAAGTGACGCAGAGGGACCTCTGCTGTCCGCGGCCTTCGCGGGAACGGCGCTTCCGGCGACCAGCCGGGCGCTTTTCTCGCTCTGCTTGAAAATCCCGTTCATGACACTCAAAGTGGTCGGCGGAATCCACTGGGAGGCGCTCCGCTTGTGGCTGAAGGGCGCGCCTTTTCATTCGCCGTCTCAACGTCCGGGAACCATTCGACGCCACAAAGCATATACGGGTAGCTGAAGTGTCCCGGCTGTCCGACGAGGAGCGACCGATCATGTCGACTGCGATCGTTCTCACACCTGAAAATGCCCGCCAGGCGCTCGCCGGACTTCCCCGGCTCGCGCGCCTCGGCCTTCGCATCGCGCTCAACCTCAAGGCCGGGTCCTTGAGCGTGGAGACCCCCGAAGGCAAGCACTTCCTGATCCGCGGCGAGTTGCCCGGCCCGGATGCGCAGGTGCGCATCCATTCCTGGCGCTTCATCCGCCGCCTGCTCAGCGGCTCGGATATCGGCGTCGGCGAAAGCTACATGGTCGGCGAGTGGACGAGTTCCGACGTCACCACCTTCCTGGAGCTGTTCTGCCGCAACCGCGACGCCACCGCAGACATGCTGCGCGGCAGCCCGATCTTCCGCATGATGGTGCGTGTCCGCCACTGGCTGAACCGCAACACCCGCTCCGGCTCGCGGCGCAACATCTCCGCCCATTACGATCTCGGAAATGCCTTCTACCGGGAATGGCTCGACCCGACGATGACCTATTCCTCGGCGCTCTACGACGGCGGCGTCAACGACCTGGAGCAGGCGCAAAAGCGCAAGTACCGGGCGCTGGCGGAGGAAAGCCGGATCACGCCCGATCACCACGTGCTGGAGATCGGCTGCGGCTGGGGCGGCTTTGCCGAGTTCGTCGCGAGCGAGATCGGCGCCAAGGTCACCGGCCTCACCATCTCGCGCGAGCAGTTCGACTTCGCCTCCAAGCGCATCCAGGACGCGGGTCTTGCCGACCGGGTGACGCTCAAGCTGCAGGACTATCGCGACGAGCGCCAGCAATACGACCGCGTCGCCTCCATCGAGATGTTCGAGGCGGTCGGCGAGGAATACTGGAGCACCTATTTCCAGACCGTGTCGAACTGCCTGAAGCCCGGCGGCCGGGCCGGCCTGCAGATCATCACGATCCAGGACAGGCTGTTCGACGACTACCGCCGCACGCCGGACTTCATCCAGCGCCACGTCTTCCCGGGCGGCATGCTGCCGCCGCCGGGCGAGCTGGAAGCGCTCGGCGACCGCTCGGGCCTGAAACTCGCCGCCCAGCGCATCTTCGGCCACGACTATGCCCGCACGCTGGAGGAATGGCGCCAGCGCTTCTGGGCCGCCTGGCCGCGCATCAGTCCGCTCGGCTTCGACGACCGGTTCAAGCGACTGTGGGAGTTCTACTTCCACTACTGCGAGGCCGGCTTCCGCTCGGGCAATATCGACGTGCGCCAGATGATCTACGAAAAGGCGCGCTGACATATGGCGCCAGCGCCGGGCCCGTCATGGGCGCAACTTGCGGCCTATGCGGGACCGGCGCTGCCTCTGGCGGCGCTCACCCTGCCGCTCTACGTCATCCTGCCGAGCTATTATGCCGGCGCCATCGGCATGCCGCTCGCGCAGGTCGGCTTCATCCTGCTGATCGTGCGGCTCGCGGATGCGATCTCCGATCCGCTGGTGGGGCTCGCCGCCGACCGCTACCACCCGCCCCTCGGGCGGCGGCGCGGCTGGCTGGCGCTCGCCGCCCTTCCCGCCGCGCTCGCCGCCTTCATGATCCTGACGCCGCCAGACGGTGCGGGCTGGGCCTATCTGCTCGGCTGGGGACTGGCGCTGTCGGTCGGCTACACGGCGGCGATCATCCCCTACACCGCCTGGGGGGCGGAGCTTGCCGACGACTATCACGGCCGCAGCCGTGTTGCCGGCGCGCGCGAGGGGATGGTGCTGGTCGGCACGCTGGTCGCGATCTCCGTGCCGGCGCTGGTGGAGGCAAGCGGGGCCGGAGACCAGGGCGATGCGCTTGCCGTGCTCGCCTGGCTCGTCGCCCTGTCGCTTCCCCTGGCTGTCGCCGTGGCGATCCGCGCCCTGCCGGAGCCGGCGGAGGCGGCCCGGTCCCTGCCGGGCCTGCGTGAGGGGCTCGCCCATCTGGCCGCCAACCGCCCCTTCGTGCGCCTGCTTGTCGCCTTCGTCGTCAACGGCTTTGCCAACGGGTTACCTGCGACCCTGTTCCTGTTCTTCGTGGCGCGGGTGCTGGAGGCGCCGCAGATGCAGGGGCCGTTCCTGTTCCTCTATTTCTTCTGCGGCATTGCCGGCGTTCCGCTGTGGATCGCCGTCTCGAAGCGGCTCGGCAAACATCGCAGCTGGTCGTTCGCCATGCTGGGCGCCTGCGCGATCTTCGCGCTGGTGCCGCTGCTCGGGCCCGGCGACCTTCTCGGCTTCGCCGCGATCTGCGTCCTCACCGGCCTTGCGCTCGGCGCCGACCTTGCCCTCCCGTCCGCGATCCAGGCGGACGCGATCGATGTCGACCGCCTTGCGACCGGCAGCCGCCGCTCAGGGCTCTATTTCGCGCTGTGGGGGCTTGCGACGAAACTGTCGCTGGCGCTCGCCGTCGGGCTTGCCTTCCCGCTGCTCGACCTTGCCGGCTTTGCAGCGGAGGGCACCGGCACGGACGGCCTTGCGATGCTGGTGGCGCTCTATGCGCTCGTGCCCGTCGCCCTCAAGCTCGTCGCCATCGCCTTGATGTGGAATTTCCCGCTCGATGCGAGCGCCCATGCGGAGCTCGCCCGCTCGCTCGCCGCACGCGAGGCGGCGCCAGATCGGGCGGCATGACCGGACGGCGTGACCGCCGGCTCTACGCCTTGTCCTTCGGCTCTGCCGCCGGGTCCCCCTTGCGCGACCAGCCCGTGGCACGGGCGACAAGCGGGAAATACAGCCGGTAGGGCAGCATGCGCAGCAGCTTGAGCTGCCGGGTGAAGCGCTTGGGGAACGAGATCTCGAAGTCGGCCGGATGCTCCAGCCCCTCGACCACCTCGGCAACGGCCGCATCGACGCTCATCAGGTGCGGCATCGGAAAGGGATTGTCCTTCGTCGCCGGCGTGTCGACGAAGCCCGGCGAGATCACCTGCAGGCAGATCCCCAGCCGGTCGAGGTCGAACTTCATCGCCTCCGCCAGGTTGATCAGGCCCGCCTTGGTCGCCCCATAGGCTGCCGAGGTCGGCAACCCGCTATAGCCGGCGACCGAGGCGACGATGGCGATCTGGCCGCGCTTGCGCGGCTTCATCGCCTTCACCAGGGGCACCAGGGCATTCGCCGTGCCCTTGAGATTGACGTCGAAGGAAGTGTGGAAGGCGGAGAGGTCGGGATCGGTGCCGTCGACCGGCAGGTAGACGCCGGCGTTGAGCACGGCCATCGCAATGCCGCCGTGCCGCTCTTCCAGCTCGGCGACGATCTCGGCCATGCGCTCGGCATCCGTCACATCGCCCGGCATCGGCAGGATGGCGCCCGGCAGGGCGAGCCCGGCCAGCTCCTGGAGCGCATCTGCCGAGCGGGCCGTCACCGCCACGGTCCAACCGTGCCGCTGCAGTTCCAGCGCCAGCGCTGCGCCGATGCCGGAACTCGCGCCGGTGACCCAGGCCACGCCATCTTGAGGAGCAACGGCTCCGGACGCCTTCGATCTCATCGTCTGCCTCCATCCTGTCTTGCAGGGTTTACGGCAGGCAGGCGTCGGCGGATCGCCTCGAAGCTGTGAAGGGAATAAAACACACCGTCCGGCCGGATCCTGTCAGGGTCCGGCCGCGACGGGCTCATATGTGTCCGCGGCAGTTCAGCCGCGCATGAACGGTGCGAAAAGCCGGCCGATCGGGCCGGTCAGCCGCAGGCTGCCTTCGGTGACGGCGAAGCAGATACAGTCCTCGTCGTCGTCCGCCACCGGCCGGTGATCCACATCGTCGTCCGCATAGGCGACGTCGCCGCGCACATAGTGCCCGTGCAGGTCGGCGAAGCCGCCCTCCAGCACCAGCGTCAGCTCGGTGCCGTGATGGGTATGGGAGGGCATGGCCATGCCGGCGCGGATCCACAGCAGGCTGGCGCTGCAGCCGTCCATCTCGGCGACCTTGTACTCCTTCAGCCCCGGAAGCTTGGTCTTCCAGGGGATCTCGGCCACATCCTTGCCGATGAAGTCGAAGAGCGGCAAAGGCAGCCGCGTCCTGACGGCCATCTGCGGCACCGAGATGGGGTCCTCGGCGGGGGATGCGAAGATCGCGGCCAGCATGGCGTCGCGATTGTCGATCCTCGCCGGGGCGATCTCTTCGAGCATCGTCCCGCCTGCAGCCTCAAGATCGCGGACGAACCCGCGATTGACCGGCGACAGGTCGAGATGGCTTCGCACAAGCAATCTTGCAGGTTCGGCCAGCGTTCCGGCCACATATCCGGCCAGCAGCGCGTCGAACTGTTCGCGTGATGCGTCCATTCCAATCCAATCCCTGTCGCGGCACCCCCAAGGCCGCGGATCATCGCTCATACTCCACGAACGGCTCCGCGCCAATACATCCCGAGTGACGGCGCGGTCGTGTCCGGAGATCCTTTGCCAGTGTTACGACGCCAGCCCCTGAGCGGATCATCGCAAGCATACGATTCCAAGCTTACGTGCACTGTGATGATTTATCGATCAACTTTGTAGAACAGGGCCGAAAGGATTATCAACGACGGCCTGACAAATGGGATGGGTTCGCTTGAAGGCCCAGCCCCTCCCGGCCTACCCTGCCGGCCCATTTCACAACGCGCCCGGACGCCACGCGGCCGGCACCGCACGACCCTGGAACGGACGGAACGAGCGATGGACATCAAGACCTCCGTGATCGATGCAATCGGCAACACGCCGCTGATCCGCCTGAACCGGGCCTCCGAGCTGACCGGCTGCGAGATCTACGGCAAGGCCGAATTCATGAATCCCGGCCAGTCGGTCAAGGACCGCGCCGCCCTCTACATCGTCCGCGATGCGGAGGCACGCGGCGCCCTGCGTCCCGGCGGCGTCATCGTCGAGGGCACGGCCGGCAACACCGGCATCGGCCTTGCGCTCGTCGGCAATGCGCTCGGCTACCGCTCGGTGATCGTCATTCCCGAGACGCAGAGCCAGGAAAAGAAGGACATGCTGCGGCTCGCCGGCGCGGAGCTGGTCGAGGTGCCGGCCGTGCCCTACCGCAATCCCAACAACTACGTGAAGCTGTCCGGCCGCCTCGCCGAGCAGATGGCCAGGACCGAAGCCAATGGCGCGATCTGGGCCAACCAGTTCGACAATGTCGCCAACCGTCAGGCCCACATCGAGACGACCGGCCCGGAGATCTGGCGCCAGACGGACGGCAAGGTCGACGGCTTCGTCTGCGCCGTCGGCTCGGGCGGCACGCTGGCCGGCGTCGGCATGGCGCTAAAAGGGTTCAATCCGAAGATCCGCATCGGCCTTGCCGACCCGATGGGCGCCGCGCTCTTCAACTACTACGCCCATGGCGAGCTGAAGGCGGAAGGCTCCTCGATCACCGAAGGCATCGGCCAGGGCCGCATCACCGCCAACCTGGAGGATGCGCCGGTCGACATGCCGTTCCAGATCCCGGATGCGGAGGCGGTTCAGGTGGTCTTCGACCTTTTGGAGCACGAGGGCCTGTGCCTTGGCGGCTCCTCCGGCATCAATGTCGCCGGCGCCATCCGCATGGCGCGCGAGATGGGTCCCGGGCACACCATCGTCACCATCCTGTGCGACTACGGCAACCGCTACCAGTCGAAGCTGTTCAACCCGGACTTCCTGCGCTCCAAGGACCTGCCGGTGCCGGGCTGGCTGGAAAAGCCGAGCACCATCGCCGCCCCGTTCGAGGAGGTCGCCTGAGGAGGTTGCCTGAGAAGGTTGCCTGAGGAGATAGCCTGAGCGGGACGCTGCGGCAGCCGGCACGAGGGGGCGCGAAGCGGTCCATAATGGGCGGGCCTGCCTTGTATTTAGGCGGGTTCCTCCCTACCGTCTTCCCCCGACCCTCGTATCAACCGAGTTGAGATGATCCGCGATTTCGATCTCGCCGAGGCGCTCGTCGCCAACCTGCCGATCATCGCCGCGCTCACCTTCGCGCTGTATACGCTCGCTGCCGTCTGCGCGGTGCGCGAGGTGCTGCATTCGCGCACCTCGCAGGGCTCGATCGCCTGGCTGCTGTCGCTGCTGTTCCTGCCCTTCCCCACCGCCTTCCTCTACCTCGTCTTCGGCTGGAAGCGGTTCGAAGACTATGGCGAGGTCCGCACCTATGCCGGCCGCGCCACCCGTGCGGCGCGCGCCGGCGAGCTGCGGCTGGCCGATGCCACCACCAGCACCAGCTGGCCGGTGCTCACCCGCATCGCCCAGATCCCGTTTCTCGCCGGCAATTCGGTCGAGTTGCTGGTCGACGGCCCGGACACGTTCGACTCGATCTTCGCCGGCATCGCCAGGGC